>NZ_CP041243.1:2299484-2638105 GCF_006547065.1 Brevundimonas sp. M20 | reverse complement strand
TGCGAAGCGGCGGCGAAACGAAGGTCGCCTATGACTTCCGCGACATGGAGTTCGGCGGTGGCTGGTATGCCTTGCTTAGGCGCGTGGTGAAGCGAACCGGCGAGCGGCTGGATCGGAATCTCCCTGATGGACGTCAGCAGCTTCGCAGTACGATCGGTCAGGTGTTGAGCACGCCCCTAGGTTGCGCGGCTTTCGAACGCGCTCTGGGTGACGTCCGGCGTCCAATCCCCCGCCGAACGCGCACACAAGTACGATCGTCCAGGGTCGACAGAGCGCGAAAGCTGGTCGCGGTACAGTTCCATGATTTTAAGGCCCTCGAGGACCTCACCTTAAACGTGCCCGCTGCGATTCCGCCTCGGCCCGATCTCGGTCGTCCGGAGGGCGAGGCCGCGGCTCTTCTGGTGCTCGGCGAAAATGCCGCTGGCAAGAGCTCGATCCTTGAAGGCGTCGCGCTCGCGCTATCGGATCCCGCCGCTCGCCGCCAGATTGGCAGGCCGGCCGACGGTTTTGTACTAGACCCAGACTATATGGGAGGCGACCCTGACACGGGACCTCGGGAGGCGACGGTCACACTGCATTTTGAGGGCGGCGAGACGGCCGTTCTCGGCATTGCGAACGACTTCACGGACCTCGAGCGGCCTGGAGGTCTCCCCCGCGTCTTCGCCTATGGCGCCTTTCGCCAGTATTCGGACCGAAGTTCGCGGACGCCGGTCAGGGCCGGTGTGAAAACCTTGTTCCATTCGGACCTGATCCTCAGAAACCCCGAAGAGTGGCTGTTGAAGCTCGACGATGTCCGCTTTGCGCTCGTCGCCAGGAGTCTTCAGACGATCTTTGGAATAGACGCCAAGCTTGAAGCGATCGAGAAGGACGAAGAGAACCGCCGCTGCCTGATCGTGACGGAGGTCGAGCCCGGTGGCACCCGGACGCGAACGCCCTTCAGCGTTGCCTCTTCTGGCTTCCGGTCGGTCATCGCAATGGTCTGTGATTTCCTACAGGGGGTGATGGGCTCCGGACATCAGCCCCTTCGCCCCCTCTCGGAAGCCGCCCCCGTCATCCTCATCGACGAGATCGAGGCGCACCTTCACCCGAGATGGAAGATGAGGATCGTTCCCGCTCTTAGGACTCTGCTGCCGTCGGCGACTTTCATCATCACCACTCACGATCCGCTCTGTCTCCGTGGCATGCACGATCAGGAAGTCGTTGTGCTTCGCCGACTGCCCAAGTCGGTTGGCCTGTCGGTGGACGGCCGCGCCCCGACTTTCGTTCAAAGTGATGTGGATCTGCCGAATGTCGAGAACCTGACGGTCGAGCAGCTGCTCACGTCGGACTTCTTCGACATGTTCACCACTGACTCCCTTGAAGCGGAGCAGCGTACGGCGCAGCTCGCGAGCATTCTGGCGCTGCGGGAGGCGGGCGCACAGCTGAGTGATGAGGAGGCCAAATCGCTCCGCGCGTTCGAGGCCGAGGTCATGACGTCTCTGCCACTGGGTTCGACCAAGGTCCAACAGCTCGTCGCCGACGCGCTGGGCCAGTACCTGCGCGAGCACAGACAAGCCGCAGGGGCGGATAGACGTGCGCTCGAGGACGAAACGAAGCGCCTGATCGTTCAAGCTTTGGATGGGTATGAGCGATGAGGTTTGTCAGCCGGGGCGCGACTCCTCCGCCTGCGTCGCTATCGCGTCGAAACTCGAGTGGTCTGACCGAGCTTGAACGTGTGCGCGCTCACATGAGCGCGCCGCTCGCGCCCAACGCCAAGCGGGAAGCTTTCTCGTTCGCTGCCTACAAGAACGCGGATGTGAAGCAGCGTCTCGAGGCGCTCTTCCACGGCAAATGCGCCTATTGCGAAAGTCGCTATGCGGCGCAGGCACCGGTGGATGTCGAGCACTATCGGCCGAAGGCCAAGGTGGACGGGGATGATACGCACCCTGGCTATTGGTGGGTGGCGATGGATTGGGAAAACCTTCTTCCGAGCTGCCTGGATTGCAATCGGCGGCGGAAGCAGAAGGCCCCGTATTTAGTTTCCGACCTTCGGGTCCTTTTCGCTGAGATGTCGTCTGGAAAGCAGTCCGCGTTTCCTGTCGCGGGACAGCGCGCTCACCCCGAGGTCTCAGCCTTTGATGGCGAGCTCGCCCTCTTACTGGATCCAACCCGGGATGATCCCGACCAGCACATCCATTTCCATTTCGCGGACGATAGCGGCATTGGGCTGGTCTATCCTCGAGCGATCGACGGCATGCCTGAGGCCCTCCCTGCCATCTCGCCCGCCCTAGACGTGGTCGCACAGAGAGCGCGAAACGCGGGCCTTAGCGCCCGAGGCGCGGTCTCCATCCAAGTCTACGGGCTGAACCGCCTACGGCTTGTTCAGGAACGCGCGAGCATCATCCGGCGGTTGCGTTTCCTTGAGGAACTCCTGCGCGATCTCGGAGACATCGCGCAGAGCATCGATCAGCCGCAGATCACTCAGGCGCATCCGATTGTCGGAGTGGCCGCGGGGGGGCTGCGGCTCCTCCAAGGCCGGATCCTCACCGAGATGACAGCCACGGCCGCAGACGGTGCGCCATACTCGGCGATGGCGCGTGCCTATCTGCGGGATTTCCGAGAGCGCGCTCAAGCGTAGGGCATTGACCGCCCTCGCCAACGGGCCTCACCTCTTCTGGCGTGACAGCGTCGGCATCGAGCAGAATCCGGAATCTGCATGTCGGTCGATCTAACCATTCGGTGTTGTCCAACTGTTGACGCGCGTCTGTGTCGGCTGGCGGCTTGAAGGTCTGCTTTCCGCGAGCGCGCAAAGGTTCGCAGTTGGCGCTGTCCGGAAGTCATCGGGCCGATGTTGGCGGGTCTGCGGGCGGCGAAGACCCGCCCAGCGGGGGGGGCGGATTTGCAGATTTTTGTTAATATCTGAAGCCAAGATCGTTCGGCTAAATGTCAATGAAAACAGATGATGAAGTCAACGCTGACGGAAGTTGCCTCTATATTGCGAGGTGGTCTTTAGTCTAAGTGGCCAAATGAGGTGCCTAGAACTTACTTTCGGGACTCGACTCGCTCCGATGTGAGATTTTAGTCTTCAAGCCGACTATGGCTTGGAGTCGGCATATGCCACGACCGAATAAGCAGCATGAGCGTCTGAAGGCGCAGTTGGCGAAGCGCGATCTGACGCTGTCGGATATTGCGCGTCAGCTGCAGGTCGCGCCCAGTTCCGTCACGATCGTAAGCCAAGGCTTGCGTAGGTCGCGCCGGATTGAACTCGCGCTGGCCACCGCCGTTGGCTCGACCCCGGAAAAGCTGTGGCCGCGGCGCTATGCGCTCGAGGCAAGGGAGGCAAAGATGCCGGCTCCCTGAAGCCCATCACAACGAGCCAGAAAAGACAAAGCCCCGGGCGTTGGCGCGCCCGGGGCTTTGTCCGAGAGATTTCTCGGCGTCATGGTCTGACCCGGTCAATCTCTCCCCAGCCAGTGCCGATGTCAACTGCTCAGCGCGCCTGAGCGGGCGACGGCGCTCGAGCCCTGATCCACCTTCAGCCTGCGAGAGACCATGACCCAACCTATGACTGATGGGACCCAGCAACACCGTGTTGCTGGCCCTCGTTCCGTTTCAGAGCTTCGCATAAAGCCAGGTCAGAGCTTCGGCTCTTCGGGTCTGATGGGTGCCGTGGAAGGTGCGTTGGCGGATCCTGCACATCGCGAATACGTCGTGGCGGGACGCGTCGTCTTGTCTGTCGACGGGCGGCCGCTTCGAACCATCATCACCGGCCGGCGCACTTTGGTCACCGGCGCTTACGCCAGCCGCAAGGCCGGGCGTGCTCAGGTGTTCGAGAGCATGGTGGAGCATGACTTCTTCATGCTGTGCGAGGTCGACACCAAGGTCGTCGACTACCGCGCCCAACCGTTCCGGTTCGAGTTCGCGCTTGCGGGGCGCTGGCGCACCTACATCGCCGACTGCGTCAGGCTGATGGATGACGGCGTCATCGAGGTTGTCGAACTGAAAAGCGATCGAAGATACCTCGACGATCCTGACTATCGGGCAAAGCTGGAGGGCGTGCGTCAGCTCTGCGACCTCCTGGGCTGGCGGTTTTCCGTCGTGCTCCGGCGGCACCTCGACAAATGCCCGATACGGAAGCGGAACATCGAACTGGTCCAGCAGGACCGGCTGACCGCCCTCGATGACGGGCACATCTACCAGGTCGTTGAGGCATTGGCCGGGGGGGCGGCCTCCTTTGAAGATATCGTTTACGCCTTGGGGTGCGGCCAGAAGGGCGGCGCGATACTGCGCGGCATGATGGTCGCCAGGATCGTTGAGATCGATCTGGTGCGCCCGTTGAGCGGCGAAAGCGTCGTGCGCCTCCTTCGCTTCGGAGCGGGGGCAGGGCAATGACCATCCAGTTCCAGAAGGGCGAACGATGGACCCTAGACGGGACTCCGATCCTGTTCGATCAAACCCTGACCCACGGCCTTCTCCTTTTCCTCCACGAAAGTAATCTTTCGCCGCTGCAGATCGAGGACGACGATGGGTTCCGGACCCCGGACACGCGATGGGCGCTAGAAACCTACGCGGCTGGCCGGTTGGTTCGCCGGCCCGTGAACGAACGATCAGTCGCGCGGCGCCTTGCACAAGAGCGAGAGTATGATCCCGCTACGATCAGGAAGTTGGACCCACAGGCGAGGCTTCGGCTGTTTGTCCTGAGAAAGATCGACGAACTCGGACTGACCACAGCCAGCGAGCGCTCAATCGAGTGGGCTTTGCTGCGGATTTGGCGAGAAGAGCCAGAGGCACCCGAGCTTGGAAAAAGACCTTCTGCGCGCAGCGTAATCAGGTGGCTTGAACGCGGCGAACCCGGCCGACGCACGATCAAGGAATCGCTTTCCATGAGCGGTCGGGTGCCGCGGCGACCAAGGGTCGATGCCCAGATTGAGGTGCTGCTCAACCACGGTGTAACGCGCTACTGGCGCTCACCATCGATGAGCATTGAGACGGCATATGCAAAGTTCGCTTGCCGAGTGATGCGCCTCAACCGGTGGCGAGAACGCGCTGGGATTGAACCCTTGGTTAGGCCTGTATCGGAGACGTTTCGCCTGCGTATCCGAGCGACTGAATCCTACGAGACTTACGCTCTGAAGTACGGAGCCAAGAAGGCCAAGAGCCGGTTCAAAGCGGTCGCAGGAATGATGACCGCCCAGCGGCGCCTGCAACTGGGCTGCATGGACCACACCTCATGGGATGCGATCGCAGTCTTTGATTCCGAGTGGATGCTGCCGATCGGAACCCCATGGCTGACCGTTTTGATCGACGTTCGCTCCCGGTGTGTGGTGGGGTTCGTCCTGGGCTTTGAACCTCCGTCGACCTATTCGGTCATGGAGTGCTTGAAGCGCGCCGGCATGCCCAAGACCCGCTTCCTGGACGACAAAGGCCCGGCGCGGAAGCTGGTGAATGTGTTCGGCCGCTTCGATCAGATCGTCGTCGACAACGGTAAGGAATTCGCCGGCGTCTCCTTCGAAGACGCGTTTGCGGATTTGGGCACCACATTGCGTCTCGCACCGGTCGCCTCTCCCACGCACAAGGCAATCGTGGAACGGTTCTTCGCCACTCTGAACAACCTCATCACGCGACAGCTTCCCGGCGCCCGACTGCCGATCCACGTGATGAGGGAACTTGGCTACGACCCCGCAGCTTCAGCCGTTCTTACGGTCGAGCAGATGGAAGACCTGATCTGGGAAGCCATCCGCTTCTATCACATCGAGGTTCACTCGAGCGCCGGGCTGCCGCCCGGCGCAATCTGGCAACAGGACGCCGAGCGGTTCGGCATCCCGGTTCATGACGACCTCCGCCAGATCGACAAGATGCTGGGGATGGTCGCGGAGGGCAGGCAACTCAACCGTTCCGGCGTCAATATTCATGGGCTGAGCTATCATGATCCTGCCGTCGTTCAGGGATTACTGAATGACCTCGCAGGTACGGCCCCGGTGCGAAGGCAGCGCCGGTCTGGATCCGCCAGCTGCCAGGTGAAGGTGAAATTCAATCCGGCGAACATCGCCGAGATCCATGTGTGGCATCACCTGGAGCGCCGATACCACACGCTGCCCTGTACCGAGGAGCGCTACGCCCAAGGCATGTCCCTTTGGCACCATCGCAAGCTCGCTCAGTGGGCGTTCCAAGCGGGGCTGGCCTTCTCCACCGAGGCGGATCGGCTTGAGGCGCGAGCTCGGTTGGCGGCAAGAGTGCAGCAACTCGTTCCAGATGTCCTGATCAGGAAGCGCCGATCTGTCGCGCGGGTGCTCCAAAAGCCAAAGCAACAACACCTGACCGGGGTGGTCGAGATGCGGTTCGCTGCTTCCCGGCACGATGGAATGGCGCCCATCGTGGAGCAGACCCCGCTGGCCTTCTCACGGACGGATGAGGGGCTGGCGTCAAAGCGACCTCCTCGTCCTCCAGCGAAGAAGAAGGTCCTGCCGCGTCCGTCTTCGCCGGACCCGGGCCCCCCAGCGCAAGCGGATGGCGGAAGCGGCGGAGAGGGTCTGGGCTGGGAGCCGTTCAAATGACCGCCGAGAACTCGCCTCAGGACGCAGCCGACCCGGATGCTCTGTTCACGCGCGAGAGGACCACTTCTGAGGTCAACCAACTCGTGGCCCATCGCATATCGATCTTCCGCAGGATCTTCATCCCGTACCCACGACATACGGAATTCCATGCCCGATGCGATTATCTGCTGGAGCTTGGCCAGCTTACGAAAGGCGAGCCGCAACGAGGCATGCGAGTTCTCGCGCCGTCAGGCTCAGGCAAGACGACCGCCGCCAAGGCCTTCATCGAACTGGTCGAACAGCGTCTGCCGCCCAAGCCGAACTTCATACCGGTGCTTCATGTGTCTCTCGACCGCGCCGCCACACCGAAGAAGCTCTATACGTCTATTCTGCTGAAGTTCGGCGACGGGTTTGGCCATCGAGGAACGGAGTTGGAGTTGCGTGAGCGGCTCCTCACCTATTTTGACCGCTTCGGGTGCCGGCTCCTGTTCATTGACGAAGTCCAGCATCTGAATCGGACCAACTCCGGCGACGTGACCGATAGCCTGAAGGCGCTCTTGGATGAGGGCGCGGTTCCGATCGTGTTTCTCGGCACCGAAGACGCCGAGGCCATGTTCAGCCGAAATCTCCAACTGAACGGCCGGCTCGTTCCGCCGTGCGACTTCACACGCCTGCGATCTACCGTGCAGGAGGACGCGCGGCTGCTCCGAGGTTACTGGGAACGGCTGGATTGGGAGATCGTCCGTTTGGGTCTTCGTGACCACTCCAGTGGGCTGTTCGATCCCGATTTCTTGGGCGCGCTTCATAAAGTGTCCGACGGCGTGATCGGCCGGGTGTCGAGGTTGATGGAAGCGGCGCTTGAGATTTCGATCCGGCGTGCAGCCGCGAAGATCGAGCTGCAAGATGTAGCCTTGGCGACGGATCGTTGGGCGCTTCCTCAGAAGTTCGCGGCAGCAAATCCCTTCTGGGATTTGGTGCCATGAGTTCCCTCGTCGCCACACCGATGCAACTTGTCGCCTTGCCGTTGGCGCCTGAGCCTCAGGAGAGCTTGGCAGGCTTCCTTTGCAGGGTTGCGCATTGGAATGTCATCCATCGCCCGTGGGATTTTGTCGGCGGTGTTGTCCGCTGGCCGCCGGTTGTCCTGAGGTCCGAGGCGCTGCAGCAGCTCCCGATCAGCCTTGGCGTAGATCGGGCGGTGTTTGATCGCGCTTTCCGCCAGAGCCATACGCCAGGTTTCGGCTCTCGGATGATGATCTGGGGACGCCGACGTATCTCGCCGGCTTCTCTTCGCCAGTCACCGTATCACAGGACGCACTGGCAGGTCAGAGCGCTACGGTTCTGTCCAGAGTCCTGGCAAATTCTGATCGATCAGTGTCCTGCGTGTGATGAGTACCTGACCTGGTTCACCCGATCGGTTGACCGCTGTCAGTCCTGTGACGCCGACTTGCAGCATGCGGAGGCGCCTTACGTCCCGGAAGAGTATCGTCGCGAGCTTTCCCTCGTGGCTCAGCTTGTGACCGAACCCCCGCCTGCACCCGCATCGATTGACTTCGGCCCGCTGACAGCACCGGAACTCTTTGAACTCATTGTCATCGCAGGGCGCTGCCTTCGGCCGTCACGAGAGGTCGCTAGTCCCATGCAAGCAGTCGAAAGCCTCCTTGGCGGACTGCGCCTCATTCAGGGTTTCCCCACCTCTGTTCGAGAGCTGGCCCGGGCGAAAGCCAATCGAGCCGAACACTCCTTTTTTCGTCGGCTGGCTTGCCATGCCAACTACCGCCAAGGTCGACTGAAGGCGGCGCTTCAAGCGCTGGGCTCGCCCCGGCCGGCGACCTTAGGCATGCAGCGACTACGCGAAGCGCGGCTCGCGCAAGGCTTCATGACAATAAGGGAGTTGGCGGCAAAGCTACGGATAGAACGCGCTGACCTGCGACGGTTGATCGATGTCGGCGTGCTGGGTGAACGAGCCGCCCGAGGGCGCCACCGCGCCTGTGACTGGTTTTCCTCGGAGGACGCGGGCCAAGTGGAAAGCTTTCTGAAGGGACGCGTATCGGCGACCGCTTGGGCCCGGCGCATGAGTTTAACCGTGGTCGATGTCCGCAATCTGCTCAGCGCCGGTTTGCTTTCCGAACCTTCAGAGATGGCGAGGGTGGCCTTCTCAGGCCTGCAGCTAGATGCCGAGATAGCGGTAAAGCTTGAGAGCGAGTTGGCGGCGCTGGCGACGCCGGTCGCGGACTTGTCCGGATGGATACCGGTCAAGCAAGCATTGCGGCGCTGGGGAGGGGGATACAAGCCTTGGGCGGCGCTCCTTTCTGCTGCGCTTTCTCGCTACCTGCCGGGCGGGCTAGCTTTGCCTGAAGGGATGGACCTCCGGATCGGCGACGCTTGGATCTCCCAAGAGGCGCTAGAATGCTTGTCGGGTGAGGCGGGCAGCCAAGGACGAATGTCTGTCGTCCCTCCTGACGCGTTCGCGCGTTATCGGCCCGCCACGCTCTCTTGGGGCGAGGTCGAAGAGGTTCTGAACTGTTACCCCGCCGATGTGGCGCGGGTGCTGGCCATGGGATTCATCCGACGGACGGGGTCGAACGACGACGCCAATTTTGATGCGGCATCGGTCGAGGAGTTTGCAGTCTCTTACGTTAGCCAGTTGGAGATCTCTGCCCTAGCTGAAATCCCTTCGCGGATGGTGGGCCACAAGTTGCGCGGGACTGGACTGGAGCGCACGGAAACGGGCTTCTGGCGACGGACGGGGCTCTCGGAAATTCTGGCGGCCCTTGCAACTCACCCGGTCGTTCCAGGCTAATGTCGGATTACCTCATGTGGGAGGGAGATCAGGATGGTGGACTTTCTCTGGTTCTGTCTCGGCGGCCTAGCCGGTCTCGTCGCTTGGAATCTTGCAATCGGGCCTCTGTTTCACGGGCTCATGCATGGGCTGATGGGGATTGGCGATCCGTCCGCTTGCTTGCTGGATGAGCAGGAGGGCCTCTGAGCGCCGACAGGAGACTTTGTCGACCTCCTCCAGAGGCGACATTCCCGCGCTCTGCCGCTGAGCACGATACCTCTGCCGTGAAATATGACAGGCCGGGTGAAGCTCCCTCCACGCTCACGGCGCGGGATGAGACGCCGTGGGGCGTGAACGCAGGATTTCTGCTTCGGAGCCCGATCCAACTTTAGAAGGCCAGCGTCCTGAGCGTCGCCAGCAGAGCGCCAAAAGCGATCCGTTCCTGCTCAAGACGGAGCCGTTCACCGAACCGGTTTGTCTTGAGGTCCTCGAACAGCTGGCGCTCGGCGTCCGTCAACAGCGAGAGGTCGCCCAAGAAGGGGCGATCTTCGCCGACCCATAGCGCGCGATGGTTGAGCAGGGTGGCCTCGTCCATCAGCATCGACTCTACTGCGGGGAAATAGGACCGCAGGCGCGCCAGCATGGCGAAGCCGTGCGTATCGATATCTCCCCAGTAGATAAGCCGCGAGCGCTGCATCCACTCCGCGCCCGCCAAGCGATCGAGGCTGTACCCGAGGCCGAAGACGACGATGGCGTCGCGAACGTTCGGAAAGGCTAGGCCGTTCACGTCGTTCTCGGTGATGAAGACCAGGCCCGGATTGACTCGCAGCCGCGTGAACTCCTCTGTGGGACAGCTGATGTCGGTGAGGCCCTGCAGGCTGGTCTCTTCGTCGAGCAATCGAAAGCGGATGGCCGAGGGCTTGCTCCGCAAGCCATAGCGCCCTTCAAAACTTGACGGAACGCCGGCCGCCGCCGCCACCGGCACACGCCCCAGCACGACATCCAGAAGCTCGCTCAGCAGGCCCTTCCGAGCCTCGACGAATTTGGTGTCTATGCCGGGGATATCGACCTGACGCAGGTATAGGCCTGATGCGGGATGGTCCCGGAACCACGTCAGGACTGCGAGGATACGAGGCCAATCTCTAGCATGTTCGAGCGCTACAAGAGGCTTTCGCGCCAGCCACGGCTTTAGTTCGGTGTGGGTCTCGAAGGTGGCAGCCGCGAGGCTGCTGAAGCGGGCCGCTTCAGCCTGCTTCCGAATCAGCTTCAAGCCCTCGGCCGCGCTGGGCACGACCAGTTCGTTCGGAATACGATTGCGGCCCAGTTGCCGGTGCCGAACCTCTCGCCAGACAATGTCATAGCCGAACCCCCGGACAGCCCGGCTCCCGGCTTCCAAGGCACGGATCCAGGCTTGAACCTCGCCAAAGCGCGCCGCCACGGCGGAGCTTTCAGGGCCGCGGATGCGCAAGGTCAGGGGGAAGACATCGTCGCCACCGACGGCCGCCGCGAGGATGCGCCCCTTGGCCCAGAGCTTGAGGACGGCAGCCTCCACGGCCTCCGGCGGGGTCCAGGGATTGAGGGACGTCATGCGGTCCGAAGCAGGCGTTCCTGCCTGTACTCTTCGATGGACAGGTTGCGGAGCATCGAGCGCCGACCGCCCTCGTTGTGCACGAAGCCGACCGCCGCGACGAAGGGCTCGATGGTGTGGATCTTCTGGAGCGGCGTGACGATCAGGAGCTGCAGGTCCAACTTCCGGAACAGTTCCAGACCGTAGCGCGTCGACTCGTCCGACCCCCGGCCGAACGCCTCGTCGATCAGCACGAAATGGAAGGACCGGGACTGTGAAGCGCCGACCTCAAGTCCGAACTGATAGGCAAGGCTCGCCGCGAGCACGGTGTACGCCAGCTTCTCCTTCTGACCGCCGGATTTGCCGCCGGAGTCCGCGTAATGCTCGTGCTCGGTATCGTCCTCCCGCCAGCGTTCCGAGGCCGAGAACACAAACCAGCTCCGCACGTCTGTGACCTTCCGGCTCCAGCGCTTGTCGAGCTCGGCTGACCCTTCGCGCCCGCGGAAGCGCTCGATGATGCGCTTCACCTGTAGGAATTTGGCTTCCGAGTAGTCGCTGTCGTCCGAACCGGTCAGCGCGCCTTCCGTGCAGGCCCGCAGATCCTGCTGGAAATCCCGGATCTCGATATCGCTGTTGGGCTCGGCCTCGAGCACGATGTAACGGCCGGGATTGTAAGCGATCCCACGAAGCGACTGGTTGATCCGTTCGATGCGCTCACGGATCGTCTCCCTCTCGCGAGCTAGTTGGGACTGGAAGTTGGCGACCTCGCGGATAGTGTTCTCGTTCAGCAGCGCCTTGAACCGCGCCTCGAATTTCGGCAGGTCATCAGCCAGCAACGCCGCCAGCATGGCCCGGTATTCGCCGTTCGCCTCGATCGCGGCGTCCACATCCCTAGTCTCGAGGGGATACGCGTCCTTGTAGGCCCGCATCGCGCTGATGATGCGGTCGCGTACCCGTTCTATCCGGCGTCCCTCGTTGTCGATCTGCGTCTGCAGCCAATCGCGGAGCTCTCGCTCCCGGGCATCGCAGCCCTCAATGGAAAGCTTGTGCTCGCCAAGCGCTTCAACCCGCAGGCGGTCCAGACGCGGGAAGACGACGTCCCGAACCTGATCCGTCGCCACGGCCTCCTGGTCGGTGGCGATCCGAAGCTGCTCGGTGTCAACGCGTCGACGCTCTCCGAGCCGAACCGCCTCGTCGGACGCGCTCTTGTGGCGCGCCATGATCGCCCCGATGTCTTGTTCGATCTCGGTCAGGTTCGCCGTTAGAGTCTTGAGGGCGTCGGACCCCTCTTGGAGCTGACGCCGCTCGCCCTCCAGCTTTTCGATCTCGCTGGCGATCGGACGCCAGTCGATCCCGGCGAAATCGTCGAACATCGACAACTGGCTCAGTTTTTTCAGCCGCTCGGCCAGTCCACGCCGCTTGGTTTCCAGCTGCGAAATCAGCCCGCCGGAAACAGCGGACTGCTGCTCCAAGGCGGCGATCTGCTTGGCGAGGGCGGCGATCTTCTCTTGATTGGACCAGCCAAGAACGTAGCGTGTCCGATCGTCCAGCCGGTGGCGATCGTCTTTCTCGTGTCGCTCGCCGCCGGCCTTCAGCTGGCCGGAACGCGTTATGGCGCGGTCCTCGCGCCGAAACTGTTCGAGGGTCGAGCAACAGGCGTAATCGAACCGACGAGCGAGTTCGATTTCGAGCCAGCCGTAAAAGGCGGAGTCGTTCTTCACCGCCAGTTTGCGCACCAGGGAGTGCGGGTGGAGCGGGGACGAGACCGGTCGGCGCTCCCGGACCCTGAAATAGACTAGCCGCTCGCCGATGTGGGTTCGGTCGACCCAGTCAGCGACATCGCCATAAATGTCATCGGGCACGAGCAGGGACAGGGCGAAGCCATGCAGCACACGCTCGGCGGCGCCTTCCCACGCCCGCTCCTCTGCGCGGACCTCGACCAGTTCTCCGACAAATGGAATGTCGGTCTCGGCAAGGTTCAGGGCCAGGCAGAGCTCCTCACGCACGGCTAGGGTCCGCGCGGGGATATTCGAACGCCGCCGCCGCAAGGATTCCACCTCGCGCGTCAGTTCGTCCCGGCTGTCCTTGAGCTTGCGAAACTCGATCTGCTTTTCGGTTAGCGCGTTTTGCAGATCGGCTTCCTGTTCGCCTGCCGCGCTCGTTTCGCTATCGAGTTGCCGACGGTTGGAGATGAAAGCGTCGGCGTCGGTCGCATCGGGCAAGCCGGCGCTGCTGGCGAGTTCTGCGTACTGTGCAGCCCGCTTACCCCGTTCGTCCCTTACCCGCGTCTGTCGTTCGATCTCCACCCGCAGCGTCTCCAGGCGGTCGCCGCCGTTGTCGGCTATGGCTCGCCTGACCTCGTCGCGCTGGACTTCCTGATCCTGTTGGCGCGCCAAAAGGCTTTTCGCGCGCGCGTTCGCCCGCTCCAGATCGGCCTCCAGCCCCTCCAAGCGAATGCGTAGAAGGCCCGCCTTCAGGCCTGCGAAATACGGACTCAAGGCCTCGCGCGCCTCCCGGCGCACGAGCACCTCGGCGGTAAGGGTCTCGAACTGGTCGCAGTCTTTCGCCAGCGGCTGAAGGTCTTCGATCTGCGCTTTGGCTTTCAACACCGCCTCGTGGGCGCGATGCAGGTCTTCGAAGTGAGCGATCAGAGCTTCGATCCGCGGTTCGACATCGAAGGGCTCGAGCATATGCTGACGGACAAAATCGGTGAGGTTGCCCACCGCCTTCATTGAGACCGTCTGGTGAAAAAGATCCAGCGCCTGGTCGCTGTGGATGCCGAACCGCCGCCGGAACGCGGCCCCATAGGGCGGAAAACTGTCGTGCACCTCAACGGACGAAAGCGCGCGGAGACGCTTCTTGAGCGCCAGGACGTCGCCGCCGAAATTCTGGAAGTGCTCGGTGATCGAGAGCTGCGTGTCGGCGACGACGTAGAAGCGTGACGGCTGCCCTTGGGGCTCACGAAACCAGAACACCTGTGCGAGGGTCACATCCTGCCCGAAGGCTTCGTTCCTGAATCGGCCCAGAATGACGGAACAGGTCTTGTGGTCCCGCAGTCCGACCGGTTTGGCGGAATAGCCGCCGTCGACCCGCTCCGACTTGAAATAACCCAGCACATAGGAGCGCAGATCGCGCTCGCGGGCCTCGGCGCCGGCGGCCTTGTTGTAGGCGATCTTCTGGGCAGGGACGAGCAGGGTCGTTACCGCATCGACCAGCGTGGACTTGCCGGAGCCGATATCGCCCGTGAGCAGGGCATTGTCGCCATTGAGGTCGAGCGACCAGACATGGCCGTGGAAGGTGCCCCAGTTCAGGACTTCGCAGCGCTCCAGGCGCATGCCTGTGCGCGTGCGTTCCGCCACATCGGGATCGATGACGGCCTCAGTCATGCCTCATCTCCCTCTTGCAATCCCGAAGCATGGCGCTGGTAGCTTTCGAGGCGCGCGTTGAAGTCGCTGAGCCACTGGGCGTCGACGAAGGCTTTAAGGATGCGCTGAACCTCGTAGAGTTCCTCGCTGCCGCGCATTCGCCGGAGGAAACCCATCTCTACAGCGCGGTTGATATGCGCCTCGATCCGCTGGCGTAGCCGCGCCTCGTTCGTCGTGTCCGGGAGGAACAGCCGCATCATCTCGACCATTTCGTCGGGCTGAAGCACCAAGCGCGCCTCGGCGCTGCTTGCATCGAACTCGGCGAGCTTCTTGCGCAAAAGCGCGAGCAGCAGGCTGACCCCAAAGCCGAGCTGCCGGCGCGGGATTAGGCGCGGGATCGTCGGCGTCTCGCCGTCCTCGTCACGCTGGCGCAGATACGCGAAGCCTTCGCCTTCATCCAGGACCAGTTCGAGCCCCAGGACCCGCACATAGTCGCGTACCCGGCTCTGGAGGTTCAGCAAATGCTGCCAAAGCAGCAGGTCGTCGTCCCGGTTGGTGACGCCTCTAAACAGCGCGACCGTCACCAGGGAGAGCGGATCCACATCGGCAGGCGTGCTCATCTCAGGACACCGCCTCGATCGCAGGCGTCGGCCGCTTGAACAACACCACGGGCATATAGGCGCGGCGGACGACCCCCGCTTCGTCCGTCCAGGAGATCGCCATGCGTTGCGCGTCGTCGATGAAGGCGTCAGCGTCATCGGCCGCCAAGCTCAGATAGCCGATCAGCTCCGCAAGGCCTTGCTCGAGGGGGTGGGCATCAAGGAGCTCTCCGAGGGAAATCTGACTACTGAACTGCAGCGCCTGGCGGATCGATTGCAAGAGACGCGCCTTGTCGACATGGGTGGTTGCGAAAAGGGCGTCCAGCGAAGCAGGATCGAGGTCCTCTTCGGAGATCTCGACATCAAGCTCAGCCCTGTTCGGCGGCGTGAACAGCGGGCGATCCAGCCCCAAGCCAAGGCGCGGGCCTGCCTCGTCGAGCAGCATCAAGTCGCCGGGCGGAGGATTGCTCCGGGCCGCCAGAGCGTTCTGCTCGATCTGCCGCAACAGGTCCATGATCCGGCGGTTCTCCAACCACGCCTGGTCGTCCAAGTAACGTCGTAGCTGCTCCGAAAGGCGCGCCACGGTCCTTTGCGCGGTCTCGCCGGCTTCGAGCCAGTCGTAGTGGATGCGAAGAAGCCGTCCGTCCGGTTCGAGCGCTTGAACCGCTTCCATGGCGAAGGTCGACTCAAGCAGTGATGAAAGTTCTTCCTGACGCGTGGGCGACATCAACAGGTCCCAGAAGGCTCTGAAGCTCTTGCCCTGATCTGAGTCCGCGATCAGGTCGCGCCGACCGAAGACCTCCTCCAGAAGTCCCGCCTTGCTGCCATCCCAAGTGGCGATGCGCTCCCGCACTTCGCGGTCGAGATTGCGGAAGTTCTGCTCCACCTCACGGAAGTCGGAGAGAAGGCCCCGGGCGGTGCCCGCGACCTGCAGGAAACGCTCCCGGATCTGGGTGGGGTCGAGAACCTCCAGGCGCCCCTTCTGAATGTCATGGATCTCGCGATCGATCTCGGTCTTGCGCTTCTGCAACTCCGCGATCCGGACGCCAGGATCGGACTGAGCCCTTTCAACCAACTGCCGAAGCAGATCGAAGACGGTCATCATCCGTGACTCGGCGCCGACGAACCGCCGGGCTTGCAGGCTGGCAAGCCACTCCAACGCCTTTTCCGTGGTGGGCGTGATGTCGAAGGAAGCCTCGTCCGTGCCGCCTGCGTAATATTTTCGCAGCCAGCCGCGTTCATCCGACGCCCAATCGTCGAGATACTCACTCGCAGTCTTGGGCAAGGCTTCTTCAGTCGACTGCGTTCGCAGCCGGTAGAGATGGTCGTCGAGCTTCACCGCGAGGTCCGACTGCAGATAGGTCCGGATATTCGTGCGGATAAACGCTTCATGCAGGAAGCTTGCGACGAACGGCGCGTGTGTGGCGGTGAGTAGCCGCCACGCAGGGTTCATGCGCCGCAGCGCTTCAAGAGTTTGGTAGTCCACCGTGACGTCCCACCCCACGCCTCTCCCCCGTCTGACCAACGGAGTCGTGCTAGCGTCACAATGAGTGTTCTCATCCCGTTCGACAACCTCGAGTGTTACGAGCGGACCTTCCAAAGGTCGCCTACGAGTCAGGAGCAAACTCGTGGGCGCCTGCCTGTGCCGCGAGCTGACGACAGCGTTAGCTTGGTGCTCTTTTGGTCGGAGAAGAGCGCAACCAAGGAAATCCGCGAGTTAGATCGTCAGCGTTAACTTGCGGCGACACTTTGGGCATGAAAAAGGGGCGGCGGGAAGAAATCGCCGCCGCCCCGCTTCCGTCGCGCTTCGCGCTCGGCTAGTTCACCCGTCAATGGCCCCGTAGCTCAGCTGCATAGAGCAAGGCTTTCCTAAAGCCGAGGTCGCAGGTTGGAGTCCTGCCGGGGTCGCCATGCGCTATATCGAGACCACTTAGAACCTGCTCATTGCACACTAAGGGTCGCTCAAGGTGCGAGCCGCTCTCAAGAGGGTGGCGGCTGATTGGAGCCTGGCGGAGCAGCCAATGTCAGCGGTGCGCCAGGAGCAGGTCCTTGCTCAGGTACAGAAAGCGGACATTCAACCGCTTTGGGCAGAGCCAACAGCCGACCCGTTGTGGAAGGCAGGCCCACCACACACGAACACAACGGGATCGAGCCCCTCTAAAGCGTCGCGCCTCCAAACTCCACGTGGCGGAGCCGATGTCAGCCCGTTCGATTGGTCGCGATGCCGTGACCATTCAGCCACATCGCGCCGTACCCTAGACAAGAGGACCGGACGTCGCTCCTTATGGTCAAGCTAATGCTCGACATTAGGCCGGCGCTTCCGAAAGAGCCTGAAATGGAAAAGGTCCTCAAAACCCACATCGACCCGATCACGACCCGGCTCGTGGCACTTTTCGAAAAGATTTGGCCGCTGATCCGGCCGGCAGCATCAACGCGCCTGGCTTGGCTTGTCGCCGCCGCCGGCGTTGCGCTCTTGGTGCAACCATTTTGGGAGCCGATCCTCGTGGCAGCCGCCTCGAGGTATCTGGCCGTCGAAGTGAACGACCTACCTGGTCCCGGCTGGGGCCTGGCGCTGATCGTTGTAGCGCTGGTCTATCATTACCTGATGGTGCGCGGTCAGTCCCTAGACCAGCGCCTGTCGCGGGGCCGTGTTCGAGAACACGACAAGCCGATCGTCGAGCGGCTGGATAAGGACTATCCGCTGACGGATCTTGAGAGCCTCGCCCACTCCATCGGTGCCGACCACACTTATTTCTTAGACCAGAACAATCTCGGCGAATTGGTCCACGCCCTACGCGATCCGGCTAATCGCTTCCTAGACGAGTCGCTGGCCGCGTCCGCCGAGCAGCTGGCCGAGGTTTCTTCGAAGCTGGGCATCTTCCTCCAGCAGCACTTCTTTGTCTTCGGCAAATGGCAACGGATGCGTCTGGCGCTCTATCCCGACCTTAATGAAGATCGTGCAGAGCGAGGGCATCCGACAGCGGAAGATCGGGCGCTCTACAAGCAGCATGCGAGTGAGCTGCACGCCTTGCTCGACGAGGTCGACGCAGCACGCGAGGACTTCGTTGTGAAGTCTCACCATCGACTGGCCTAAGCACTGGGCGAGGATTGGGCGACCGCTCGGCGGCTGCTACTCAAACCACATGAAACCTAAGTCCCGGACCAAGCCTCAGACGCTCGACGATCTCGTATTTGGTGCCGGTCTGCCTTTGGCCGAAACATATGGCTGGATGGACATACCGGATCTTTCGCAGGCCGATCAGGACCGACTCTATCACGAAGCCACTGACGTTCTTTGCAAGGGTTTCCAAGAATTCGACGGCGTGGCGATCATGACCATGCTGGCTGTGATGGAAAAGGTGAGCGCCGTCGACGCTCCGCGGTCACGTGTGGATATTGCGGTCCTTGAGTTCGCTCAGACCCTTCTGCTCAGGACATCTGCAAATGGGGCGACTCCAGCGCCAGATGATGTCCATCGATTGACTGATGCATTGGACACCTATCTACGCCTCTTCATTGATCAGACGTCGAAGCCGGGTGCCGATAAGGCTGCAGAGCTCCTAGCCCGCCGCCGCCATCAGACATTGAGAGTGCGGCATACCTTCTATCCGCATCATGCTCGAAAAATTTTTCAGATGATCGGGGATGAGCTCGCGCCGTTCGGAAAACACGTGCTCGGCATGTCGCTTCAGGACGCTTCGGAGGTGGCGATGGTAGCCGCCATGGCGGTCGCCCGTCTTGTCGACGAGAGTCCAGTCGTCGAGGAGATCACGAGTTGGCTCAACGGTGTCAGGCCGTTCGACCCAACCTGGTGTTCGCTTTTCGAAGTGCCGCTCGCCCGTGTAGCTGGAGCCTTTCTGAACCTGTCCACCTCAGCCGTGGCAGTGATCCTCGACAAGTTGTCGCTTGAGCCTGGCGCGCTGGCGCCGATGAATCCAGATTATCTCCCGCTCGACAATCCGATGTGGCGGCGGCCTTTGGTGAAAATCGATGACCGCTGGTTCTGCTTTTCTCCTGGCACCCTCTTCTCTGCACACGCCGACGTGCTTTCCACTCTTGCCGAAGGGATTTCGAAGACGCCGGGCGAGGTGATCGGAAAGGCTCGGGGGGCGGCGCTTGAAACCATGGCGGCTGGTGTTCTTCGTGCGGTGTTCCCCCATGGTGAGGTCCTGACGTCGGTGTTCTGGACCGACCCGGTGAGCGGCGAGGAACACGAGACGGATGTCATGCTCCTCATCGACGGACACGCCCTGATCTTCGAAGCCAAGGGACATGTCCTTTCGAACGTCGCGCGTCGCGGCAGCGCCGACTGGTTCAGGCTGTTCGACGATGTCGTCGCCGAAGCGGCGCTGCAGACGTCTCGCTTGGAGGCGGCGCTGCGCCATCCCGCCGATGCCGCGCTTGCTCTAAGAACCGATCAAGGCTTCCGTACTCTGATCAAAGCCGACATCCGCCATATCGCCCGCTTTGGCGTATCGTTGGAGCGGGTGACGATGGCGAGCTATGGGGTCGATAACGCGCTACGTGACCGGATCGTGCGTCTCGGTGGTACGGCGATGCCGATCTTCACGATCGGAGACCTTCTTCTGATGCAGGAACTGATCGGAAGCGAGGGACGATGCCTGCATTATCTCCTGCGGCGGTCCGACCTGGAGAGGGACTGCGAGTTCATCGGCGACGAACTCGATCTCCTCGCCCTCTATCTGAAGACCGGCTTCGTCCGACTATGGGCCCGCGAGGCCAAGATGGGACCTCTCGTCGTTTATGGCCTGTCGGACCTGCTCCGATACCACGTCCGACATAGTGGTCATTACGACCCGAAATGTCGTTTGCCCAAACTGACGAGCGCGTGGTGGGACCGTATCATCGTCCAGCGGGAACTCAAACGTCCCGACGGCTGGAGCGATATGATCCACGATCTGTTAAACGTGCCGTTGGCCTCGCAGGAACGATTCTGGAAAGACATCGTCGCTCTTCGACGTAAGCTTCGTCGTAGCCCGTCAAAAGGCGCCTACAACGGCGTCTTGATGCAGGTCCACGATCAGTTGCGGCCTACCCATTTCACCTGTGTAGTGACAGGCCGGATGCCGGATGTCGAGCGCGTCCGGGCCGCGCGATCAATCTTCGCCGAACAGGACCAGAAGCACCCCAATGAGCGCCTGTTCGTCTTTCATCTGGACGGCAGCGGCGACCTCAAGGATCCAGTTCTCCCATATTATCGGGGCGTATCTTGGACACAGGATGCCAAGGCGACACCGGAGGTCGGGGTCGCTATCACCTCCGGCTTGGCCGTTTTCAAAAAACCGCCAGCCCCGGATTAAGGGCGCGGTTCATTGTCTTCGCGTGCCCGTAGTGACCATCGATGCCGAAAGCAGACTTCCAATCCTCCGAGATGAGTCAGACTCGGCCCTGCGGTGACTTCGCCAATGCGCCAAGAGCGGCCATTGGCTTCAGTGCCCGAAGCTGACCTTCCAAGAAATTAATTTGTGCATGGTCAGACTCGCATACGGGCAAACGCCCGTCGGCATTGCTGGAGGTGTCCACGTGGGGAGGGGGCGGCTCAGACCGGTGGCACCGCCGCGGTCAGGACGCCAGTTCGATAATCCGGGCTCTCGCCATCGCGAGGTCGTGTCGCGGGGTTTTGAGCTCGGCTTGGGACCCGGAACCGGAGTGCACGACGAAACCGTCGGTCGCACCGATGGCGTTCATCGCACGATAAAAGCCGGGGCGCGGCGGCGTCTCGGGACCGGCCTTGCATTCGACTGCTACGAGACGCCCGTTCCATGGACGGAAGTCGAGCACCAGGTCGATCTCATCCGCCCCGTCGGGTCCGGGCTCGCGATAGAACTGGGCGGTGTCGGGACGGTTCGCTGCATGGATCAGCGTCTCGATCGCATAGCCTTCCCAACTTTCACCCATGAGTGAATGTGCACGTAGTTGCTCGATCGTCTCGATGCCGAGCATGGCATGCAACAGGCCGCTGTCCCGAATGTGGATCTTCGGCTTTCTAGTCAGACTCGCCTCGCTACGAAGCGGATAGTTTCGGAGTTGGCGGACGACGCCGAGGCGGTCGAGGACATGGAGCGCGGAACGGACATCCGCTCGCTTTCCTATCGACGGATTGTCCAGGTCGAATTCACCGCCGTTCTGGCCTGCCACCCAGGTCAGGACGTCGCTGATCTTGAGGCCAGGCGAGAGGCCCCAACGGGTGTAGTCTCGCAGCAGCAAGGCGTCGATCATCTGCTGTCGCCACTTCAAGCTGGCGAGGTCGCTCTCCGCTTCGAGGCTTTCGGGCAGTCCGCCTCGCAGCCAGTGTTGATCGAGGTCGAACATCGGGCGGTTGCTCGCTAACGGTGAAGCTACCGGCTCGACTTCGACTGTGAACGGCTCTGTGATCTCGAACTCATCCGCGAGAACTTCGTGACGCTGTAGCGGATCGAGAACGACGATCTGCACGCTTCCAGGCAGTGCCTCCTGAAGCTGACGGGTCGCGGCAAGATCGAGCGGCGCAATCACATATCTGGACCGGCGGATCGCCTCGATTTCCCGAAAGGCACCGATGAAGTCGTCCACCTCAGTCCCCCCAAGATGATCGATCACTTGGAGAGGCGCGGAGCAGGCCGCGACTTCCGCAGGCCGGAGCCTCTGCACGCCGACTTGGTCATCGCACCACGCCGTCAGGAGCGCGCTTCGACCGACGCGCGGCAGGCCGTGGAGGATGGTGATCCGACTTTGTTCGACGGTGCTCTCTAGCCACGCCCGCGCCTGGCGGCGGTCCATCAGGACGGCCGTTCCAGATCAAGGACGACGACGGCGATCCGGCCTTCCTGCGCGAGAGCGCTCGTCTCCATCAGGGCCGCTTGCAGCTCTGGCGCGCTGGTCGGCGTCGGCGTGCCGGCGGGCGGCGCCTGCAGCTTTTTGGACGAGGCGGCTCCGAACCAGAACACGAGGTAGATTCCGACTTCGGCCCGCCAGTCGTTCACATAAAGTCGGTCAAGCTGGTCGTCCGCCGCAGACCATAGTTCGCGGTGCCATTGCCCCTTGATCTCGATGGGTACGCCCAGATCGCCGAGCTGACAGAAGACGTCCGCCCGCTTGTCATCCGCCAGATGCGCCTCGGGAATGGCATCAATGCCGAAAGGCAGGGGACGAAGCATCTTGAGCAGGCTGTCGCGACAACGTTCCTCCCCATGGGGAACTCCATCGGTCACGAAGTCGCGGTACCAGTCGAGGTCGCTGCCTCGCAGCAGGGCTTGGACCTTGACAAGTTCCTCCAGCAGCACCGACTGCAACTGAGCAGACGTCGTAGGCGCCGCGTCCTGAACAGTCGCGCTGACCGTACTGAACTCCGGGGCCTGCCAGTCGGCCTCGACCCGCTTGCGTTTCTGTTCTGCCAATGCCGTCCGGATGAGTTCCGAATAGGGGTCCGCCGGGTCGGCGCGGAGATCCTTGAGCGCCTGAACCGCCGCCTCCGACGTATTGTCTCCGAGGCGTCGAATGAGAGCCGACACGAAATCGCTGGCGTCCCAAGCGTTTGCATCCCCCGACGTGACGCCACTCGGGCGGTAGGTCATCGGGAAACGGGGCCTGAACTGACGCAGCATCCAGAGCGCTTGGTCCGGCTCGACATCCACCCGTCCGCCTTCCGCGCGCCGGCTGCCGAGACGGGATCGAACATGCCAGAGCAGGTCGTCCGGCACGGACCCGGCGGCCTCCATCTCTGCGCGGGTCGCATCGAAATCGACGAGGAGGCCAACCGTGTCCCAGATCAGGCGGCGCTCCGGCTCCAGAGACGACAGAGCTCTGCGTTGTCGCGCGAGGTCGCGGAGCGCCGCGAGCGCGTCCGGGACTACGAGCAGATGGTCGACAAGCTCCGCCTCCGGCCCAACCGCCATCGTTTCGAAACGGTTCACCCATTCGAGTGCAAGCGTGGTCGCGAGCTCGGCGTCTACGGCTTCGCGCATCAGGGCGTAAAGCCCATCCACATGCGCGCGTCCGCGTCTGAACTGCGGCTCGAAGTAGAGCCGCAGGGCTTCTTCCCAGACGCCGCGCTTCCGCAGCTCCTCCGCGAGGGCGCTCCCAAGGTTCGGGATGCCGGCGTGATCGTCGATCCGATTGGAGCGGATCTCGACAAAGCCGGCCATGATCCGTTCCGTCGGTAGATCCGCGAAGCCCCGTCCGGTGCGGTATCGTTCGGCCAGGGCGGCGACGATGATGTAGGCGGCCTCCCAGTGCTTGTCGTCGGCGTGGCTCTCGGCGATTTCCGTCGCGCTCGGCTTGACCGGCTCCGCCGTCAGAAAGGCCTCGATACCGGCCAGCGCGGCGTCGCGCAGGTCGGCGCCCAGCCATTCCTCCAAACGCCCGGCGCCATCCGAGTCCTTGTCCCCCATGTCGGCGAACAGCTTGAGGTACGCCCTGGCTGGATTGGCGACGAGCCTGAAGGCTCCGGACCGCAACTCCTCCACCTGTCGTTCAAACTCGGCGCGATGCTTTTTCCATCGCGTCACCCGCTCCGTCTCCCGGGCCCGCTTGCGGCGGTTCTGGTCGATCTCCCATTCCGGCGTTTCAGGTTTGCCAAGCTTGGCGAGCCAGGCTTCGGCTTCGGGGTCGCCGTCCGTGAAGCGCTCGGCCGCCATACGCGCCGCCACCCCCTGTTCGGTATCATGTCGGGCGATGGTGAGAACGTCTCGCCACCGGGCGTCAGTCGTCTCTAGCAAGCCGAGAAGCGCGATGACGTCGCCTTCGTCGGGAAGGAGCCCTGGAGACCGCTCCCCCAGACGCCACCCTGCATGCCAGAGGTTGCGCTCAGGGGGGTGGTCGAGCAGCACGAGACGCTGGACACTCCGGCGCAAGATATCGTTGGAACGGAGATGGCTGGCGACCACCTCTCGCGCCTCGCGTTGGTAGCCGTGATGTTCGTCCAGCGTGCTCAACCAGCGCCAAAGACGGTCTGGCGTCACCGCCTCCATCGGAAGAAGTCGGGCGAGAAGGGCCTGCGCCAGGTCCGAGAGATGGGAGCGGCGCTCGTGGGGATCCTCGTCATCGTCTTGCAGAACCATCGATGCGAGCGCATCGAGGAGCGCCGCGATGCGATCCAGAGGTAATCTGCTCTGCAGATGATAGAGGATCCCGATGGTGCGGTGAGTGAGGTTGAGCTGAGCCGTGACCACCCGACCGATCAGATCATCGTTGAAGATATCGTAGCCGACCGTGTCGATGATCTCGACGCCAAGACGGACGGCGTCTTCGTCGCCTTGCCCAAGCAGCTCTTCGACAAGCCCCTGCCAGTCTCGCGCTTGATCCATTTCGAACAAGCGGTCGATGGAAGCACTTCGCAGCGCAAAGGCGGCTGTGCGATCGCGGATCAAGCCGTCCAGGACGCTGGCGAGCGCAGGGACCAGGGCCGATCCCTTGACCGCCTGCAGGATCAGAAGCCGCAAGCCGAATTCGACGTCGCTCGACGCGATCAGGGCGCTCAAACGCGTCAGGAGAGCCGGCTGGGCCAGGCCGGCCAGACGATACTCGCTCCAGTCCCGGAACCGGGGGTTCTGCACCGCCAAGGCCTCGAGCGCGTCAAGCAGGGCTGACGCCTGGGAGACCGTCAGTTCGTCGGCGTCGCCATACTGGATGACGCCCATAGGGTCGGCGGCGATGACGTCGTCCGCAAGCTCCGGGCTATGCCAGGCCAACCACGCATGGAGGCCGCGAAGGCTCGCCGGGACCAGGCTTGGGCCATTGAACAGGCTGAGAAGGCGTCGCCGCTTGCGGGCGGTGTCCGCGCACCGCGCGAGCCAACGCGCGCCTAGAAACTCGCCGATCGCCCGATGGGCGTAGCTGAACCGGTCGCTTTCGACCGCCGCGAACAGGCGGGAATCGAGCACCTCGGCAATCGCTCCCGCATGAGGAAGCGTGGCGATCTCGGCAAAAGGCAGATCGTCGTCGCCGGGATTTACCCTGACGGCGATGGCGTCCTTGCCGGTCAGGATCAACGACGCGAACGCCGCGCCTGCCGCATCGAGGACCGCTTCTTCGGGCTGCGCCACCAGCCTGGCGCTCACCTTCACGTCACGGTGCTCTTTCCGCATCAGATTGGTGGCGGTCTCGAACAAGTCGCCCCGCGATCGAGGAAGGGCGCCTCGGCCAATCACTTCCCGGATCAGGTTCAACGTCTGAGGGTTGCTCCACAGGCCTGCGAGGCCCTGTTCCTCAAGCGAGGATGCGGCCTCCTCAGCCTCGGTCTCGCCGAGCGCTTCGCTCAACACCTCGACGGCATCCTCTCGCTCCAACGGATCGAGATAGAGTTCGAGCGGAGCCTGACCGTACAGGTCCGACAGGCCCTGCATCCCTGTGGCGCTTCGCCAGTCGGCGACGCGACATGACAGGATGAACCGTGGATAGCCGAGCTCGGCGAGCTTACGCACGACGAGATCGACCGCGTCTCCATCGCGTTGCGCTGAAATCTCGTCCAGCGCATCGACGACCAGGGTCTCGGCGCCGCCGAAACGGGCCGCCGTATCCGGCGCGTTGATCAGTAGACGCGCCGTGCAGAAGCTGTATCCCTCCAGACCCCTGAGCTGCCCCAGAAGGGTCGACTTGCCCATGCCGGCCTCGCCCAGGACCACCAGAGAGCGTGGGTCTGTGTTGAGGAACGTCTGATCGACGGTCTTGCGCTCCCGGTCGTCCTGGAACCACATCGTTCGACGAAGGAGAATCTCTGTCACCGGTTCCCCTCCCGGTCCAAGACCACGCCTTGCCGGGCAGCGGTGCGCTGCGCACAGATGACCGCCATCGGGTCGGGGCGCCTCAGCGGCGACGGTTGGCCGAGATTCTTCTTCACCTTCCGAATCTTCCCGACGAGAGCCGTGCCCGCAAGCGCGAAACAGCCGAGGTGGTATCTCCAGGACAACATACGCAGTGCTTGAGCGAGGATGGCGCGGCTCAGCAGGGCTGATGGTCTGAGGTTCAATCGTCAGCGTAGGCGACGCCGATGTAGGCGAACGGCTTGTCCCATTCCTCCACCATTCGCCCGATCAGAATGCAACGCCGCCGTCCAGTGGTGGTCAGCGCTTCGCCTCCCAGCCCGTTGGCCGCCTCACGCCGCCCGGACGCCAAGGCTCTGGGATAGACGTGGAAGACCCATGGCGGGTCATCAGCATCCGGCGGAGCCCAGAGAAAGGCGCGCGTGTGATCCGCTTCACGCCAGTGTTTCGCTACGGTCCTACGCAACGCGTCCAACTGCCGCCGGATCGCCTTCTGCTCGTCGTGGCTGGCTCCGTTCAGCAGTCCGATAGCCGCGGTCGTCCAGCCTTCCGGTTGGCGCTCGAGGAGGCCGTCGAGTATCGGTCCGACTACGAGGCCGCGCCGTGGTGCCGGCTTTCTCAGGAGCACGCCCGCATCCTTGCTCGAGTAATAGCGGTCGAGCTCGGCGGACATCTCGGTGATCGCCATACTGCCGACCTCCGGCATCCCGTTCAGAATGAAGCCGGTCTGCAGATAGAAGCCGATCAGGTCCAACTCGTCGCCGATCAAACTGACCCGCTTCTGGATACGCCGGCGTTCCGAGAAATAGTGCAGCACATGCGCCGGCCCGAGCAGATCGACGATGCAGGCGAGGTCAGCGACATTCAATGTCGCGGGAAGGTCGAGATCCTCGCGGACCCACCCGGCCGTCTTGAGCTCTCCTTCAGCCGAGGACAGGGCGGAGAAATCGTCCAAGGTCACGGACAGGCGCAGGACCGTATCGACGTTGGTCGCGTCTATGCCAAGGCCAGAGACGACGGCGTCCGCCCTTGCGTCCCCTGCCCCAGCCGCCCGGATCAGTTGTTCGAGACGCTCGGATTGCTCGGCAGGATCGACTACCAGGGACTGGATGTGTTTGCGGACACGGTCTGGCGCTCCTCGAAGCCCCTCGGCCGACAGGGTGTGAGATTTGGCCTCGGCGATCACGACCGTCCTGTCCAGAACCGCCAGGACATCGGTCTCGTATGGCGTCCCTTCCCACTGCCACTCCGCACCCGGCTTCACACTGGCGCCGGGAAGCGCCAGCCTCATGAGCCGTTCGAGTTCTTCTTCGAGATAGGCAGACCGACGATCCGCAAGCTTCTCGGCGAGCCCGGCCTCTGCGAATACGGCGCGCAGAATCGAATGAATGAAGCTGGAGGCGGTCTGTGGGAATGCGAAGAAGTACGCGTCTCCGGTTCGGAGGCCCGGACGGAGCCACACCGGATTGGTCATGAACAGGCGGTCGATCTTCTGTTTCACCAGGGCACCGTGTGTGTAGCTCAGGCGATCCATGACCGCAGACGCTACAGCGGGCGCCACGTTCGCACGCTCGGCCACAGCAGCAGCCGCCACGACGGCGCAGGTGACCAACCGTCGATCGGCGTGAAAGAGCAGCCGGAAGCGCACCGACTCCTCTGGCTCGCGTGGATCAAGACCTTTGAGGAATGCCTCGGGATCGCCTTCCACTCCAGGATAGCGCTGGAAGAACAGACGTACGAACTGACGAAGCGACCGAGCGCGCCAAATCGACTTCAACAGCCTGAACCGGTCACCCACCTGTTGGTCCACGAGGTCTTCGACGGCCGCAATCACCGCAATCATCTCGGTGGCCGTGAATCCCACACGTTCTCGCAATACCGTGTCGAGTGGTCCGTAGAGCGCGCGGGTGATCCGGATCACCTCACTGGGATAGCCCCAGTTGCGCACTGCTTGGGTATGGGTGCGGATGCGTTCCTGCAGACCGAAGACGGCCGCCTCGGCCGGTTCAAGCGGCGCTTCCACCGCCAGGAGCCGACGGCCGTGCTCGGCATCGGCGATGGCGATAATACTATTGATCGCCTTCTGCATTTCATGCGGCTCGGCCGGCTCACGGCCCCACTCTCCGGCGGGAATGGTCAGCGAGATCGCCTGAAGAAGTTCGACGTGATGCTGTTCAACGCCCTCGATCATGCCGCGTGAGGAAACGCCCCCCGGGCCAACACCAGTTCGCAGCCCCCATCCCGCGACAACCGCGATCACATGGGGCGGATAGACTGCGCGCATCAGGGTGCGCAGGTCTTCGATCAGGGCGGGCAGTGTCGCGACCTGATCGCGTGCCACCGCGAGCCGAGCCTCCCGAAGCGCGATCAAATCCTCGGAAGAAAGGCGCACAATGCCGGGCCCCTCGTCACGAGACGGGGCGCGCTGCGTTTTCTTTCGAGGACGTCTTCGTTCCATATCGCTTCAATCCCTCGGTTCCGCTCTTCGCGACGCCGAAACCGCCGCCTCCTCCTTCGTAGGCATGCCGGAGTGGAGACGTCGACGCCGCCCTTGGCGGCCACAATCGAGGGCTTGCCCCGGCTTAGAAATAAGGCGGCGTGCAGGACGCGTCTTCGATCTCCCGGTGGACCGGAGCCGGGCGGAAGCCGATGTAAGCCAGAAGCACTTCTGCGGTGATATAGATATCGCGCATGCCCGCGAACGACAGGTGGTGATAGACACTGTACTGGGCGGCGTTTACGGCACATGCGCCCGCGGCCCACTGGCGCGGGTCGCTACGAAAATCTCGTCGACATGCGCATCCGTCAGGGTGATCGCATCAAACCAGTCGGGCCAGAACTCTCCACTACCAAGCCCGTTGGCTTGGCGCTGGGCCGCCTCTTCGCGCCGCCTTTCAACGAGATCGGCGAAGCCTTCCGGAAAAACTTCCGGCCACGCTTCCAGGAGAAGGGGGCCGAAGCGCTGGCTGTTGTGCTTCAGGGCGTTGTTGAGATGGCTGATCACCTTCAGCCGGTCCGCGATCCCCTGCCCCTTCTCAACGGCCTTGGCGGCAAGTTCATCATGGGTCTCCCGTCCATGGGCGCCGGTCCATGAGCGTATGACGCGTTCCCAGTGATGATAGATCGCCGTCGCGTGGGTCTTCCGGAGGGCGTTCTTCGTTTCCTCGATCAGCTCAAGATCGTAGTCGAAGAACTGGCTCTGTTCCCAAACCCACGCGCCCGATTCCTCGTCCCGCTCCCCGACGGGCGGCTCGCCCCGCTCAAGCGCGGCCTTATAGGCGTCGTACTCGGCACTGATGCGCTCGCGCTGCTGATCCAAGGCCGCCATCGCTGCGGTCAGACTATCCCGCAGGATCATCAGCCCCCGCTCGAAATCGTGGCCGTAGACGTTGAAGTTGAACGCGACCATGTCCCTATCCCTCGCCCCCTCGGGACGCCTGCGAAGGGTCGGTTGTTCCGGGGAAAGCCAAGCCGGTCGCGGTTACCGTGTCCATAACGTCCAGAGCTAGTTGAGCGACGTGCCGATGCAATTGCTCGAGCCAGGCGATGTCGATCTCGCTCTCTAGGACTTCGAGGTTGCGTGATACGAAGAACGGCTTGGCGACGACGGCCGACACCGGTTGCCAGCATGCGTGGCAGATCGCATTGCGGAGCGGCGCCGTGGCGCGGATATCTGTGACGACCTCCGCCGCATAATCCTTGTCGGTTCGGGGATGGTTCGCGACCGCCCGTTCGAACCCGGCCGCCAGAAGTCCGAGCGTGGCTTTCAGGGCCCCCTCCAGATCTTTCTGCCAAGCGTCCAAGGCCGCCTGTCGCTCAGCCTCTTCCTCCGGCGCCGGCTGATCCCCGGTCAGCGCGAAGATCGCGCGCTGCAGCGTCCACTCGAGAAAGCCGAAGGCTGCGACGGCCCGTCCCAACGCTTCCCAAAAGGACGCGTCTTGGCTGTGGGTAGGAAACGCCGGAGGGAGGCCGGAACGCTCAATGATCCTGGGCACGGCAACCGACTTTCATACGACCAATCCGTAGGACGGTCTTGGGCCCGGTCCGGTCAGACCGTCGGATAGAAGTCCTTGGTCTGATCGGCGCCGAAGTCGTCGTCCCAAGTCAGTCTGATCTGGGTGCGGCTGGCCGAACTGAGGTGGAAGAAGACGTGCAGTTCGATGACGGCATGGGGCTCAAGAACCGGGGCTGGAAACTTCTCCGCCAGATCGTTTCGGATCAGGAACCCTTCCTCGGCGATCTCCTCTAGCCGGACTTTGCGCGCGGCGGCCTTGCCGCGATTGAACACCTTCATGCGATAGTCCGAACGACCCGCCTTGTAGATTGCCACGCCGAGATCGGCCCGACGCTGGGCCTGGTTCTCGATCGCCTCTTTTTCGATCAGTAGGTGATTGAGCCGCTCGGCCGTGCGCTCGAAATTCAGCTGACGCTGATTGAATCTCTTCGTGGTGACGACCGCCCAGACGGAGACGACCAAGGCGCCCAGCGCCAGCAGATCACCGAGGTCCGGCGTCAGATTCACTACCGCACCTTGATGTATTTGGATCCCCGGAACGCATCCCTGAATGTCTTGCGGGCGTGGTCCATCATATCGGCCTTTATGTCTTCCAGCGCCGACTCGATCATCTCCCCGTTCTCCGCAATCAGCTGTTCGCGCGTATAGATGCGGTCGCAGCCGGCGCACCGGATCGGCGCGTCCAAGTTCTCCGAGTCATGCTCGAACTGGTCGCCCGCGCAGGTCGAGCAAATCATTCCGACGGACCGGTCCAAGTTTGGCAAAGGCATGCCCGCCTCCTGAGGTCGGACTGAAGATGCGATGATTTGCGTTGGAGAACAATACCGGAACCGCCGTGCCCGGGCGAACGCGTGAGGTCACTCCATGGCGAGAGTTGATCGCCGTCACAGCCACTCCGTTTTGCCGGATTGCGCTTCGCCCATGCTTCATCTGCTCATAGACGCCAGCGTTTGGCGCGACTTCGCTAAGGATCATCGACAACTTGCTCAAATGCGGACGTCGTCAAAGGCCGCTTTGAGGCAGTTCCGGCCTCGGGTCTGGATTTGGCCAATCCTCGCGTTGAGGGGGGCGTTGCAAGCTGCGCTTTTGGGCGGCCAGCGCTGGCTCCTAGTTGGGCCAGCATGCGCGAATGCGGCGAAGAGCTACTGTCCTATAATATGTAGCATACTATATATCTACTTGGCTGGTCGGTTTCGGTTCGGATGAGTTCTGTTTCTGAACTTGGACTCCTGCGTTCATTGATGACATCATGCCTGTTGCGTCTGGCGAATCCTCGCCGCGCTTCAGGCTGAGAAAATGCCTGCGATTGTCGCTTGGAAGAGGAGGTCGCCTTGCGTCCGCCCTGATTGATCAATCATGCCCGTGGCTTAGCCCGGAAACAACTCGAGCCCAGAGCGGATGCCCTAGGCCCGGTTGGGGACTGATCGTCCTGTCGTTTCGACCCGACTTGAAGATCATCCTTCCAATCGGTTGCCTGGTCAAGCGCGTTTCTTAAGAAACGGGCATCGATGGCGCTCGACTTGATCGCATCCCACAAAACATCAGGAGTTTCAGATGGAGCCCATCCATCCTCACTCTGTCGCGCATCAGCGGCAGAGTTCGACAGCGCTCGACCATGCCATCGAGAGCTACGCCCACGAGAGTGTCTGTGCGCTTTCATGGGAGGGCCTGTCAGCGACAGCGACCCTCGTTGCAACCAAGGACGGCTCGCCGATACGGTCCATCATCACCGGTCGGCGGCGTGTCACCACAGGATCGTATGCAAGCCGCAAAGCCGGCCGCGGTCTGCCCTACGAGAGCATGGGGGAGCGCGCCCTCTTTATGCAGAGCGAAGTCGACACGGATGTCGTGGATTACCGCGCGCAACCATTCCGCTTTGAGTTCGTCGTAGGTGGCCAGAAGCGGGTCTACATTGTCGATTGCGTGCGCCTGCTGAGCGACGGTTCGATCGAGATTGTCGAGGTCAAGCATGATGCGCATGGCCTCCGCGATCCAGACTATGCGGCCAAACTGCAGGCCGTAAAGCTGATCTGCGAGCGGGTCGGCTGGCGTTTCCGCGTAGTGCTTCAGAAGGCGCTACGAGCGTCACAGGCCTTCGACGACATCATTGATATCCAGTCTTGGCGGTTCACGAAATTTAGCAAGGGCGACGTGTACTGGGTCGCCTCAACGCTGGGCAGCGATGCGTTGGCTCTTGGCGAGCTGGCGGGTGTCTTGGGCACCCTAATTCCATCTTCTGGCGCTCAAGGGCGGGCGCTAGCTGCAGCCAAGCTGAAGGCCATGGTCGTCAAACGCATCGTCCGTTTCGATCTCTCCAAACCTCTTTCGTCTCAAACGAAGGTCGCGCTGGTCGCCGACCAAGCGGAGCTTCTGCAATGATCAACATTCAACTGACCAAGGGCGATGTTTGGGAAATCGCCGGTGAGCGGCACATCTTCGAGCGGGAAATGGGAAGCGGTTTCCTGTCCTTCATGTCGGAGCGCACTTCAGCCCCCTATCAAGTCGAGCTCGACACGGGTGAACACGTCACACCGACCTGGACCTGGTTCCGGGAGGAGTTCGCCGCTGGACGGATTCGTCGCCTTTCTCCGATGCCCAGCCGATCGGCGCAACGGCAGGCGATGGAACGTGAGGACGACTACGACGCGATCATGGCTCGAGATCCGGAAGCGCTCGTCAGGCAGATTGTTCTGGACTCACTGGATAGAAAAAACGGCTTCTCCAAAAGCGATGAAGCGATCCGTCGTGAGCTCGCCGCCATATGGGAAGCGAAGCCCAGGTACCTCGCAGGGAAGAAGCCTCCTAGCCCGTCAACGGTACGCTCTTGGCTGAAGGCCCGCGGGCAGACGGGGGAAAGGCCGCTTCGTGCCATGATGTCCATGAGCGGGCGTTGCCAGCGTTCGAAGCGGCTAGCTCCCTCTGTCCGTCGGCGGATGGCAGAGGAGGCGACTGCCTACTGGAGCGACCACAAACGATCGATGAGGCAGAGCTTCGATGAACTGAAAGTCTATCTGGATGGCTTGAACCGGTACCTGCTGTCACGCGGCGGAGTGGGCTTTCAGGTTCCGGTGTTCGAGACATTCCGGCGCCTCGTCAACTCACTGGAGTGCTACGACACGGTCGCCACAAAGTGGGGTGTAGCGGAAGCCAGAAAGCGCTTCAAAGCTGTTGGCCAAGGCTTGGTCGCTAGGCGACCGCTCTTGCTGGGAGCCATGGACCACACGGAACTCGACGTGCATCTGGTCATGGATGCCAATGGGTTGCGCTACATCGGGTGCGCATGGCTCACCGTGCTGATCGACGTCCACTCAAGATGCATCGTTGGCTGGGTGCTTAGCTGGGAACCTCCATCGATCTACTCAGTCTCAGAGTGCATCAAGCGAGCAAATCGGCCGAAGCTCTGGATGGCCGAGCTTCACGAGAATGCGCCGGACTTGGTCGATATCCACGGCAAGTTCGATGAGATCATCGTCGATAACGGGATGGAGCTTGCCGGGTGCGGATTCCAGTCGAGCATGACCGATGTTGGAACGAGCGTCCGATGGGCCCCGATAGCCTCGCCTCAGCATAAGGCTATCGTCGAACGATTTTTCGCGATGCTGAATGAGCTGCTCTGCAAGCGGCTTCCGGGTGGCCGTTTCCCGATCGACAAGCTCAGAGCTTGGGGCCTGAACCCGCAGGCTGACGCGGTGATGACCTTGGACGAACTGACCGAGCTGCTCGACTTCACCATCGGGGTCTACCATCAGAGCCTGCACAGCACTCTGGGTGAAGCTCCGATCAAGGCTTGGAACCGCGGGGTCCGTGAAGCCGGCGGCATTCAGGTCATCGGCGATGACAGTCAGCTCGACAAAATGATCGGAAAGGAAACTGAGCGGGTGCTGGATCGCGCCGGCATCGAGATCTTCAACCACACCTACCACGATGAGGCGATCACCCAGGCCTTGCTCGAAGACCTCGCCCCCGGTCAGCCGAAACGCGGCCGCAGAAAGGGATCGGCCACCTGTCTGGTGAAGGTGAAGTACAATCCCGCCAACATCGGGTCCATCCACGTCTGGAATCCCAAAAGGGGCGTTTTCCAAACGCTGCCCTGCACCGCCCCTGAAGTCGAAGGCGTAAGCGAGTGGCAGGCCGGCGTTGTCGGGCGCTGGGTGCGGGAAGAACAGGACATCACGAAAGCCCACGAGCGCGAGTTGCGATGTGCCCTCTACGAGAAGATCAGGGGGCTGACGTCGGCGGCAACCCACAAACGGATCAAGCGAAATGAGGCTCGGCTTCTCAACTCGCCTAAGGTTCACGAGGTGATATCGGAGCATCTGAGGATCGAGTACGCCGAAACGCGTCATGATGGGATGGCTCCGATCATCCCTACTGTGCCGCTGGCCCCCGAACGTTCCGACGATCACGTCAAACCGACGCGACCGCCAAGAGGGCGGCGAAAGACTGCCGCCAAGGCTGCTGCGTCCCCTCAGCTCTCGTCCGAACCTGCGGTGCAATGGATGCGCGCCGACAGCCAGCAGGGTGATTGGGAGGGGCTCCAATGAGCACTTTCCGAAACCCGCTCGATCTGAACGAGGCAATCGCCGAGAAGCTGGCCCGCTTCAAGCGTGCGTTCATACCCTATCCTCCCCACGTGCACTTCCATGAACGCTTGGACTACCTCCAGCGCTTGGGACGACGGTGCAGGGGAGAGCCCCAGATGGGGCTCCGTGTTCTCGCTCCCACCGGCTCGGGCAAAAGCACGGCTGCGTTGGCTTACATCGCGTTCGTCGAAAGTCAGCGCCCTAGAACCGAGACCTTCATACCCGTCATCAAAATCGAGCTTGAGAGGAACTCGACCTCCAAAAAACTGATGACGTCCATTCTGAATGCGCTAGGCGATCCCTACTCACATCACGGCAATGAACTCACCCTCAAGCTGCGCGTGCTGGAGTATTTCAAGCGCTTCGGTGTCGAGCTCCTGATCGTCGATGAGGTTCAGCACCTCAACTACCGTGACAGTCCCAAGAACGACGTCACGGACGCCCTGAAGGTGCTGCTGGACAGTGGAGTGGTCCCGATTGCATTTTTGGGGACACCGAAGGCCAAGGTGCTGTTTGAGCGCAATCTTCAGCTTAACGGTCGTCTGCTCCCACCTTGCGACCTGCCGCCCTTGAATAGCAAGCGAGCTGGTGATCGTGATTTGTTCGCCCGTTTCGTGGACCGGCTGGATCACGTCATCGTCGACCAGGAGATTCTGCCGAACTTATCGAATTTCGAAAGCGCGGGCCTTCTCCCGGCGTTGTTCGAAGTATCTGACGGCGTTGTTGGCAGGGTTTCCCGGCTCCTGCAGGTCGCACTGGAAGCGGCGCTTCGGCGCGATGCGCAGTGTCTCGAACGTTCGGACATCTCGTGGGCTATCGATCACTGGGCAGTGCCCCAGTCCTTCGTCAAAGCCAATCCATTGATTGGGGCGACACATGGCTGAGGGATCGATCATGTTGCCTGCGGCGACGGGATCGGTGACGGGGGGGAGGCTTCTCTTCCCCGTCATGCCCGCGCCAGGGGAGACCTTGCCTGGGTATCTTCTTCGGAACGTAGAGCCCAACTTCCTGTCCAACATCCGTCCCTTGCTCAGCGTCGCGGGCGTTGATGTCGCTCTCGCCGGAAACTGTATCGATAAGCTGAGCCGAGTGGCCGGGCGCCTATACGACAGCTTCGGCGTTCCGGAGGACGCTTGGAACGGGTTGTGGGGCGTCGAAAGTGAGCGGGGCGGTCGCCGTCGGCTAGGCGGAGTCTGGCTTACTCCGGATCAGGTCGAGAGTGGTCGGCGCCGCGTACCGCCAAGCCATGTCCCGGGCGCGCCGGACAAGGCCATCTGGATGGTGCGCGACTTGGGGTTCTGCCCGGCCAGCTGGGAGATGTTGATCGACCGCTGCCCTCGCCCGACCTGCAATTTGCTGACCTGGATGAGCGCGACCTCCCTGCACGTTTGCGGTCACTGCAGGACGCCGGTGTCTGAGCAAAAGCGGCTCACAGTGCCGAGAGCGTTTCGGCCGGCGCTCAGCTGGTTAGTGGGCCTGTTCGGCGATGATGCTGAGCAGGAGCGGTCGATGAAGGCTTTGCCGCCGATGTTCGGCGCTGAAACGCCGACCGACGCCTATGAGCTCGTGCTGGGTATCGCTCGTCCGCTTCGCGTAGCTCGCGATCTCTCGATACATGGACGGGTAAATCTGGAGCTTCCCGACGTCGCGAGGGCCTGTCGTTACCTCCTGGATCATCCTCGGTCGCACTGGGATTTGCATCAGCAGACCGATGGCGTCATTTCGGCTTTTCGCGCGCGGATGGAAACGCAGCTTCGGCTTTCACAGCGCCCCGCAGTCAGGTCCGACTTGATCCGCGTCCTGCAGTACGGTTGGCCTGGGAAGAGCAAGGTCGATCCGGTGTGGGAAACCGAATGGGTAAGCGTGACGGAGGCGGCGGCTATACTTCGCCTGGAGCGGCGCAAGGTTAGGTCACTCATCGATGCGGGCCTGCTTCATGAAGATAGCAAGCTAGGCGGCGAGTACCGGTTGCACAGTTCGCTCCGCAGGGTGAGCGTGGATAGGCTCCGAGGCGAGCTGATGGCGCAAATGTCGCTGAGGGAGTTTCAGGCCCTCACGGGCCTGAGCCGATCTGCCGTCGAACAACTTCTCGGGCTCGGCCTACTTGCCGAAACGACCAGTGCGGCGGCGAAGCTGGTTTATCAGGGGCTTCATATCGAACGGGAAAGTGCTGAGGCGCTTTTGGAGGGCCTAGCGGTCGCGTCCGAAGTTGATCCTTGTGAAGGGAGCGTGCCGATCTGGGAGGTCATGCGCGGGGTCGGAGGGCGACCGAAGCCTTGGGCACGCCTATTGCGGGCTGCCCTCGATGGCGAACTGCCGGGCGGACTGCGAGGTGTGCCTGGCAGCAAGATCACCGATCTGACCCTTCATCCTGTAACGGCGCGGCACTTGGTCATGGGCGGGGTCGATGCCGGTCATCCGTTCGAGTTTCAGGCTGGCGATCTGGGGCAGTGGGAGCGGCTCGACATGGCCTCGTCCGAAGTCGAGGAGTACCTGAACTGCACGGCCCAAGACGTGTGCTGGCTTCGACAGCGGAAATATCTCCAGTCGCTGAGCGCCAAGGGCGAGGTCGCACAATACGCCAGGCATGAGGTCGAGGCTGTGGGGCGAAGGATGATCACGACGCGAGAGATCGCCGCTCGTATCGGAAAGCCGCCCGCTAAGCTCTGGCCGGAACTACAGGCCTTCAGTGTCGGAGGGAGCTTGGGGCAAGGCTTCTACGAACGAGCTCTCATCGAGCCTTGGATGGCGCCGGCATGAATAACGAACGCAAACGCCGGGTACGACAGCGTCAAATCCTTCACTGGGCTCAGGGCGGTCGTTGTGCGGGGTGCGGTAAGCCCATGGGACTGAAGCGAGGTCTGCCGAGGGATCGACCCGATTATCCCACCTACGACCACATCGTGCCCAAGTACCGTGGCGGTGGGCACGGGCTGATAAACGGCCTGCTGAAGCACTTCGCCTGCAATATGCGACGGGGATCAGACCCGCCGACAGGGTGCGATAGGATCTGGCATGCCGTGGTGCTGGAGCGTCTCCACTCTCAGGCCGCCACCAAACGGTGGCGGCTGGAAATGGATAGACCGAAGACGTTCGTGATCGGGCGTAGGGAGGAAGGCTGAGGAGGACGCTTTGCGCCTAAGCGGCATTCCTAGAAGTCGATTGCACCTCTGACTCAGAGCGGACTTTACTTGCATCCGCTGCAAGGCCTGTTGGGGGGTAGGTCAAAGCGCCTGATGACAATGACAGACTTTCCCTCTCAATCCTCATCGTCTTCCTCGTCGGCTCTGCCAGGCCCAATATCGTGACGCCCTCTGGGCGTGTCGCGGTAGAGGACGAGCCTCTCTCGTGCCTGTTCGTCTAGCGTGTCTCCCTCAAGCAAGTCGGCGACACGAGCCTCTAAACGCGCTGTATCCAAGATATCCGCTAAAGGTTGGAGATTGACCCGCAGCGTTCGACGCTGGACTCGATCCCCCATCCCATCCCAACCCGCACCAAATGACCAAGATTCGGAGGGAAGGTCGGCTGCCAAGGCGATGACGAAAGCATCGGAGCCAAGCTGCTCATCCGTCCACGTGCGTATTTCCGCGGCGTCATTGCCGTTCAATCTCCACCAAGCAAACAGGATCGAGATCAGCTTGGGGCTGGTTGAGAAGGCAGCCGTCTCCGCCGCCGTTCGAAGTTTACGAAGAGCGATATCTCGCAGCTCTCTCGCCACCGCCTCGCTGACACGAGGATTGTCGCTGACTCGCCGGCCCTCCCGCGGGGTGTGCTCAGCCAGACAGCTCTCAGCGAAATCCAAGGCCCAGTCTAGCGACGCATTCTCCATCGCCGCCCGGTAGATTTCCTCGCGAGCGGGTTGGTCAAATCTGTCTTGCACCAGCCTATTGAGCAGCCAGTAGATGCGAAGTTGGTTGTTTCCCATACCGGCAAACCCTCGTTGCCGGTCGGCATCGACATCAAGGGTGTCCGCGATCTCAAATAGGGTCGCTACGAATGGGGCAACGTCACCTTCAGCGATGTCCTGAGCGGCATAGCGCAGTTCATTAAGGATGAGCGCTGCCTGCGTACCGCCACCACGCTGCTCTTCGGCTGTCGCGCGAACCAGCTCATTCCGGATGAAGTCACCGTCAGCAGCATGCTCAACGATTCCCTGAATCGTTTGCGCGGATGCAACGTCATCAGAGACCGCGAACGAAACGTAGCTGCGGAAATGTTCCAGGGATGCAATCTGACGGTCGCGACGCCACTCATCACCGGCGTGCCAAGTGTTGCTCCAGACGGCATCGAGGCGGGGAAACAGACGGCGAAGGGCGATACGGAGGCGACGGCGGTCACGTTCCGGCCGATCCGCCAAGCCGAGCAGTTCATCATACTCGTGCCCGATGTCGCCTTGGCGGCCTCCGTCGTTCTGCTGGCGAACACCGCAAAGCCGATCAGGATTTGCACGAATTCGCGCGTAGATTTCCGGCTCTGCAAGCTCGAGCGCACTGATTGCCAGGAAGTCCGCCCTATCGACATTGCCCTCGACGGCAGGCCAGCCTGTCGCAATGTGATTGACCAGTCGCACCACATCGCGTGGCGTCCGGATAATTGGCGCGATGACATCGTGGAAGACGTTCCAGAAACGCACTACTTGCCGCTCAGGGACATCGCCCATCACTTTCACAGCCGACTCGACGACCAGTTGGTTGAGCGTCATCTGCACAGGCGGTGGCAGCGGGAAAAAGCGCTGAATGATCTTTTCCAGATAGCTGGGGCCTTCGGAGGGGAACCGCTCGGCAACGATCCGCTCCGCAATCTGACGATCAAACGCCAAGAGATAGATCACGTTCGGTAGCCGTCCGACGGATTTGACTAAGCGAAAGATAGTGAGCGCGTCGTCGGGGCTGAGCCTGTCGATATCATCGATAACGACGACGAAACGCTTGCTTTGCTCTCTCAAGGCCTTGGCTATCTGGCGATGCTCCTCGTCGATCGTGCGTTCCTGTTTTGAGGCTCGCCCAATGAGCGCAGCTCCCTTTGAAAACAGATCGCCGATCCCTGGTGAGCCCAAGCTGGCGATAGCGCCAGCAAATGCACCGACAGCGGACACGCCTTGACCAAGCGCGGCCAAGGAGTTGCGCAGCTTGGATGGAAGTGACGGGCCGATGGCGGCGCTTAGCTCTTGGAAGAACGATAGCGTCAGCGCATCGGAGCCGGGAAACCACCACGGGTTAAACGGCACAATCACAAGCGAGCCGTCGTCAACCGAACGTTGGAGGTGATGCCTGACTAGATTGACGGCGCTGCTTTTGCCTGCCCCCCAAGGGCCGCTGATCGCAACAACGACTCCCTCCGGGGCGCTCATCGTCGTCAGGCTTTGTGCAACAGCCCGAGCGAACGGATCCAAGCCAAAGCGATCCTCACTCGGGGAGCCTATTGGGCTGTCGTTAGAAACGCTCATCATCACTTCCCATCGAAAGATCGATCCCAATCCGGCATACAACTTATGGTGAAGCTCGCAACCGCCATCTGCGCGGGCTGAGCGTCCTGAGGATAAGCTGCGAGTTCTTCTTTCGGACGCCCTGCTAAGGGCTAGGGTAGGCTCATGGCATTCATAGATGACGCTATCCAAGACGCGGTATCGGACGTGCAGCACGAGCTATTGCGTGCCTTATTGGAGCGCAAACTAACCGAGGCAGGCATCGCGATGCCTCCTGAGACAATCGATGCCTACGCCAAGCATCTCTTGTCTGGAAAAGACGGTGGCTTCGTCTGGGACAGTGGGGACGATGAATGGGAATCCAAGCTCGATCTCACCGACGAGGATGAAGCTGAATTGGATGCCGAGATCGACCAAATCCTTGGCAAGGTTCCCGAGATTTTCAATGCGGGGATCGAGGACTTCAGCCGCAGCGTGTTCAACGATCTTCGGTCGAAGTGGCCCCATGAAAATGCCCGCCAGAAAGCCGAGACTGACGGGTTTAAGGAGCGGCTTGAGGAACGTTGGGGCGAAGGTCTGGACTATCTCCGGATGCTGCTCACCTGCTGTCGGGAAATGGGCAGGGAGGCGATGGCCAGGCACAACAAGTCGCGATCACGACGGCACCATTTCCGTCGTTGGGTGATGGTGAGACTGCACACCCGTGGATGCCAGATCGCCGACGAAATCATCTGCCTGCTGGAGAACGGCTTTGCGGAGGGTGCGATGGCAAGGTGGCGAACGTTACATGAGCTGTCGGTCGTCGCGCTGATGATTTCTGAGGGCGATGAGGAACTGTCAGAGCGGTACATTCTGCACGACGCCATCGAGGTGAAGCGACAGGCGGATGAGTACGACACGTTCCAAGTGCCTGCGGGCTTCAAGCCGATTGCGAAGCGTGAGCGGGCAAAAATCGATCGTCGCTACGATGACGCCATAGCCAGATTTGGGCCCACCTTCGCCTACCCGTATGGCTGGGCCGCCAAGAAGCTCCGGCTGAAAAAGCCCACGTTCAAGGATCTCCAGGAAGCGGTAGATCAGAGCGCCTTCAGCGGGTTCTACAAGCTGGCATCGTTCAATGTGCACGCAACCGCTCGGAGCCTATTTTTCAATCTAAGCTCGATTGGGGAACGGGAAGTCCTCTTGTCTGGCCGAAGCAATGCAGGGTTGACCGAGCCCGGCGAGCGTACCGCCCAAACCCTTCTGTTGCTAACCAGCCAGTACATCGGGGATGTCAGCAAGAATCTTGACCGTCTCGCTGAGGTCAAAACACTCCTGCTCATGCGCGACCGAGTTGGACCGGCTTTGGCCGAGGCGGCGAAGAAGCTCGGCGACGATGAGCGCGGATACCAAAACGAACGCCTCGCAAAGGCTGCGTCTGCCGCGTTGCGTCGAATGCGCCGTCAACGTTCTGGAGACGTGTCGACCAATTCAGTAGATGGAAGCGAGCCAACGTAAGTTTCAAGCTTTGCTAGCACCTCATCGAAAGGATCTGGGAGCTGCATCCGAGGATCTTGATGTGAAGCTCGGCTTTATTCAGTCCGTCATCCGAAGCTCGCGCAATGAAGCTGGTCACGCCCTCGGCGCTTCGCCTGATCGGGCGCAAACCTACGTACTGTTACAGCTTCTCGCACCTTTCGCGCGGAAGCTCGAACAGATTGCCGGCGCGATGTCCTAGTCGGAGTCGGAAGGCGGCTCAGGCTGGCCGACCGAATGTCAGGTGCTCGACACCCTGCCAACGTCAGCTGCTGGCGCGTTTCAGCCCTGGCCGCTAGCCGGAGAGAGCGATCCGCGCGCTCGATCTCCGGCCCTCGGCTTCGGCGGACCAGATGTCGGCCAGCCTGGCGGGCTCCGAACGGGATCGCCGTCATCCCCGCCACCGTCCTTGATCCGCCCCACACGACGGCTTCTCCGACGGTCCCGGCGCTTATCGGGTCCCGGTCCCCGAACGCACGTCGTCAGGCCGCTTGAGCTGTCTGGTCGAGCGAAGCCGCAGCCACGACAGACCTGAAAGTTTGCAGCATCTCGGGGTGAGCATCCGTCAGATAGGCCTCGATGGCAGGCCGGCCAAGGATGCGCTCCAGAAAGCCTGCGGCGATGACCAGCACGAGGGTGTCGTCGCCAAAGGATGTCTCCAGCTCGCGGTAATCGTGGGAAACTGCGGCTAGCTCTCGTTCGAGCTTCTCGATCTGCTCGCCATTCAGACCGGCTTTCACCTTGGACTCCGGCTTCACCAGATCAGCGGGCTTTGTGGTCATGAGCAGCGCCCGGGCATAGCTGGCGCTGTAGTTGTTCGCGGACACCATCAGCTCCGCGACCTCCAACTGCCGGATCGGCTTCATCTGGCGTAGCTTCTGGAAGGCATGGATGCCGACCGGCTTGTCTTTCAGGAGTTCAGCGACGTCGTCGTTGATGCCATTGAGCAGGTGACGCCTACGCCGGATCGCGGCGATGTCCGCGTTGAGAGCCTTGGCCAGCTTGTCCTCGGACACTCCGCGCTCGATGGCGCGGACGATCATGTAGTGCTCCTGGATCGTGGCCAGCCGATTGACCCGCTTGTTGTAGGTGAAGCCTTCGTCGTCTGAAGACACCAGACAGCGTGCATTCTCTACGCCCTGCTCCTTCAGGATGCTTAGCCGCACATGGCCGTCCAGGAGCGGATAGGCGTCGCCCACCTTCATCGGCCCGATCACCAACGGTTCGACTAGGCCGACCTCAGCCAACGAGGCAGCGATGCGCTTGTACTTGGCGGACTCGATCACAGCCGCCGAAAGCATTTTCGAAGGCAAAATTTGATCCAGCGCGAGAAGCCGGATCGTCGGTTCGAAGGCGACCTTTACCCGGTCCATTTCAGGTCTCCGGCCCTATGCGTGCGGCCAGCGCCGTCGGCAGGTTGTGAATGCCCTCAGCCTTCATCAGTAGGGTGAAGCGATCATCGGCCAGAAGGTGCCGGAAGGCGTTTACGACGAACCGGAGGCGCGACTGGGTTATGGAGGCGCGCCTGACGAATGACCTTTGGCGTTCCGTCTCGCGCTGGAGAGACCGTATGAGATTGTCCGGCGTGGCAGGCCTTTGCACACGGCCCGCCCAATGCCGGGCGTGGTGGATGCCTTTACCGCTGCTGTTCCGCTGCTCAATAATCTTGCGGATCGCCAGCACCTGATTGCCGGGGATCGACTTCTCCTCGTAGGCCTGAGCGAGCGCCTGCTGAACATCGCCGTCCTTCGCCCGAGCGATCTCCATGGCGATGGTGTGGGGGATAACGCCGCGTTCGACTGCCGAGATGAGCTTCTCTTCGCCGTTCTCGAGCAGGTAGCAGATGGCGCTGACGTACTCGTGGCTGAAGTCGACCTTCGCCGCGACCTCGGGGATCGTATAGCCCCGCTCACGAAGCGCGCCGATCGCGCGCACGAGTTCAAGGGGCGTGTGCTGCCGACGAGCCAGGTTCTCAACGAGGCTCATGACGAAACATTCGTCCTCAGACGCGTCGATCACGACAGCCGGTATGTTCTCCTGCCCCAAGGCGATGAACGCCTCCAGGCGTCCTTGCCCGCAGGCCAGATCATAACGGGCGCGTCCGGGCCGTTGGCTGACCGTGATGGGCTTCTTCAAACCCAGCCGCTCGATGCTGGTGACCAGCTCCTGGAACACCCGCTTGTTCCGGGCTCGAGGGTTAAGGACGGTGATCGAGTTTACCGGGATCATTCTGATTTCAGGAACGTCGGTCATGCTGCGGCGAGCTCCGTGCGTCGGGCGAGGTCGTAGAACGCGTCGAGGGTGCCGAACCGGAAGGTGTCGAGTAGGACGCCGTTTTCAGGAGCCAGGCGGAGGCTGGGGTCTACGCCATACTCGAGCCACGGCAGGAGATAGTAGTCCCGGATGTCGGCGTTTCCGGGCTGCATGCGCACTGCGATCGTGATGTCCGGACGCAAGCCCTGGTCGAGCCGGATCTTCCACCTCAGTCCGCCCGCTGGCGTTTCTTGACAGCGAGCGATCACGATCGACGCGGTGAACTCGTCGTTGATGGTGACGAGCCCGTCCTCTTCCGACACCACGACATCGTCGATGTCGCTGAAGCCTGCCAGAACGGCTGCCATGATGTCCGGGTGCATCGCCCGGATCGCCCGGTTCGCCTCGATGTAGCGGTAGTCCCGATCGGGGGAGTAACCGATCAACTGGTAGGCTTGCAGCAGGCTGCCGAACCGATGCCGGTAGACCGAGCTCGAAGGCATGTCCTCGAACTCGTCGATGATCACTCCGGACAGCGCGCCTTTGCTCTGGAGGACTTGGGCCAGTTTGGCGAGCAGCTCATCGTCGGTGAAGCGAGCGGACCTCGCCCGAATGATCCGCTGGGCGGCTTCGAAGAAGTCGGCCTCGACGATCCCGGGAAAGGCGCCGTTCCTGCGAACCCACATATCCGGGGTGTTGGTCACCCGCTTGGTCTTCAGTTTGAATGATGAGCGGTTGAAGACGTTATTGCCGATGTACTTCTCGTTGGTGAGCACCTGATGGACCGTCGCCCGCGTCCACGGCTGCCCGCGATCAGTCACCAAGCCTTCGGCATTCAGCTGCGCCGCAATCTCGGTCTCCGATCGCTGCTGGAGCACGAAGAGGCGATAGAGGCGCCGGACTACTTCTACCTCTTCGGGAGGGCCCGGTGTCAGGACGACGCGGTCTGTCTGGAAACTCTTGTGCTCCCCGCGAGAGAGGATTGCCTTCGGCACGCCGTGCTCGTCCACCAACTGGCGACGCAGGCCATACCCGGCAGGTCCGCCTTGACGGTATCCGAGGGTGATCAGGCGGCACTGGCCAGCGAAGACCTTGGCGGAAAGCTCACGGCTGTACTCGCCAGCCATCGCGCGCTTCATGCTCTTGATGACGGTCGCGCTCAGGCTCCCGTCGTTTTCGAACTGCTCCGCGCAGTAGTGGACCGCAATGCCGGCCTCGCGGCGGATGAACTCGTAGTAGGCGCTCTCGTCCGAGTCCTGGAAGCGGCCCCAGCGGCTGATATCGTAGACGAGGATGGCCTCGAAGTCGGCCGCTCCATCCTTCACGTCCGCGATCAGCTTTTGAAGTCCCGCCCTGCCATCCAACCGCAGGCCGCTTTTGCCGGCGTCCTCGTAGGTCCTGACAATCTCGAAGCCGCGGCGGGCGGCATAGGCGGCGATCGCTTCGGCCTGGTTCTCGGTCGAGTATTTCTGGTGCTCGGTTGACATGCGCACGTACTGCGCAGCGCGCATGACACGCTTCTTTTCGCCGTCGTGCTGAACGCGTCCTCGTTCCATATGTCACGCCAACTATCCGCACAGTCATGATGCGGTCAGGCAACCCGCGTAAGTAGGGCGTCGGTGAAAGTCTTTTCCGAAGTTGGCCTGAAAACTTCGGTCCAAAACCGGAAAATAGTTTCCGGCGCGTGAGGTGTATGATGGACGCCTTCCCCAAGCTCATCGCCGACGCCCTGCATCACGAATGGGGTTCGACGTTATCGTCGCGCAAGATCGTGAGCCGCATCACCAACGCCAACGAGCGGGCGGTGAAGAACTGGTTCGAGGCTCGAAACGGACCAAGTGGCGAGAACCTGTTGAGCTAATGCGACACTCGGATGCTGTGCTCGACGCCATGCTTTCAGCGGCAGGACGTCAGACGCATCTTCGAACGCTCAAACTGGATGCGGTAGAAAGGCAAATCCGGGAACTCCTCACGCTCATTGAGCAGGAGCGCGAGGTGCCGGAGTTGCACTGAACAGGCGGGAAGCCGACGCTCCCCGCCTGCAGTGAGCCGGTCTTAAGTGGTTTCACGCCAGAACGAGCCGCTCTTAAGTGGTCGGCCCAACTGGTCAGATTTAACAAATCCAGCAGGCGCGGGATTTGTCTGAGCCGGTCTTAAGTGGTCCGGATACGCTAGCAGATGTGCGGTTCGCTTGCTAAGCTTCCTTACTTAGTAAAGCTGAAGGCAAAAATAACCGCGAAGCATAAGAATATGATGGTCGAAATTCGAGACCAAATCATGTACTTGTGCGCATTTCCGTATTTTATGAGGTCTCCATTGTAGAGTGCGACCCTTAGGAATACTTCTGCGCCATTAGTTGACATCAGGCGGTGTGATTTCGGTGCTCCCGATTTCACTAGCTCAGAATCCACCATCGCTATGAAAATCAAAGTCGCGATGCCAGAACCAAATAATCCAAATCCTGTAATTAAAATCATCTTCAACCGCCTGACAAAGTTGTTCTGCAGCCCATTTGCTTGGTCACGCTTCCGCCCCAGTGCCCGCCATATCTAAAGCCTATGGTGGCACCCGCAGAGCCTGATGGTGAGCCAGAGCCGCCTTGCGCCCATTGATACTCTCCTCCAACAAAGAATGCGGACCCGCCAAGTACGATACCGTTTCCGACAGGCTCTGTTGTCTGATAAAAAAATTGAACTCCCGCTGAAAGCTCGACCCCCGTCAGACCTTGGAACGTCCAGGTGGTGAATGACTCAGTTCTTACGTTATTTTCGACTCTGTACCAATCGATGACGTTGGCGGCAAAACCTCCGATGCCAACTACGCTTAAACCAGCTCCTACTCCATAATATCCGTCTGGATATTGTTCATATCGTCCTATGCCGTGATCCCGTTTTGAGCCTCTGCACTCTTCATGTTCCGGTCCACTGCCAGATGTGCCTCCACCCGAACCTACATAAAAGGTCGAAACCTCTCCAATTTTGAACTCCCATGATTGAGGTGGGCTGGTGATAACCGAAGTACAAGTATGAAGCAGTTCGTTCCAACGTGTCAGGATGGGGCAACGTGCAGTGACTTCAGTGCCTGGTAAAGTGGTGACCTCCTGCAAACCGGACGGGTCCACCCAATTGATAGGATCGGCTCCTACGTATCCGTAAAGGTTCGTCCCTGCCGAATACCCAACCGGATCCGTCTGCAGGAAACGGCCAACCTGCGGCAGGTAGGCTCGCGCCCGGTAGTGGTAAGCGCCCGTCTCCGGCAACCATTGCTGGCCGGTGTACTGGAAGCGACCAGTGTTGCTCGAACCGGGGACGCCGTACTCGTCGTAGGTATTGATGTTCGATACCGCGCCGGTCGAGCCGGACAGGGCGATCACCGAGCCGCGCTCATCGGCCAGTTGCCAGTTGCGGGTCGAGGTTCCCGAACCGTCATAGGCGACCGCCACATCGTCAAGGCCGAGGCCGGGGATGTAGCGTTTGAGCATTCCGCCCGTGGCCGGATTGTATTCGGCCACCAGCTGATCGCCGACATACTGACGGCGGATCGAGGCGCCGCCGACGGTCGAGGTCGCCAGACGGTTCATCGGGTCGAAGGTGAAGCTGGTCGCGCCCGCGCCCGCATTGGCCGAGGTCAGGCGGTTCAGGTCGTCATAGCCGTAGGCATTCCCCAGAGCGCCGGTGACATTGCCCCGGCTGTCGTGGGTGACCGCGACGCTGTTGATGCTGTCCAGCTGGTTCAGCCCGTCCACCGCATAGGTGGTCGAGCCGGTCGGCGAGGCGCTGTAGACATAGGCCTCATTCGACACCGTGCGGCCGATGATCTGGCCAGCGGGGTTGTAGCTGAAGCCCAGAGCCACATCGTTGGTCGTGCCCGTGGCGTCATGGGACAGGCCGCTGAGCCGACCCCAGGCGTCATAGGAGCGGGTGGTTGAGGCGCCCGCCCCACCGGCGCGGCTGGTGCTGACCGGCTGGCCCAGGTTGTTCCAGCCATAGGCCGCGACCTGGGTGGCGCTGCCGCCTGCCGGTTGCTGCGAGATGGCCGTGACGCCGCCGTACAGATCGTAGGTGTAGTTGGCGCCGAAATCGTCGGGCCACTCGATCCGGGTCAGGTTGCCCGCGGCGTCATACTGGTATTCCATGGCGCCGATGACGCTGGAGGCCTCGCTGACCGGACGGGACAGGGCGTCCCAGCCGGTGACCACGGTGATCGTGCCGTTGCCGGTCACGGTCATCCGGCCCAGGTTGTCATAGGCCGAGCTGATGTCCGGCGTGCTGCCGGGCGCGTTGATGGCGATGGTCCGGTTCAGGTTGTCATAGCCGAAGTAAGTGGTGTCTCCTGAGCGGTTGCGGACGCCCGAGATTCGTCCGTAGGCGTCGTAGGTGATCTGCTCATAGTCAGTGGTAGAGGTCCCGCCGCCGGTGGCGTTGGGATAGCGCAGCCGCAGCGGACGGTTATAGCCGTCGTACTCCATGGCCGAGACGTTTCCCTCGCCGTCGGTCAGGGTGCTGGCCTGACCATTCACGCCGTAGGTCACGCTTTCGGTGACGGGGTTCGAAGCTCCATAGGCCGAGGTGCTCGAGACCGGGCGGTTCGCGATGTCATAGGTCGTCTGCACGATACGATCAGGACCGAACTCTCCCTCGGTCGCCGCGGTGCAGGCCGAGGCCGGCAGGGCTGCGAAGGTCGCGGGGTTCATGCGCGTCGCCACGCATGAGACCCGGCCCGAGTCGTCATAGGTCACCTGCTGGACGCCTGAGGCGATGCCCGCGCCCGACAACTGTCGGGCTTCCACCGGACGGCCGAAGTCGTCGTAGGTGGTGCTGGACTGGAGCAGGGGTGCGAAGGCGGCCCAGTTCGGATCGCTGTAGCCGGCGGTCGTGCCGGCCTCGGTCAGGGTGGGCTGGCCGCGATCATTGTAGGTGACCCGTTGCGCCCGGTGCAGGGCCGGTCCGGCGCCGTCCGGATCGGGGCCGACCATGCCGACAACCCGTCGCGAGGTGTCGTAGCGATACTGCGTCGTATCGGCGGCGCCGCTGAGCGGGCCGTCGACGGTGGCGACATCGCCGTCCGGGGTCCAGCCATAGGCCGTCACCGACATGGCCGGATCAACACCCGAACCCCGGCTGACGGAGGCGACGTTCAGATTGTTCGCCACGCCCGTGGTGACGCCGTAGTTCAGGGTGGTCAGCACCTCGTTCGCCGTGGCGTCACAACTGGCGCCGGTGACGCAGGCCGAGACCTCGACCGGCAGGGTGATCGCGGTCGGGGCCGCGACGATGACGCCGGAGCTGTTCTTGAACTGCGCCGTCTGCGCCGCATAGGCGTAGCGGGTCTGGGGCCGCGCCGCGCCGGTGGACGGCGCCGGCAGGGTCACGCTGGTGATCCCGCCGTGGGTGCTGTCCCACGCATAGTCGGTGACCCGGCCCGCCGCATCGGTGGTCGAGGTCGGCAGGTTGCAGGTCACGGGGTTGGCGCAGGACGCCGGATAGACCGCGCTGGTGACGATGTCGGCTTCGGTCCCGCCGGTCTTGGGCGACAGGGTGGCCTGGGTGATGTTGCCGCGATCATCGTACTCATACTCGGCGGTCTCACCTTCCGGGCCGGTGGCCGTTTCGACGCGATAGCCGTCGTCATAGGTCCAGCTCCAGGTCCGGCTTGTCGCCGGGCTGGCCGAGGTGCTTTCGGTCGCCGAGGTGACCAGACCGATCGACGGGTCGGAGACGACGAACAACTTCTGCCCCGATGGGCCTTCAATAGTTGTCTCCAGTCGAACCGCGGTGCGGTCAAAGAACGTGTAGTCCCAGGTTCCGGACGCATCGGTGATGCTGCGGACCTCGCCGGACCATTGATGAAGGACCGAGACGACGGGCACGGGGTTGGAGCCGACGAGCAACTCCCGGATGCCGCCATCTTCAGTCCCTCTGGTCCTGTAACGGGTCTCGATGCCGGACTGGTCAGTGAAGATAAGGTCCTGGATGGTCGGTCCAGGATTTTCGGCCGAGAAGGTGACGCTGGGCCAGGTCCGGGTCAGGCCGGTGCAGGTGAAGGCGGCCTTGTCACAGAAATCGACCGCGAGGTTCAGGCCCATCACCTTCTGAACGGACAGCCATTCACCCGCGCTTTCAGGGGTCAGGGTGTCAGTTTTGTACTCGTAGTGGATCTGATAGCCCGCATTGTTCTGGTAGGATTGCAGGCGGCCGACCCTTGTTTCGATCCCTTCTTCCGGATCGAAGTAGGAGTCCACGACATAGGTGAAGTCAGTCTTCAGGCCGTTCGGTTCTTCCCTGCTGCTGGCGAAGTATTCGAAGGGACCTGGCGGAATCGCGACGAAGCCGAGTGTCTCAAAGCGCCAGACCGTCCCACCCCGTTGATAGAGATAGACGTTGGTTGTGCCGACCCGGGTCAACGTGGAGCCAAGCTTCTCGCGAGGAGCCCATCCAGTGACGGTGGTGTCGAAAATCTCGGTCACGCCGTCCGCGGTCACCGTCGCCTGCGTGCCGGAGTTATTCATCCCGCTGATCGCGGAGTCCCACCACTGATTTCCCAGCAGCACCCACCCATAGGAAAGGCCTGTCGTTCCACCCACAGACAGGTTGGCGCCGGTCGGGGTCCATTCCTTCCGGATCAGATCGACACCTCTGGCGTCGAGGGTGTAGCGCTCGGGCGGCAAAGTCTGGGCTTCGGCGACCCCGGCTGTGGCCAAGGCGAGCGCCGATGTGGCTGCGAGCAGCCATGTTTTGTGTCTGGTTTTCATGTGTGTCGCGCCTCTCAGTGGCAGCAGGTGTTGGATTGCCAGACGACCGACCCGCCGCTGTTCTTCAGCACCAGGTTTCCATTGTCTTGCAGGGTGAGGGTGGCGTCGGGGCCGGCGGCGGGCGTGGCCCACAGGACGTTCTGCGGGACGTCGAACAGGGCCGCCGCGCCCGAGGTCTGGAGCCGGAAGTACATGGACTGGCCGTTGGCCGTTCCGGCGGACCACAGGACCGTCGCACCGAAGCGCAGAACCACCTGACCCGACGGTTCGACCTTCAGCGTGAAGCGGCCGTCCTGGGACGTTAGTTGACGACCGACGACCAGCGTTTCGCCACTGGCCAGCCGCCAGGAGACCGAGGGCGAGGGTGGGGCGACGTTGCTGCGCGCTGTTCGGTTGTTGGCATCGTCCAGCGTATAGCTGGCGAATGCGCCCGACGACGGACGCGCGGTGGTCGCCGCGGTCAGCCGCCCGTGGGCGTCATAGCGGTATGTCTGGGCCGTCTGGGCCTCTGCTGATCCCGCGAGCAGGAGCGCGCCCAGCCCGACGAGAATGGGGATTGGTGTTTTCAAAATTCCCTCCGTGGATATGCCTGTCGATCTGCATCGACAGGAAAACAATCCTACAGGACGGGTGCGTCAAATTTGGTCGTATGGTAGGAAAATATTCTGATCCTCAATCGCGACGGGTGGAGCGCGATATCTTTCCGAGGGGGGAATGATGCGGGCCCGGGCATGGCGATGCTCGCATCTGCACCGGATTTGCACGCCGTGTCGGCCGACGCTTCTTGAGGCCTCCCGGAAGGCTGGACCTTGACGCCTGAGAAGATCCCTCACCCCGTTGACCTCTGCTCCCGGAGTCTGAACATGGCGATCATGCAGCGCACCGTTCTGGTGGTCGATGACGACCCCCACATCCGCGATCTTCTGACCTTCGCCCTGCGCAAGGCAGGATTGGCCACGCGTGAGGCGGGGGACGGGGAGGCGGCCCTGACCGATCTGGAAGCGCATCCGTCCGATCTGGTCGTGCTGGACATCAACATGCCGCGCATGGACGGGATCGAGACCTGTCGCCGGATGCGGGCGAAGGGCGATACGCCCGTGCTGTTCCTCTCATCCCGGGATGACGAGTTCGACCGTATTCTGGGCATCGAACTGGGCGCCGACGACTATGTGACCAAGCCCTTCAGCCCGCGTGAGGTGGTGGCGCGCGTCGCGGCGATCCTGCGGCGGACGGCGCGGACGCCCGCGCCCCTGCCCTCGGGCGCGGTGGTCCACGGCAAGCTGTCGCTCGACGCCGAGGGTTGGCGCGCCGCCTGGGCGGGCGCGGAGGTGCCGCTGACGGTGACCGAGTTCGCCATCGTGCGGGTGCTGGCCGCCCAGCCGCGCATGGTCTTCACCCGTGACGCCATCATCGACCGGGTGCACGGCCCCGGCTTCGCCATGACCGACCGGACCATCGACAGCCATGTCCGCAATCTGCGCGGCAAGTTCGCGGCGGTCGGCGGCGGCGATGTGATCGAGACCCGGGCCGGGCTGGGGTACCAGTTGGGGCCCTGCGTCGGCGCGGCGGCGTGAGCGGCGAACCGGGCCGTTTCCGCCTGTTCGTGCGGCGGCACTGGCCCGCCCTGCGACTGAGAACGATCCTGCTGGCGGTGCTGCTGTTCGCGGCCCTGTTGCCGGGGTTCGCGGGCATCTTCCTGCGGGTCTATGAGAACACGCTTGTGCGTCAGACCGAGGCGGAGCTCGTCGCCCAGACGGCAGTCCTTTCGGCGACGGCGGAGGCTCTGTGGCCCGGGTCCCGGCTGACCACGCCGACCGAGGCCCAGCGACGGGCGCCCGACTGGTATCGACCGGAGGGCGCGACCATCGACCTGGGCTCCACCCCGGTTCTGCCACCCCGCCCCCGAGCGAGCCCGGCCAGTCCGCCACGAACCGATGCGGTCGCCGTCGGCGAACGGCTGGACCCGATCATGGAAGAAACCAGCCGAACGACCCTGGCCTCGATCATCCTGCTGGACCGCGACGGGACGGCGGTGCGCGGTTTTGGTCAGGGCGGAAGCTGGAAGGCGATCCCGGAGGTTCGATCCGCTCTGGCGGGGCGTCCGGCGACCGTGCTCAGGCGCAACGCCGGCTACCAGCCGCGCTATTCGATGGAGTGGCTCAGCCGGGCCTCGGCCCTGCGCATCCACCACGCCCGCCCCGTGGTGGTGAACGGGCAGGTGGAGGGAGTGATCCTTGTCTCCCGCTCACCACGCGCCCTGTTCCGGGGCATCTATCAGGACCGCATCAAGATCGCCCTGGGCATTGTGGGGGTGCTGGGTTTCATCGCCTTCCTGGCGGTGCTGGTCTCGCGCGGCATCGCCAAGCCCATCGAGCGGCTCAGCCGGGTCACGCGCGAGGTCGCCGCCGGGGGCGGGGAGGTCCCGCCGCCGCCCGCCACCGCGGCCATCGAAATCCGCACCCTGTACGAGGATTTCGGCTTTATGGCCGAGGCCATCGAGCGCCGCTCCCGCTATCTGCGCGACTTCGCCGCCGCGGTGAGCCACGAGTTCAAGACGCCGCTGGCCGGGATCAACGGCGCGGTCGAACTGCTGCAGGACCATGAGGACATGTCGCCTGAGGAGCGACGTCGGTTCCTCGACAACATCGCCGGCGACGGACGCAGGTTGTCGGCGCTCGTCACGCGCTTGATGGACCTCGCGCGGGCGGACATGGCGCGGCCCGAGGCGGGGTTGTCGGTGGCGCTCAAACCGCCGCTGCTGAAGGCCGTTGACGCCGCCTCGCCGGAGCTGAAGGTCGAACTGGATCTGCCCGACGATCTGCCGCCCGTCGCCGCGCCCGAGGCGACGCTGGAAGTGGTCGTGGCGACGATGCTCGAGAACAGCCGTCAGGCCGGGGCGACGTCAGTGCGGATCGCGGCGCGAGTCGCCGGGGAGACGGTGATCCTGTCGATCACGGACGACGGACCGGGGGTGACGCCGGCGGATCGTCAGCGCATCTTCGAGCCCTTCTTCACCACCCGCCGCAGCGAGGGCGGAGCCGGGCTGGGCTTGTCCATCGCCCGCGCCCTTCTGGCCGCCAATCAGGCGACGCTGGACCTCGTGCCCTCGGAGGGTGGCGCTGTGTTCGAGATCGGATTACCGGCGGCTGGACGCTGAAGCGGTTACTTCCAGCGAGATCCTTCGCCGTGCCCGCCGATGCTCTCCCATTCGGGCGGAGCGGCCTTGTGGATGAACTGCTCGGACACCAGCCAACCCTTCAGCGGGCGCAGGACGGCGAGACAGCCGAGTGTCAGCAGGGGCATGGTGACCGCGAAATGCACCCAGACCGGCGGGTGGACGGTGAACTCGAACCACATGAACAGGGCCATGCCGATCACGCCGACAACGCTCATCCCGAAGAAGGCCGGGCCGTCCGCCGGGTCGGCGAAGCTGTAGTCCAGGCCGCATTTCGGGCAGTTGTCGCGAATCTTGAGGAAGCCGCGCAGCAGCGGGCCTTCGCCGCAACGGGGGCAGCGGCAACGCAGGCCGGTTTTCAGGGTGCTGAGACGCGGATACTCGGGGTCGCTCATGGCGGGTCCAATGCTCTTGCTGGCTGACGATGTCGGCCTCTGCGGTCGGTAGCGCAACCGGGGCTGTTTGTCGCGGGGAACGGGCCGAACAGCGGCTCGGGAGTCACCATCCGTTAACCCTGCTTAAAGGGCAGTCGCGCGAGTGTGCGCGCGTATGTCCGCGGCCCGCACCACCAAGCGCATCCTGAAGTCGACCGTGGCCGTCGCCGCGGCCGGTACGGTCGCGCTCGCCCCGCTGGCGCCCCTTTACGCCCAGGAAGGCGGCGGCGCACTCGACCCGATCACCATCCGGATCGGAGCCAACGACACCTTCACGCGCGTGGAGTTCGCCGGCGTCATCGGCGCCCGCTCGCAGGTCCGGCGTGAGGGGAGCGCCGTCATTGTCCGCATCGGCTCGACCGCCGCGCCGGATGTATCGCGTCTCCGGGTCGATCCTCCGCGCGGTGTGGAGAAGGTCGAGACCCGCGCGGTGCGCGGCGGCACCGAACTGGTTCTGACGCTGGCCGAGGGCGCGGACATCCGCACCGGGTCGTCGGACGGCGCGGTCTTCGTCAACCTGTATCCTACGGCGCCCGAAGCGCCCTCGACCCCGTTGGCGCCCGCGCAGGCGGTCACGGTGCCGGTGGTCTCGCACGTCGGCCCCGACAAGGTGACGCTGGACTTCAAGTGGGATCAGCCGGTTCCCGCCGCGATCTTCCGGCGGGGCGATGCGGTCTGGGTGGTGTTCGACGCGCCGGGCCGCCTCAACATGGACGGCGCCAAGGATCTGGGACCGGCGACCGGGGCCCACTGGACCGCCGCGCCCGATCACGTCGCCGTCCGGATCGCCGCGCCGCGTGGCCTGCGGGTCTCGGCCGTCTCCAACGGCGCGACCTGGAGCGTGACCGTCGGCGGGCCCGCCTGGTCGGCAGGGGGCGTTACTGTCGATCGCGATGACACCGGTGAGCCGACGCTGGTCGCCCGCATGGCCGGGGCGACCCGGGCCATCTGGCTGACCGACCCTATGGCGGGCGACCGCTTCGCCGCCGTCACCGCCCGCGCGCCGGGCAAGGGTTACGCCGACAGCCGTCAGACCATCGACATGACCCTGTTGCCGACCGCGCATGGTCTGGCGGTCGAGACGATGGTGTCTGACCTGTCGGTCAAGGCGGACGGGGATCTGGTCACCCTGAGCCGTCCCGGCGGCCTGACCCTGTCGGCGCCGTCCGAGGGGCTGGAAGAGGCCAGCACCGAGCCGGGCGCGCCGCGCAAGGGCCAGTACCCCGGCCAGATCGTCGAGGGCTGGGAAAACACCGGCCATGCGGGCTTCTCCGCCCGCTATCGCGAGCTTCAGGACGCCGCGGCCCTCGAGACCGCCGCCGCGGGCGATGATCCGCGCGCGCCCATCGAGGCGCGGATGGCGCTGGCCCGGTTTTTGGTCGGCTCGGGCCTGTCGTTCGAGGCCATCGGCGTGCTGAACGCCATCGTCGCCCAGACGCCGAACATGCAGGGCGAGCCGGAACTGCGCGGTCTGCGCGGCGCGGCCCGGGCCTCTATCGGCCGTCTGGAAGAGGCGCAGGGCGATTTCGCTTCCGCCGCCGTCGCGGGCGATCCGGCCTCGGCTGTCTGGCGCGGTTACATCGCGGCCAAACAGGGCGACTGGGTGGCCGCGCGTCAGGCCTTCTCGGCCGGGGCCGGAGCGGTGGATGACTTCCCGCCGATCTGGCGCGCCCGTTTCGGCGCGGCCCACGCCGAGGCGGCGCTGGAGACCGGCGACCCCGAGGCGGCGCGCGCCCTGCTGGCCTATGTGTTCAGCCAGAACGCACCGGCTGCGGATCAACTGGTCGCCCGCAATGTGCAGGCTCGGCTATTTGAGCAGGACGGCATGGGCGACCGGGCGCTGGCCGTCTATCAGGCCGTCAGCCGCGCGCGGCTCGACAAGGTCGCAGTCCCCGCCAAGCTGGGGCTGATCCGTCTGTCGCTGGAACGCGGCACGATGAAGCCGGACGTCGCGGCCAAGGAACTTGAGGCGTTGCGTTGGCGCTGGCGGGGCGACGCGACCGAACTGGCCGTCATCCGCGAGTTGGGCAAGCTGTACCTGTCGCAGGGCCTGTATCGTGAGGCCCTGACCGCGCTGAAGGGCGTCAACGGTCAGATGCAGCGCCTCCCCGGCGCGGCGGACCTGTCGATGGACCTGTCCAATGCCTTCCGCATGCTGTTCCTGGAAGGCGGCGCCGATGGGTTGCAGCCCGTGCAGGCGCTGGGTCTGTTCTATGACTTCCGTGAGCTGACCCCGGTCGGCGCCGACGGCGACGAGATGGTGCGCCGCCTGTCGCGGCGTCTGGTCGATGTCGATTTGCTGGATCAGGCCGCCGAGCTTCTGAAGCATCAGGTGGATGAGCGTCTGGAAGGTGTCGCGAAGGCCCAGGTCGCGACCGATCTGGCCACCATCTATCTGATGGATCGCCAGCCGGAGAAGGCGCTGCAGGCGATCTGGAGTTCCCGCACGACCCTGCTGCCGACGGCCTTGAACAGCGAGCGTCGGGCGTTGGAGGCGCGGGCGCTGATGAGCCTGGGCCGTTATGATCACGCGCTGGAAGTGCTGGGAACCGATGCCTCGCCAGAGGCCAAGGCGGTGAAGGCCGAGATTTTCTGGAAGCAGGAAAACTGGGGCGGCGCCGCGAGCCTGTATGAAGGGGCGCTCGCCGACCGCTACAGCAACCCCGCGCCCCTGACCCTAGATGAGGAAGCCCGGCTGATCCGCGCCGGCGTCGGCTATTCGCTGGCGCGTGATGCGGCGGGGCTGGGCCGGCTGTCGCGCAACTATCGTCCGTTCGTGGCCGGAGCCCGCTCGAAGGTGGCACTGTCGATCGCGCTGGACGGCATGGGCGGTATGGAGGGGACTGTCTCGGCCGGCGACTTCGCCACGCTCAGCGCCTCGGCGGACACTTTCGCCGGTTGGGTGTCCGAGATGAAGGCGGACCTCAGACAGAGAACGGGCGGGAATCGCCCAGCAACCCCCGCCCGTCCCTGATTTCAGCGATGACGGCGCGCCCGAAGGCGCGCCGTCGTAATCCGCTTACTTGTTCACCGCATCCTTGAGCGGCTTCGACACGCGGAAGCGCACAGCCTTCGAAGCGGCGATCTGGATCGTGCCGCCGGTGGCCGGGTTGCGGCCTTCACGGGCAGCGCGGGCGGCGGTGTCGAACACGCCGAGGTTCGAGATGCGCACGTCGCCGCCGGCGACCAGCGACTTCTGGATGTTCTCGACGATCGCGGTCAGGACGCGGCCGGCGTCGGCTTGGCTGACGCCCGCGTCCTTGGCGACGGCGGCGATGAGTTCGGCTTGAGTAGTCATTGTGGGTCGTTTCCCGATTAAGTTCGCCCCGCGATTCAGGGGCGATGACGGACGGATCAACGCCGCTTTTTATCCGCATGGCAAGCGGCATTGCCGCTCTAAGCCCCGCAGGCTGGGGATTTACCCTCCGCCGGACGCGCGCTGGAAGCTCTCCACGAGGCTCCCGGCGACCAGTCTCCAGCCGTCCACGAGCACGAAAAAGATCAGCTTGAACGGCAGGGAAATCACCACCGGCGGAAGCATCATCATGCCCATGGACATCAGCACGCTGGCGACCACCAGATCGATCACAAGGAACGGAACGAAAAGGAGAAATCCGATTTCAAAGGCCCGCTTCAGCTCGCTGATCATGAAGGCCGGCGTGACCACGCGCAGGGGCAGGTCCACCGCCTGCTGCGGGGCCTCGATGTTGGACAGCCGGGTGAACAGGGCGAGGTCGTCCTGATCGACCTGCGACAGCATGAAAGTCTTCACAGGTTCTGATGCCGCATCGAAGGCCTGAGGCAGCTCCATCTGCTGGTCCAGCAGGGGGCGGATGCCCGAATCATAGGCGTCCTGCCACGTCGGAGCCATGACGATGGCGCTCAGAAACAGGGCCAGGGACACCAGAACCGCGTTGGGCGGCGACTGCTGCATGCCCAGCGCCGTCCGCAGCAGGGACAGCACGACCACGATCCGCACGAAGCTGGTCGTCATGATCACGATGGACGGCGCCAGCGACAGCACGGTCATCAGACCGACCAACTGGACGACCCGCTCGGTCAGGCCCGCGCCGGTGCCCAGATCGACATTGATCGCCGCTCCACCAGAAGCGACCTCCTGCGCCAGCGCGGCCAGCGGCCAGCACAGGCAGAGCAGGGTGGTCAGCAGCGACAGCAGGGCCGCACGCTTCAGCTCGGCGCGCGTCGGCATGCCGAACACGCCCTTCAGGCCCCTCACTTGCCCAGCTCCTGTCCGCGCGGCTCGATCAGTTCGCGGCCCTCGCCCAGCAGGATCAGGCGTTCCTCGCTGTCGATCTTGACCAGCACCAGCCGGCGGGCGGGATCGAGCACCAGCGTCTCGACCACCTGCATCCGGCGCTCTCCCCGCTCGGCGCTGAGGCGCGCCAGCAGCTGGGGCGCGTAGCGACGCGCCGCCCAGGCCGCCAGGCCGATAATGCCGAGGACGAAGGCGAGGGCGAAAACGGCCCTGAGCAGATCGAGAAAATTCATGCGACGGGCCCCGCCGGAGACTGATTCCGGCAGGGCAGATTTCGGCGATCATGGTTAACGTCGCGTTGAGATAACCTCTCATTAACCATGCAGGCGGCATTTTCTGCCCATCGAACCGTGGGCGATCCTCGCCCGGAGATGCGCCGCCCGTGGGCTTCACCGATCTTCCGCTGCTGGGCCAGATCAAGGGCCGCCTGAACTGGCTGGACCAGCGCCAGCGCGTCATCGCCGAGAACGTCGCCAACTCCGACACACCCGGCTACGTCGGCCGTGATCTGAACCAGCCGACGGACTTCGCCGCGGCCATGCGCAACGGCGGGGGCGTCCAGATGACCCGCACCAGCGCCATGCACATCGCGCCCGCCGGTCAGTCGACCCGGTTCGATACGGTCAGTTCGCCGGACTCTGAAACAACGCTCGACGGCAATGCGGTCGTGGTCGAGGAGCAGATGCTCAAGATGGCCGAGAGCCGCATGGCCTATGACGCGGCCATCGGGTTCTACCAGAAATCCATGCAGATGCTGCGCGCGGCGGCCCGTCCGCCCGGTCGCGGCTGATCGAGGGAGATAGTCGATGCCGGATCCCGTCCCGCCCCGGAACAACGCCATGGCCGTCGCGGCCAGCGCCCTGAAGGCGCAGCAGTCGCGCATGCGGGTCATCGCCGAGAACATCGCCAACGCCCAATCGACGGCCCTGACCGCGGGCGGCGAGCCCTATCGCCGCCAGATCCCCGTCTTCCAGGCGCGCGAGATCGACGGCGCGACCGGCGTGACCCTGGCCGAGGTTCGTCCCGATCAGGGCGACTTCCGCTCCGAGTACGATCCCTCGCACCCGGCGGCCAACGCCGAGGGCTATGTGCTGCGGCCCAACGTCGACACCCTGGTCGAGGCCATGGACATGCGCGAGGCGCAGCGCGCCTATGAGGCGAACCTGAACGTCATCGAGACGGCGCGGTCGATGGAGACCCGCACCCTCGACCTGATCAAGAGATAGGACTGAGCCATGAATCCCATGATGGCGGCCAAGGCCTATTCCGCGATCCAGGGCGGCGCCATGCCGGTCGCGCCGACGGCGGGTCCGCAGCAGTCCGGCTTCGCCGAGATGCTGACCAATGTCATGGGCGACATGACCCAGGCCACGCGCGGCGCCGAAAGCCAGATGGCCGCTTCGGTTCAGGGGCAGGGCAGCCTGATCGACGTGGTCACCGCCGTCAGCTCGGCCGAGGCGTCGCTGGAAACGGTCATGGCCGTCCGCGATCAGGTCATCTCGGCCTATCAGGAAATCATGCGGATGCCGATCTGACGACTTTGCCCGAGGTCAGCCTTCGATTGACACGACCGGCTGCAGGGCCGGGCCCTTGCGCTTGCGCCGCGACTTCAGCCAGCCGCGTATGCGGTTCTGGATCGGGGTGTCGATGACGGTGTGGAACAGGAAGGCGAAGACGAAAGCCGCCGCCACGCCCGCGAACCACATTCCCCACTGAACCGGCGCCGACAGGGCGTATTTCGCGGTCAGAACGTTGGCGACGCCGAACCAGGCGATGCGCACGACCTCATTGGTGATGAACATCGAGAACGAGACCTGCGCGGCCTTTTCGACCAGCTTCGACGGGCGCGGCGTCGGCGTGGCGCCGGCGGCCAGAATGATCGTCGAGATACAGGCCAGCGAGATCAGGGCGTGCTTGTCGAAATACTGGACGAAGGCCAGCAGCAGGGCCGCGCCGATCCCCGCCCAGCCCGCCAGTTTCGGCGCGATCCAGACCTTCTGGGCGAACCAGGCCAGCGACATGCCCAGCAAGAACAGCGGCAGGGCCCGGAAGAAGCCGAAGCCCATCGGCATCTGGTAGACCGGATAGCCCAGCAGGGCCCAGGTGAGCTGGTTCGCCATCAGATACAGGCCGATCCCCAGCGCCAGAACGCTCCACGGCCCCAGTCTGACCAGGCCGCGCAGGATCCAGGGGAAGGCCAGATAGCAGCCGATCAGGGCCGAGATCGACCAGCTCGGAGCGTTCCAGCCCAGACCGCCGTACACGCCGAACGCCTGAGTCAGGGTGACCTGCGCGGGCAGCTGGTCCCATCGGAACCACTCCGGCGCACGGGGCGCGAAGCCCATCATTCCGCCGAACACGACCAGCGAAACCAGACCCAGCGCCATGATCAGGTGAGCGGGCACGACGCGCAGGTAGCGCTTCAGGAAGAAGTCGCCCGCCGACATCGACCCGCGCGATACCGCCGCGCCATAGACCCGCATCAGCACATAGCCGCTGTCGATCAGGAAGAAGTTGGTCAGCAGGAAGCCGCCCCGCTCGAACACCGGGTGTACGCCTTCGGCCAGCGGAATCGGCGCCGACATCTGGAAGTGATGCAGGATGATGAGGCTGGCCACAATGAAACGCAGCGCATCCAGCCACCCGCCGCGAACGATGGGCGCTGTCTCATTTCGGGTCGAAATCGCTGTCCAGGGCATCGAACAGGCCTCCTTCGGGTCAAAACCCGCAAGGACCGCGCCGTTCCGCCGACTCTACTTCCGCGTCAGGCGGAGGAATTCTTCGCGGGTGCGCGGGTCGTCGCGCATCACGCCGCTCAGGTGGCTGGTGGTCAGGCTGGCGCCCGGCGCGTTGACGCCGCGCAGGGTCATGCAGCTGTGCTCGGCCTCGATGACCACGCCCACGCCCTGCGGACGCAGCACTTCCTCGATGGCCAGCGCGATCTCGGAGGTCATCTTCTCCTGAATCTGCAGGCGACGGGCGAAGCCGCGCACCACCCGGGCCAGCTTGGAGATGCCAACCACGCGGTCGGTGGGCAGGTAGCCGACGTGGGCCACGCCGACGACCGGCAGCATGTGATGCTCACAGGCGCTGACGAAGCGGATGTCCTTCAGCACGACCATCTGGTTGTAGCCGCCGACCTCCTCGAAGGTCTTTTCCAGATACTGGCGCGGATCGACCTCATAGCCCTCGTAGAGCTCACGATAGCTGCGCGCCACCCGCGCCGGCGTCTCCAGCAACCCTTCGCGGTCGGGATTGTCTCCGGCCCATTCGATCAGGGTGCGGACAGCGGCTTCGGCGTCGGCCTGGGTGATGCTCGGCTTGGTCATTGCCGCTTCATAGAGGGGCTCGGCCTGAAAGGGGAGGGCTGATCGAACCGCTCTCCCCCTTCATAACCCTGTCCAATCAACCGCGCTTGCGGCGGCCCTTCAGGGTCAGGGCGATGGCCGACAGCAGGAAGTAGAAGGCGCCGAAGGCTGCATAGGGCGCGACGGTGGCCGCCGTGGGGGTCATTGGGCCGGTCGCGCCGTAGATGAAGAAGCCGCCCGCCAGCATCGACTGGGCGCCGCTCAGCGCCATGGCCCACTGCGCGCCATACTCCCGCCAGCGCCGGAGGCCCGCGACCAGCTGGAGCAGGCCCGACAGAATGGCCCAGGCGCCGAAGACGCCGAGCACCAGATGCACGTTGATCAACAGGGCCGCCGCCACCGCGACGGTGACGATGCTGCTGACCCAGACGTTCAGGGCCTGTGGCGCATTCGCCCGGAAGCCGCCGTTGGCCTGTGCGTCCCGGGCGTTCGCGAGCGCGTCCCACGCCGGATAGAGCACCAGCAGTGTCCCGCTGATCACCGGACTTCCGTTGCCGATGGTGAAGGCGGCCAGCACCCAGATGATCGAGACGCCGGTTCGAAGCAGATAGTAGTTCCTCAGCGCGGTCGCGCTTTCATGCGGGGCGGGGGTGGTCGCGGCCATAAGGGCTCCGTGAGTGATTAAATTATGCTGCGACATTATATGCCGTGACATATATCTGGTTAGGCCCGCGCCGTCGGCTTGTCCATAGGAATATGTGTCGCGATATGTAATTTAACGACACTGTCGTCGTTTGAGGAAAAGCCCGTGTCCGCTTCCGGTCGAACCGTCACGCTGGATGAACAGCTGTGCTTCTCGCTCTACGGGGCCAGCATGGCGATTAATCGTGCCTACAAGCCGGTGCTCGACGCGCTGGAGATCACCTACCCCCAATACCTGGTGCTGAGCGCCCTGTGGGAAGGTGACGGCCAGACCATCGGCGCTGTGGCCGAACGGCTGGGGCTGGATTCCAGCAACGTCACCCCGCTGGTGAAGCGGATGGAGGCGGCGGGGCTGGTGTCCCGCCTGCGCAATCCGCATGATGAGCGTCAGGTGCTGGTGCATCTCACCGACGCCGGGCGGGGCATGCAGGCCCGCAGCGCCTGTCTGGGCCAGACCCTGTTCAGCGCGGCGGGCATGAGCGTCGAGCGGCTGGTGCGGCTGAATGCGGAGGTTCAGGCGTTCCGGGATTCCGTCGCGCAATTCGTCGCCGACCATCCTGACAACAAGGCGGCCTGAACGGGAAAGTTTGGGGCGGCCCGCGTCCGGTTAGGGTCTCGTTAACCACACGCCCGGCATTTCTTGCCCGGTTCGGCCGCGCGTTCTGCGGCCGCTGGAGCGTGGCATGAACGGCGCGGAAGTTCTGGATGTGGGTCGCGACGCCCTGTGGCTGACGATCCAGCTGTGCGCCCCGATCCTGCTGGTCGGTCTGGTCGTCGGCGTGGTCATCGGTCTGGTGCAGGCCCTGACCCAGATCCAGGAACAGACCCTGATCTATGCCCCCAAGATCATCGCCATCTTCGTTTCGCTTCTGCTGTTCCTGCCGCTGATGGGCGCCCTGCTGGGCGGTTTCATGCGGACCATCGCCGCGCGCATCGCGGGCATGTGATCGGCGCGTGGAGCCTTACGCCACATCTGAACAGGTCTGGCAGGGCGCGCTGATCTTCGCCCGCATCGGCGCGGTGCTGCTGATGCTGCCCGGCGTCGGCGAAAGCTATGTGCCGCCGCGCATCCGCCTGTCTTTTGCATTGGTGGTGACGCTCGCGCTCTGGCCTGTCGTGGCGGGCGCGCTTCCGGCCCTTCCGGCGACGCTGGGCGGCATGGCGGGCTGGGTCATCCGGGAGGTCGTCGTCGGCCTGATGATCGGCGCCCTTCTACGCAGCTTCCTCACCGCCCTGTCGACCGCGGGCGAGATCGTCTCGCTGCAGACCACGCTCAGCTTCGCCCAGACCGCCAACCCCCTGCAGGCCGCGCCGGGCACGACCATCTCGGCCTTCCTGATGCTGCTGGGCACGACCCTGATCTTCGCCACCGACACCCACCACCTGTTCATCGCCGGGCTGGTGGGATCCTATGACCTGATCGCGCCCGCGCGTCCCCTGATGACCGGCGACTTTGCGACGCTGGCGATCCGCACCCTGGGCGACAGTTTCGCCCTAGGGGTTCAGCTTTCGGCGCCGCTGCTGGTCTTCGCCCTGATCTTCAACCTGGCCTCGGGACTGGTCGGCCGTGTGATGCCGGCGTTCCAGATCTTCTTCGCGGCCGCCCCGCTCAGCGTGATCCTGGGGCTGTCCATTTTTGCTCTAAGTCTCGGCGTGCTCGGCACGGTCTTCATCGACCGCTACCGCGCGTTCGCCCAGATCTTCGCGGGAGGCGCCGGTGGCTGAAGGCGCCGATCCCGAGTCGAAAACAGAAGAGGCAACCCCACGAAAACTAGCCGATGCGCGGAAGAAGGGGGATGTCGCCAAGTCCATGGACGTCGGCGCGGCGGCGTCCCTGCTGGGGGCGGCGGCGGTGTTGCTGGGCGCCGGCGGCTATTTCGCCACCTCGATGGCGGAACAGTTGCTGCCGTTCATCGCCTCGCCCCACGCCATGCTCGGCGGGCTGGAGGCGGGCGCGGGCATCGAGATAGGCATGCACGCCCTGTGGGCGGTGACGCCCTTCCTCGGCGCGGTGATGCTGGCGACCATCATCGGCGGCGTCGGCGGCAACGTCGCCCAGTCCGGCCTTCTGTTCACCGCCGACAAGCTCAAGCCCCAGTGGAACCGCATCAATCCGCTGGAGGGTTTCAAGCGCATCTTCGGGCCGGACGGCCTGTTCCAGTTCGGCAAGACCTTCCTGAAACTGCTCGTCGTCAGCTTCATCTGCTGGATGGTGATGAAGCCGCATGTGCGGGAGTTCGAGAACCTGGCGGGCATGCCGCCCGCCGCCATCCTGCCGCTGGCGCGGGACATGGCCATCGTCCTGATGGCGGCGGCGATCATCTTCCTGGGCTTCACCGCAGGCGCTGACTACGTGTGGCAGCGCTTCCGCTTCGCCAAGCGCATGCGGATGTCGAAGGAAGAGCTGAAGGAAGACTACAAGCAGGCGGAAGGCGATCCGCACGTCAAGGCGAAGCTGAAGCAGATCCGCATGCAGCGCAGCCGTCAGCGGATGATGGCCAATGTGCCCAAGGCCACGGTGATTGTCACCAACCCGACCCACTACTCGGTCGCCCTGCGCTACGAACCCGATCAGGGCGACGCCGCGCCGGTTTGCGTGGCCAAGGGCGTTGACGCCCTCGCCATGCGCATCCGGGAAGTGGCGCGCGAACATGATGTGCCGATCGTCGAGAACGTTCCGCTGGCCCGCGCCCTTTACGCCGCGGTCGATGTCGATGAGACCATCCCGCGCGAACACTTCGAAGCGGCCGCGAAGATCATCGGCTTCGTCATGGGCCAGCGTCGCAAACGGTGACTGTTCACGGGTGTTAACGGCTCTCTTAACGGGTCGTTTACCACGTGCCCGGCATTTTCTGCCCAGCGGGTCGATTGAAGGTCCCGTGAGTATCGGGGCTAGGGCGCGTGGGCGGCTTCACGGCGGCGTTGCAGAAATTCGGGATCGGCCGGCTGGCCGTGGTGCTCGGCATCGCCGCCGGCGTCGCGGCGGTGCTGATCGCCGTCATGCTGCGCATCGGCCAGGCGCCGGACGCCCTGCTGTATTCCAACCTCGACCTGCGTGAAGCCTCTGAAGTCACGACCGCGCTGGACAGCGCCGGGATCAAGTACAGCGCCAAGGGCGACGGCTCGACCATCTTCGTCAACCGCGATCAGGTCGGCGAGGCCCGCATGCTGGTCGCGGGCAAGGGGCTCGTGACCTCGGGCAGCGTCGGTTACGAAATCTTCGACAACCAGTCCGTGCTGGGGCAGACCGAGTTCCAGCAGAACCTGAACGCCAAGCGCGCGCTTGAGGGCGAGCTGTCGCGGACCATCCTCGGCCTGCGCGGCATCCAGTCGGCGCGGGTGATGATCGCCCTGCCGGAGCGTCAGCTGTTCCAGTCTCAGGCGGCGGAGCCGACGGCTTCGGTGGTCGTCGGCGTGACCGGTGGTCAGCTCAGCGGCGCCCAGGTCCAGGCCATCCGCAACGTCGTCGCCTCGTCCGTGCCGAACATGAAGCCGGAGAAGGTCACCCTGACCGACACCTCGAACCGCACCCTAGCGGCGGGTTCCAGCGCTGACGGCTTCAGCGCGGCCTCAGCCGAAGAAGCGCGTGGCCAGACCGAGGCGCAGCTGCAGGCCCGGATCAAGGACATCGTCGAAGGCGTCGTCGGCGTCGGCGGCGCGCGCGTGCAGGTCACCGCCGAGATCGACCACGCCCGCTCGACCACCCAGGAGCAGCGCTTCGATCCGGACGGTCAGGTGGTTCGCTCGACCTCGACCAACGGCACGGAAAGCACCGACACGACCGGGGCGCCCGACGGCGGCGCGACCGCCACCAACAACATCCCCGGCGGTCAGGCTCCGGCCAACACCCCGCAGGGTTCGCGCGACACCCAGAACACCGAGACCACCAACTACGAAATCTCCAACACCACCACGACCACGGTGAAGGAAGCCGGCGAGATCAAGAAGCTGGCCGTGTCGGTTCTGCTGGACGGCAAGTGGACGCCCGGCGCTGACGGCGGTGAACCGACCTATACCGCCCGCACGGCGGAAGAGATCGCGCAGGTCAAGTCGCTGGTCGCGGCCGCTGTCGGCATCGACGAGACGCGGGGTGACAAGATCGAGGTTCTGAACGTTCGCTTCAACCGCGATGCGGTGGCGGGCGGTGAAGAGTCGGGCAACTCGCTGTTCAACTTCACCAAGGACGACATGATGCGCGGGATCGAGCTGCTGGTGCTGCTCGTCACCGGCGTGCTGCTGATCTTCTTCGTCCTGCGTCCGCTGCTGAAGGCCGCGACGGGCGGTGGCGCGCCGCAGTTGCAGGCCGCCGCGGCGGGCGGCATGCCGGTGACGGCGCTGCAGACCTCGATCGTCGGCGCCACGGGCGGCGCCGTGCCGCAACTGGGCGGCCCGTCCGACATGGAGCAGCGCCTCGACATCGCGCGCATCGAGGGACAGGTGAAGGCCTCCTCCGTCAAGAAGGTCGCCGAGTTCGTCGAGAAGCATCCGGAAGAATCGACCTCGATCATCCGTAGCTGGGTGCATGAAGGCTGATGTCCGGCGCCCGCATGGTCACCAAGAAGCCGGCTGTTGATGACATCCGGAAACTGACCGGCCCCGAGAAGGCGGCCGTCATCCTGCTGTCGCTCGGTGAGGAGCACACCCGGCTGTGGGAAGGTCTGGATGAGGAGGAGATCAAGGAAATCTCCCAGGCCATGGCCGGGCTCGGCACGGTCAGCGCCCAGGTCGTCGAGGAGCTGCTGGTCGAGTTTGTCTCGGGCATGACCGGCTCCGGCGCGGTCATGGGCAGCTATGAGCAGACCCAGAAACTGCTGGCCTCCTTCATGCCGGGCGATCGCGTCGACGCCCTGATGGAGGAAATTCGCGGCCCGGCCGGGCGGACCATGTGGGACAAGCTCGGCAATGTGAACGAGGCCGTTCTCGCCAACTATCTGAAGAACGAATACCCCCAGACCGTCGCGGTGGTCCTGTCCAAGATCAAACCGGACCACGCCTCGCGCGTCCTCACCAGCCTGCCCGAGGACTTCGCCCTGGAGTGCGTGCAGCGGATGCTGCGCATGGAGCCGGTGCAGCGCGACATCCTCGACAAGATCGAGCAGACCCTGCGCACCGAGTTCATGTCGAACCTGGCCCGCACGTCCAAGCGCGACAGCCACGAGCTGATGGCCGACATCTTCAACAGCTTCGACCGCCAGACCGAGGCCCGCTTCATCGGTGCGCTGGAAGAGCGCAACCGCGAGGCGGCCGAGCGTATCCGCGCCCTGATGTTCGTGTTCGAGGACCTGTCCAAGCTTGATCCGGGCGGCGTCCAGACCCTGCTGCGCGCGGTCGAGAAGGACTCGCTGGCGCTGGCCATGAAGGGCGCCTCCGAGACCCTGCGCGAGATGTTCTTCTCCAACATGTCCGAGCGCGCGGCCAAGATCATGCGCGAGGACATGGAATCGATGGGACCGGTCCGTCTGAAAGACGTCGATCAGGCGCAGATGGCCATGGTTCAGGTCGCCAAGGACCTCGCCGCCAAGGGCGAGATCATGCTGGTCGGCCAGGGCGGCGATGACGAGTTGATCTACTGACATGACCGTTCAGGCCGAAAGAAAACTCTTCTCCTTCGACACCGAGTTCGACGCGGGCGGCGAGGTCGTGCGCGCCTCCGCCTGGCGTCCGGTCAAGCATGCGTGGACGCAAGCGGAGGTCGAGGCCATGGTCGCCCAGGCGGCGCTGGAGGCGCGCGAAAGCGCCCTGGCCGAGGTCGCCAGCATCCAGGCCATGGCCCTGTCCTCGATCGGTCAGGCGCTGGCCTCCGCCGCGCCGGCCCTGACCCAGATCGCCCGGGCCCACCGCGAACAGGCCGCCGAGCTGGCCATGAGCGCCGCCCGTGTCGTCGCCGCCTCGGCTCTGGATCGTTTCCCGCAGGCTCCGCTGCAGGCCGCGCTGGAGACGTTGGGGCAGGAGATCGACGCCTCGCCCCGTCTGGTCATCCGCACCGGCGACCTGAACGACGAGACCCGCGAACGCCTGCAACAGATGGCCGCCGACGCCGGCTTCTCGGGCGTGCTGGCCTTCCGCGACGAGCCGGGTCTGCCTGTCGCCGCCTTCCGCCTGGAGTGGGCCGACGGTCGCGCCGACTTCGAGCCTGAAGCCGCCTTCGGCCGCATGGTCGAGGCCCTGAATTCCGCTTTGGCCGCCGAGGCCGGGCACGCTGAAACCCTGAACGACGGGAGGTTCTGATGCCCACCGACACCATGGCTCTGGAAGAGTTTTCCTCGGACAACAGCTTCCCCGCTCACGAGGACGTCACCGAGAAGTCGGCGCATGATCTGGCGCCGGTCTTCGACGTGCCGGTGAACATCTCCGCCGTTCTGGGCAAGGCCCACATGTCCGTCGCCCAGCTGCTCAAGCTGAACCGCGGCAGCGTGCTGGAGCTGGACCGCAAGGTCGGCGAGGCCATCGACATCTTCGTCAACAACCGTCTGGTCGCCCGCGGCGAGGTGGTGGTCGTGGAAGACCGTCTGGGCGTGACCATGACGGAAATCATCAAGACGGAAGACAGTGGCGCTTAAGCAATGCCGCGCAGCGGATTGCGCGGAAAGTGACGGCGACGCGGCGTAGAGATTAGAGGAGAAGACCCATGCGGCTTCTGGTGGTTGGCAGGCTCAGCGGACAGCTGGCGACGGCGGTGAAAATGGCCATGGCGCACGGCGCCAAGGTCCAGCACGTCGAGCGCGGCGATCAGGCGACGGAGCAGCTCCGGCGAGGGCAGGGCGCGGACCTGCTGATGGTCGACTATCGCGTGGACATCGCCGCCCTGATCTCGGCCAACGAGAACGAGCGCATCCACGTCCCGGTCGTCGCCTGCGGCGTCGATGCCGATGCGGTGGACGCCGCCAACGCCATTCGCGCGGGCGCCAAGGAGTTCATCCCCCTGCCGCCGGAAGCGGACCTGATCGCGGCGGTGCTGTCGGCGGTCGCCGACGACGAACGTCCGATGATTTCGGCCGACCCGTCGATGAAGCACGTCATCCAGTTGGCCGATCAGGTCGCCCGCTCGGAAGCCTCGATCCTGATCACCGGTGAGAGCGGTGTCGGTAAGGAAGTCATGGCCCGCTACCTGCACAGCGGGTCCAGGCGCGCCGAACGTCCCTTCATCAGCGTCAACTGCGCCGCCATCCCGGACAATCTGCTCGAGTCCGAACTGTTCGGGCACGAGAAGGGGGCGTTCACCGGCGCCATGGCCCGCCGCATCGGCAAGTTCGAGGAAGCCGACGGCGGCACCCTGCTGCTGGACGAAATCTCCGAGATGGATGTCCGCCTGCAGGCCAAGCTGCTGCGCGCCATTCAGGAGCGGGTCATCGACCGTGTCGGCGGCGCCAAGCCGGTGCCGGTCAACATCCGCATCATCGCCACCTCGAACCGCGATCTGGCCAAGTCGGTCGCCGAGGGCAGCTTCCGCGAAGACCTGCTGTACCGCCTGAACGTCGTGAACCTGCGCCTGCCCGCCCTGCGTGAGCGTCCGGGCGACATCGCCGTTCTGGCCGACCACTTCGTCAAGAAATACGCCGCCGCCAACGGCGTGCCGGTGCGTCCGATCTCCGCCGACGCCAAGCGCGCCCTGATCAGCCACCGCTGGAACGGCAACGTCCGCGAGCTGGAAAACGCGATGCACCGTGCGGTGCTGCTCGCGGTGGGCCCGGAGATCGACGTGGAGGCCATCCGCCTGCCCGACGGCCAGCCCCTGACGTCCGGAGCCTACGGCGCATCCCCCGCTGACGCCGGTCCGGCCGCCCGCGCGGCCCATGCCGCCGACGTCGTCACCCGCTCGCACGTCGGCCAGACCGTCGCGCAGATGGAGAAGACCCTGATCCTCGACACCCTGTCGCACTGCCTGGGCAACCGCACCCATGCGGCGAACATCCTGGGTATCTCGATCCGGACCCTGCGCAACAAGCTGAACGAATACGCCGACGAGGGCACGTCGATCCCCGCGCCCCAGTCGGGCGTCGCGGCCTCGGGTTACGCGGCCTGATCATGACACTGGCGACGGACCGCAGAAGCGTCCTGACCACCCTCCCGGAAGCGGGAGGGTTCAGCCATGACTGACGCCCCCATCCTGATGAAGGACGGCTTCGCCCGTCCGACCGCCGGCGACATGCGCGGCTGGCTGATGCGCGGCGAAGTGCTGATGGCCGTCGGCGTGATCGGCGTCATCCTGCTGCTGATCCTGCCGATCCCGAAATTCCTGCTGGATCTGCTGCTGGCCTTCTCGCTGGTGTCGTCGGTGCTGATCCTGATGACGGCCGTGATGATGAAGCGGCCGCTCGACTTCGCCATCTTCCCGACGGTGCTGCTGGTCTCGACCCTGTTCCGTCTGGGCCTGAACCTGGCCTCGACCCGTCTGATCCTGACCCATGGTCAGGAGGGTCACGCCTCCGCCGGTCAGGTCATCGCCGCCTTCGGCGAGCTGATGATGGGCGGCAACTTCATCATCGGGGTGATCATCTTCGCGATCATTCTGGTGGTGAACTTCGTCGTCATCACCAAGGGTTCGACCCGGATCGCAGAAGTGTCCGCCCGCTTCACCCTGGACTCCATGCCGGGCAAGCAGATGGCCATCGACGCCGACCTGTCGTCGGGCTTGATCACCGAGGACCAGGCCAAGCTGCGCCGCAAGGAGCTGGAGCAGGAATCGACCTTCTTCGGGGCCATGGACGGTGCGTCCAAATTCGTGCGCGGCGACGCCGTCGCGGGCCTGATCATCACCTTCATCAACGCCATCGGCGGTATCCTGATCGGCGTGGTCTCGCACGGCATGCCGGTCGGCGACGCGGCCAATACCTATGTCCAGCTGACCATCGGCGACGGTCTGGTGACCCAGGTTCCGGCCATCATCATCTCGATCGCCGCCGGCTTCCTGGTGTCGAAGGCGGGCGTCGAGGGCACGGCGGACAAGGCTTTCGTCAGCCAGCTGGCCACCAACCCGGTTTCGCTGGGCGTGGTCGCCGGTTCGTCGGCCCTGATTGGCCTGATCCCGGGCATGCCGATCATCCCCTTCATGGCGCTGGCCGCCGGCGCTGGCTTCCTGGCCTGGCGACTGGGTCGCGACCGTCTCAAGCCCCAACCGACCGAGGCCGAACTGGCCCAGACCGCCTCCGGTCCGGCCGAGGATGTGGAAGAACCCATCGGCACGGCCCTGACCATCGACGAGGTCAAGATCGAGCTGGGGTATTCCCTGCTGTCGCTGATCAACGATCTGGAGGGCCGCCGCCTGACCGATCAGGTCCGGGCCCTGCGTCGTTCGCTGGCCCAGGAGTACGGCTTCGTCATGCCGTCGGTGCGCATCCTCGACAACATGCGTCTGGGCACGCAGGGCTATGCCATTCGCATCAAGGAGATGGAGGCCGGCAGTGGCGAGGTGCGTCTGGGCTCGCTGATGGCGATGGACCCCGCCGGTCGTCAGGTCGAGCTGCCGGGCGAACACACACGCGAACCCGCCTTCGGCCTGCCCGCCACCTGGATCGATGAAAGCCTGCGCGAGGAAGCGACCTTCCGCGGCTACACCATCGTCGACCCGTCGACGGTGCTGACCACCCACCTGACCGAAATCCTCAAGGAGAACATGGCGGACCTGCTCTCCTACGCCGAGGTGCAGAAGCTGCTGAAGGAACTGGGGACCGAAGAGAAGAAGCTGGTCGAGGAGCTGATCCCCACGGTCGTCACCGTCACGACCCTGCAACGCGTCCTGCAGTCCCTGCTGCGCGAGAAGGTCTCCATCCGCGATCTGGGCGCCATTCTGGAAGGTCTGGCGGAGGCCGCGCCGCACAGCACCTCGGTCACCACCCTGGTCGAGCACGTCCGCGCCCGTCTGGCCCGGCAGCTGTGTTGGCAGCACAAGGGCGATGACGGCGCCCTCCCCATCGTCACGCTGTCGCCCGAGTGGGAACAGGCCTTCGCCGAGAGCCTGATCGGCCCCGGCGAGGACAAGCAACTGGCCATGGCGCCGTCGCGGCTGCAGGACTTCATCCGCGCCGTCCGCGACGTATTCGAGCGCGCGGCGATGTCGGGCGAGACGGCGGTGTTGCTGACCGGCCCGCAGGTCCGGCCCTACGTGCGCTCGATCATTGAACGCTTCCGCGGCCAGACGGTGGTGATGAGCCAGAACGAGGTGCATCCCAAGGCGCGCCTGCGGACCATCGGTTCGGTCTAGAACGAAAGCGGCCGGGTCGGACCCTGTCCAACCCGGCCTGACTTCCGCTTCAGCCGATCAGGCTTTTGCTCAGTTCACCGTCGTCCATCCGCCCGCCGAAGCGTTGCGGGCCGCGTCATTGACGGGGCGGGCGATCAGGCCTGACTGGGTGATCCAGACCTCGTGACGGGCGCCGTCGGCCATCGGCATGTAGGCGGCGCCGCCATACAGGGTGTCCACGGCGTCGATGTGCTTGCGGTATTTCCGCGCCGTATCCCAGGTGCTGATCTTCCATGGCAGGCCGTTGTCGTTCTCGGTGATGGACAGGGGGTGCACGCTGCGCTCCGCGTTCAGCTCCTGATCAATGCGCTGATAGCGACCCGACAGGCGATCCAGCCGGTACTGGGTGTTCAGGCCCAGCACATTCGCCCACGGCTTCCACTTCAGCACCTGCGCCTCGATCCGCCACTCGTCCCCGTGCAGGGGATAGAGGTTGGTCGCGGCGGGCATGTTCTCGCCGTTGGCGGTCTGGATCACCGTGGCCTCGAAATACTGCGGTCCCAGCTGGCGGGTCATGATGGTGGCGACCGGCCGTTCATAGGTCAGGCGCGAATAGGTCTGGATGTCCAGCGCAAGCAGGGCAGCGATGGTCGCGGCGGCCATGAAACCCGCGCCGCCGACGCTGCCCAGCAGTCCGCCGATCACCTTGCCCCGGAACAGGGCGCCCAGCCCCTTTATCAGAAGCATCAGCCCCAGCAGCGCCACCACCGCCGGAACAACCCACCACCACCAGACCATTTGCGCCCCTTTCCCCCGATCAAGACGGGACAATCTTTACCTTAAATCCGTCGAGTGGCGAGGGTTTCTCCAAAGACGCGACTGGACAGGAAAAAACCCATCGCTAATGCTCGTATTCGATGAGTACGGCGTGGCGCGATACCCTGCAGGCCCTGCGGCAGTTCCTCCGCACCCCGACTCTGGGACGACGGGTCGCGGGGCTGTTGACGCTCGCCATCGTGCTCCTGCTGGCGAGCAATATCGCGACCTTCGTGATGATCCAGCGGACCGCCCGCTTCAACGACGACGTCGAGAGAGCCCAGCAATTGCGACGTCACGCGCGGACGGTGCTGATCAATCTGATCGATGCCGAGACCGGACAGCGGGGCTTCCTGCTGACCGGCAACGCTGAGTATCTGGAAGTCCACGGCGAAGCATCGCGGGAGTTGCCGCACCAGCTTGAGGAGCTGACCCGACTGGCCGCCGGCGACCCGGACATCGAGCCCCGGGTCGCCCACCTGCGGGAACTGGCTGAGGCCAAGCTGGCCGAACTGGACCGGACGGTCGGCATGGCGCGCACGGGCCGTCTGGGGCCTGCGCTCAGCATCGTCCGCAGCAACGAGGGCAAGGCGGCGATGGACGCCTTCCGCAACGAGGCGGCGGCGGTGGACGAGATCACCCAGACCCGACTGGACTTCCGGACCCGGCAGTCAGAGTGGTCCGGTGGTGTCACCGTGGCCGCCAACGCCGTTGGGGCCGCCCTGATCATCGCCCTGGCGGGCGTCAGCGCCTGGCTGATCCGCCGCTATGTCATGGAAATCCAGCAGGCCCGTGACGCGGTCGCCCGCATGAACGCCGGGCTTGAAAGTCAGGTGCGCGAGCGGACGGCCGATCTGACCCGGGCAAACGAGGAAATCCAGCGCTTCGCCTACATCGTCAGCCACGACCTGCGCGCGCCATTGGTCAATGTCATGGGCTACACCTCCGAACTCGAACAGGCGGGCAAGGTGGTCGACAAGGCGATCATCGAGGCCGAGAGCAGGCGCAAGGTCGATCCGGAAGTCATCGCCGCCGTCCGCGAGGACATGCCGGAGGCCATCGGCTTCATCCGCGCCTCGACCGAGAAGATGGACCGGCTGATCAACGCCATTCTCCGGCTGTCCCGCGAAGGGCGGCGGTCTCTGGTCCCGGAGGTGCTGGATATGTCGGTGATGGTTCGGGGCATCGCCGACAGCGTGCACCACCAGACCGGCGCGGCCGGCGCCGAGATCGTGGTCGAGCCCCTGCCGCGTCTCGACAGTGACCGTCTGTCGGTCGAACAGATCTTCGGCAACCTGATCGACAACGCCGTGAAATATCTCGATCACGACCGACCGGGCCGGATCGTGGTGTCGGGGGAAGAGGCCAACGGCTGGGTCACCTACCGGATCGCGGACAACGGACGCGGCATCGCGCCGCGTGACCACGAGCGTATTTTTGAACTGTTCCGCCGCTCGGGCCGTCAGGACCGCAAGGGGGAGGGACTGGGGCTGGCCTTCGTCCGGAACAGCGTTCGCCGTCTCGGCGGAGACATCACGGTGGATTCAGAGCTCGGAAAGGGCTCGACATTCATCCTCAAATTCCCCACACGCCTCATCCTCGCTGAGGCCGGAGATTACTGATGAGCACGTCCGTCAAGATCGTGATGGTCGAGGATGACCTCGGCCACGCCAAACTGATCGAAAAGAACATCCGCCGCGCCAATATCGCGAACGATATCGAGCATTTCGAGGACGGCAGCTCGGCCCTCGACTATCTGTTCAGTGATACGGTCAGGGCCAACGGCCCGCTGTTGATCCTGCTGGACCTCAACCTGCCGGACATGTCGGGCACGGACATTCTGGAGAAGGTGAAGGGCGACGAGCGCCTGCGCCGCGCCCCCGTCGTGGTGCTGACCACAACCGACGACAGGGTTGAGATCCAGCGCTGCTACGATCTGGGCTGTAACGTCTACATCACCAAGCCGGTTGATTACGAGAGCTTCGCGGACGCGATCCGTCAGCTCGGGCTGTTCCTGTCCGTGATGCAGGCCCCGGAGATCGAGTGAAGGGCGAGGGCGAAGTCATCCGTCTGCTCTACATCGACGATGACCGCGGCCTGTCGCGGCTGGTCGAGAAGGAGCTGGGGCGTCACGGCTACGCCGTGACCTGCGCCTCCGACGGGGACGCGGGGCTGGATGTGCTCGCCGCGCGTCCGGACGCTTTCGACGCCATCGCGCTGGATCACTACATGCCGGGTCGCGACGGGCTGGACGTTCTGCCCGACATCGTCGCCCTGAACGACCCGCCGCCGGTCGTCTATGTGACCGGGGCCCAGGAAGGCCGCATCGCCGTGGCCGCCCTGCGCGCCGGCGCCGCCGACTACGTCATCAAGGACGTGTCCGAGGACTTCACCGCCCTGCTGCGCAACGCGATCGAGGACGCCATCCAGCGCCGCCGCCTCCAGCGTGAGCATGACGAGGCGCAGGAGCAGGTCCGTCTCGCGCGCGACCGCGCCGAGGCGATGTTGCGCGAGGTGAACCACCGCGTCGGCAACTCGCTGCAACTGGTGTCCAGCTTCATGTCGTTGCAGATGCGGCACCTGGCCGACGACGGCGCCCGCGCCGCCCTGCGCGAGTCGCAGGCGCGGATCGAGGCCGTCGCCCATGTGCACCGCCGCCTCTACACCTCCGGCGATATGTCCTCGGTGGAGATGGACGAGTATCTGCGCGGTCTGATTGATGAGCTGGCCAAGTCCGTCGGCCCTGACTCCGGCTCGCCGACCCTGACGCTGGAGGTCGAACCCATGCGGGTGTCGACCGATCAGGCCGTGTCGCTGGGCGTGGTGGTCACCGAATTGGTCACCAATGCCGTCAAGTACGCCTACGCCCCCGGTCAGGGCGGCGAGATCCGCGTCATCCTGCGCGCCGGCGCCGACGGTCGCGCCCTGCTGACGGTCGAGGATGATGGTCCGGGCATGGGCGACGGCACGCCCAAGGGCACCGGTCTGGGCGGCAAGATCATTTCCGCCATGGCGTCCGGCCTGCGCTCGGTGGTCGAGTTCGATCAGGCGCACAGCGGGGTCCGCGCCCGACTGGCCTTTGATCTCTGACATGATCGCCGCCCTGCAGTTCGGCGTGGCGGAGGCGGGGCTGGACTACACGCTTCGCCCCACCGCCTTCGGCCTCGTCTTCCATGACGGCAAGCTGGCCTGCGTTCGCGTGGATCGCGGGGAGGGCAGCTATTACGACCTGCCCGGCGGCGCCGTGGACGGGGAAGAGAGCGAGGAACAGGCGCTGGTCCGCGAGTTCATCGAGGAGACGGGCATGACCGTCCGCCCCTTCGCCCGCATCGCCGAGGCGGCCCAGTTCTTCCGCAAATCCACCGGTGCGCCGCTGAACAACATCGGCGGCTTCTGGATCGCCCAGCAGCTGTCTCTGGACCCGGCGGCCAAGGTCGAGGCGGATCATGAACTGGTCTGGCTGCATCCCCACACAGCCCTGAACGAACTCCGTCACGACGCCCACGCCTGGGCGGTCGCGACCTGGCTGCGGCGAAAGACCTGAGATCGGGAACTCCCCCGCCGCCCCACGGTTGTCCTTGCCGAAGCGTCGCTCTTCCGGCGGCGTCAGAACAGGGAGCTCCCAATGCCCGATCACGATCGCATCGAAGGCGCCGCCAAGAATCTCGGTGGCAAGGCCAAGGAATTCGCCGGCAAGGTCACCGGCGACGAGAAGCTGAAGGCCGAAGGCAAGGCCGATCAGGTTGAAGGCAAGGTCCAGAACGCCGTCGGCGGCGTCAAGGACACCCTTCGCGGCGACAAGCGCAACTGATCCGTCGCCCCGGACAGACTCAACGCCGCGTCCCGAAAGGGGCGCGGCGTTCGTCTGTCCGCTCAATCGCTGCCGCCGAAGGTGACCTTCAGGCCGTCTTCACGGGACACCTGACCGCCGCGGTCGCAGGTCTCGCTGAAGGCCACCGCGCCCCGGCCGGTCACGCCCGGACGGGTGGTGCAGTTGCGGTCCGCCAGATCGGGCCCGCTCGGCGCACTCGCGCGGGCAGGCGCACCGCACTGCAGGGCGTAGCGGTCCCCGGCGGCTTCCTGACGACAGTGGTCGGCCCGGCTCCCAGCGCGCAGCGCGGCGGGCAGATCATCGCCCATATGGGCGGCCAGCGCGGCGCGGACGCGTCCCTGACAGGCTTCCATGGTCTCTGACGAGGACCGGATCAGGGGGCTGCATTCGGAGCGTTCATAGCCGAAAGGATCAGCCCGCGCCCAGTCGGGCAGGGTCGGCGCGGAGGCGGGCGCGGCCACCGGCGCGGGCTCGACGGGCGTGGACCACACCACCTGGCCGGCGGCGGCCTGTTGCAGCATCAGGGCGGAAAGCACGGCGGCGGTCAGCATGGGGAAAAGCCTCCGGATGTGTCGCGGCGACGCTAGCCTATTTCGCCAGCGCCCGCATCGCTTTCTCCAGCCCTTCCAGCGTCAGCGGATACATCCGCTCGTCGATGACCTCGCGGATCAGGCCGACTGACGCGGAATAGTTCCAGTACCGCTCCGGTGAAGGGTTCAGCCACGCCACCTTGTCCCACTGCTGAGTGGCCCGCTTCAGCCAGACGGCCCCCGCTTCCTCGTTCCAGTGCTCGACCGAGCCGCCGGGCATGGTGATCTCATAGGGGCTCATGGTGGCGTCGCCGACGAAGATGGCGCGCCAGTCGGCGGGGTATTTGTTCAGCACGTCCCAGGTGTCGATCTTCTCGGTGTGCCGACGCCGGTTGTCCTTCCACACCCCCTCATAGAGGCAGTTGTGGAAGTAGAAGAATTCCAGGTGCTTGAACTCGGTCTTCGCCGCCGAGAACAGCTCCTCGCACATCTTCACATGGGCATCCATCGACCCGCCGATATCGAGGAACAGCAGCACCTTGATCGTATTGCGCCGCTCGGGCCGCATCTGGATGTCCAGCCAGCCCTGACGCGCGGTGCCGTCGATAGTGGCGTCCATGTCCAGTTCGTCCGCCGCCCCCTGCCGGGCGAACCGGCGCAGGCGGCGCAGGGCGACCTTGATGTTGCGGGTGCCCAGTTCGACCTGATCGTCCAGGTTTTTGTACTCGCGCTTCTCCCACACCTTCACGGCCCGTCCGTGCTTGCCGGGACCGCCGATACGCACGCCTTCGGGATTGTAGCCGCCGTGGCCGAACGGGCTGGTCCCGCCCGTGCCGACCCATTTGTTGCCGCCCTCGTGACGGCCCTTCTGTTCCTCGAGCCGCTCCTTCAGCGTCTCCATCAGCTTCTCGAAACCGCCCATGGCCTCGATCTGGGCCTTCTCCTCGTCGGTGAGGAATTTCTCGTTCAGCAGCCGCAGCCAGTCTTCCGGCAGGTCGGTGGTCAGGTCCTCGCCCGCCCCCACCGTTTCGACGCCCGCGAACACCTTGCCGAACACCTGATCGAAGCGGTCGTAGTGTTTCTCGTCCTTGACCAGCACCGCACGCGACAGATGGTAGAAATCATCGACGCGTCCCCCCGCCACGCCCTTGTCCATGGCCTCCATCAGATGGAGCCATTCCTTCATCGAGACCGGAACCTTGGCGTCGCGCAGGGCTGTGAAGAAGGGCAGGAGCATGGGCTCATGCTTTAGCAGGCTCCGGGCGCGCGCCCAATCATGACGACGACTTAATGAGGCCGCCCCCTTTTCGACACGGCGTGACGGGATTGGCGACACAGTTCCCGGAAGCGTCATCATGTCCGATCCTGTCTCTGCCTGCTCCGTCTCATTCTTCGATCCCGCAGCGGGAAGGCGCGCCTTCTTCGGTGGCGACTGGCCCGGCGTCCGGTCCGCGTTCGAGGCTGCGGCGATCGAGGGCCGGTTGGACGCGGCGGGGGTCGCCATGCTCGCGTGGGCCTGCCACAGGCTCGGCGACGACGAAGGGGCCGACGCCTTCAGCCGTCAGGCGCTCGCGTTGGACGGAGGCGATCTGCGTGTCCTCATCATCCGCGCCGATCTGCTGACCGCTCGCGGAGCAAAGCGCGAGGCCAACCTCTATTACCGGGCGGTGATCGCGCGCGGCGAGACCGCCGCCGGCCTTCCGCAGGACCTGATCGAGAGCGTGGCCCGGGCGAAGGCGATTCAGAGGCGTCTCGTCGCCGGCATGGCGGATCACCTGCGGGAGGAGCTGCGGCAGTCCGGCTATGTCGAAGGCCGCTCCAGCGCCCGCTTCACCCATGCGCTCGATATCGTGACCGGACGTCGCCAGCCCTATTTCCAGCAGCCGCAGGCCTTCTTCTTCCCCGAGCTGCCCAACACCCAGTTCTATCCCCGCGACATGTTCCCCTGGATGGATCGGGTCGAGGCGGCCACGGACGACATGACCCGCGAGCTGGAGACGGTGCTGGCCGAGGATGCGGCCTTCTCGCCCTATCTGCAGACGGTGTCCGACCTGCCCTCGCGCACCGACTATCCGCTGGTCGACAGCATGGACTGGAGCGCCTGCTTCCTTTGGCGCGACGGAGCCGAGACGCCGAACGCGGCGCGCTGTCCCCTGACCATGGCGGCCCTGTCTGACGCGCCCCTTTGCCGGGTCGCCGCGCGATCGCCGCAGGTCATGTTCTCGCAGCTGAAGGCCGGGGCCCACATCCTGCCCCATACCGGCTTCGTGAACACCCGCCTGACCTGCCACCTGCCGCTGATCGTGCCCGAAGGCTGCAAATTCCGTGTCGGCAACGAGGTGCGTGAGTGGCGGCGCGGCCAGGGCTGGGCCTTCGACGACACCATCGAACACGAAGCGCTCAACACCAGCGACCGTACCCGCGTGGTGCTCATCTTCGACATCTGGCGACCGGAGCTGACCGAGGAAGAACGCGTCCTCGTCTCCACGACCCTTGAGGCGCTGGACGCCTACTCCCCGACGGTTTCGACCTGGGAGTAGAGGTCAGTCGGTCGCGGCCTCGAGTACGGTGGTCCAGCGACCGGTGGTGAGCATCACTTCGGCGCCGAGAGCGAGGCTCTCGGGCGTGGTCATGCGCTGCTTGAAAATCCATTCGCCGACCTTCGCCAGCCGGGCCTGGGCGTGCAGCGCCCGGTCGCCCTGTCCGACAATGTAGGCGAGATAGATTTGTTCGCCGACGCCTTCGGGCGCGGTGACCTGCACCACCGGACCTTCATAGGGGCGGGCGTCCGAGAAGCGGTTCCGGATTCCCGCGGCAGTGTCCGTGGCGGCCTGCTGTACCGAAACACCCGGGCCGTAACGGGTCGCATAATAGGTCATGTAGATATTGCCGGCGTCGGCGTTGCAGCCGACATCATCTCCGGCGGGAAGGCCGGGAAACAGCATGAGGCTGTTGTTCTTCTCTTCCGGCGAATAGTCGCAGATCAGGCCGCTGGCCTTGTGGCGAATGATCAGTCGCGTGTCGCTGCTCTGGTTCTCGAACAGATCGGGATAGCCTGTACGATCAATCAGGGCCTGCGCCTGCGTCCGGGTCGTCGAGCGACGGACCTGAGCTCCACCCTCTGTCGGGGCATCCTGCGCCATCGCCACCGGCGCGAAGGCCAGCGCGGCGATAAAGGTCAAACGAGCCAGCATGGCGTCCCCCGGAAAACAGGAGACGATCAAGCCATGCCGTAACGTCCGCGTCTATCCGCGCCGCAGGATGAACTCGTCATCCAGCCATGACCCCACCGGATACTGGTACTCGCCCGCCTTCTCGAACCCGTAGGCGGCGTACAGTTTCTGGGCCTTCAGATTGCCGCTCCAGACACCAATCCAGAGCGGGCCGTCGGTGTTGGCTTCCATCCACTCCAGCGAGACGGCCAGCAGTTTCGTCCCGAGGCCCAGCCCCTGCGCGGCCTTCGACACGTACAGCCGCCGCAGTTCGGCATGGCTGGCGCGGCCATCGGGGTGGGGCAGGGTGTTCGGTCCCGTGTTGGCGAAGGCCAGCAGTTCGCCCTCCCTTTCCGCCACCCACCAGGCCGCGCCCGGCTCAGCCAGCTTCGTCCGGATCGTCTCCGCATTGAAGCTGGCGTCCAGAAACGCCGTCAGGTCCGCCTCGGGATAGGGGATGCCGAAGCCGGTCACGAAGGTGTCGATGAAGGTCTCGTGGCCCAGATCGGCCAGAGGCTGGGCGTCTTCGTTACGGGCGGGGCGGATGATGCTCTCGGTCATGTCCCCGCCTTAGCGGGGGAAACCGTCCAGTGCGAGCTTGCCGATGGCCGAACGGTCCTGTTTCAGGGCAGGCTGGTCCGGTCTGTATCGCCGGGGCTTCGGGCCGAGGGCGGTGGAGATTTCACGAGACTGACACAGCCGTTATCCACATCACCGTCTGATGCGACGGTGTGAAGGTTGTCTGATCGCTCGCGGGCGGTTACCACCTGTGACGGCGATCCGTTTCGCGGGCGCCCACGTACAGATTTCGGGGAGGAATAAGGACGGTTCGCCAAAGGCTTGCCTCCGCAGATCATGCCCTCCGCCGCCAGAGACTCATCCTTGGTTGATACTCCCGCGTCAGCAACGACCCAGCCCGTGCCGTCCGCTGAAAGCGGACGAGCCGCGCGGGGCGTCGTGCGGCCGGGGGCGATCACCCTGGCCCGTCACGGCGAGCCGGCCCTGTCGCGCAAATGCGTCCTGACCTCGGATCAGTACCGCGAATGGTGGGCGAAGTATGAGATCGGCGGCCTGCGCGCGGGCCAGACGCCGCCGCCGGGTCTGCTGGCCACCGCCGAGGGCGCGGGCGCCATCTACGCCTCGACCCGCCCCCGCGCGCAGGAAACGGCCGCCGCCGCCGCCGCGGGCAAGGAAGTACTGACCGACGCCCTGTTCATCGAGGCGCCGCTGCCGCCGCCGCGCTTCCCCTCCTGGTTCAAGCTGCCGCCGAAATACTGGGGCGTCGTCGCCCGCTTCTGGTGGCATGCCTTCGATCACCACGAAGGACAGGAAACCCGCCGCGAGGCCGAGGTTCGCGCCGAACAAGCCGCCCAGGTGCTGATCGCCCGCGCCGCCTCCGGGCAGGACGTGCTGGTTCTGGCCCATGGCTATTTCAACCACATGGTCGGCAAGCGTCTGAAGGCCAACGGCTGGGCGCTCGTCCACAATCAGGGCTTCCGGTACTGGTCGCAGCGCCGGTACGAGAAGCGCTGACGCCTCAAGGAGCTCCGGATGATCCGTCGTGCCCTTCTGTTCGGTCTGATCGGTGTGACGCTCGCCTTCGGCGCTCCTCCCGCCTTCGCCCAGGACCCGGCGGTCGCCCCGGTCCGGATCGCGCTGGAGACCGGCATGGGGCGCATTGTGATCGAGACCGATCCGCGCGCGCCGATCACCTCGTCCAACTTCGTCCGTTATGCCGATGAGCGCCGGTTCGACGACTCGGCCTTCTATCGCGGCATGACCGTCGCGCCCGGCCATGGTCTGGTGCAGGGCGGGACCGGCGGCCTGCCGAACCGCACCCGTCCGCCCATCGCCCACGAGTCGACCAGCCAGACCGGCCTCAGCCACGTCAACGGCGCGGTCTCCATGGCGGCGGGCGCCCCGGGGCAGGCGACCGGCGACTTCTTCGTCATCGTCGGCGACCTGTCCTCGCTCGACGCGGGCAAGATGGCGCCCGACAATCCGGGCTTCGCCGTCTTCGGGCGGGTGGTCGAGGGCATGGATGTGGTTCTGGCCATTCTCGATGCGCCCAAATCTCCGACCGCGGGCGAGGGCGTGATGCGCGGCCAGATGCTGGACCCCCGCGTGCCCATCGTATCGGCCCGCCGGGTCGAGATGCCGACGCCCTGACGTCTCAGGCGTCCTCGGTGGCCTTGATCGCCTTGTCCACCAACGTTTTCACGCTGTTCAGAAGATCGGAAAACAGGCCCAGTCGGGTCACGATGTCCACCGCGTCCTGACGCGCCTTGTCCACGGCCGCCTTGGCGTCCTGCGCCGCCTTGAAGGCGGCTTCCACATCCGGTCCGGTTTGCGCCAGCCAGGCGTTCGCCGCCCGCAGCATTTCGGTGTGCAGACCGTCCAGATTGGCGTTGATCGCCTTCAGCTTCGTCGTGTCGCCGTTGCAGGCCTTGCGGTCTTCCTTGCGGGCGTTCCAGGCGTCGGAATAGGCTTGGGCGGTCAGGGCGAAACGATCTTCGTGCGTGCTCATTGCGCGTCCTCCTTCGGCGCCGGGATCAGGGCGGTGATGTCGGTGATGGCCCGGTTCAGGTCGGCGATGTCGGCCCCGCCCAAGGTCTCGAAATCGGTGTGGGCCGCCTCAAGCTTGGCGAGGGTCCTCAGAATGGCGTCATAGCGGGCGGCCTGCAGTCGGACCCGGTCGTTCGCCTGTCCGCGCACGAAGGCCAGCGCCGCGCCCCGCGCCCGGGTGTCGCCGGCCAGAATCTGCTCCGCCCCGGGTGTCAGGGCGACGCCCAGATCGGTCGCCATCGGCGCCAGAAGGGGCGCCCGCGCGATCAGGCCCGCATCATACAGGGCCTCGATGGCGGCGCCTTCCTGTTGGGCGAACGCGCCGGACAGGGCGTTGAACAGCCGCACCTCCCCACCCAGCGACTGCCGCAACAGGGCGACCGCGGCGCGGATGCGGGCGCTGCCGTCGCGCAGCCGACCCCGTTGCCGGTCCGCCGCCAGCAGTCCTGCGCCTTGCGCGACGGCGGCTCCGACCGGCGCGGTGATCAGCGTCCCGGATCCCGGCTGGATCAGGTTCGCATAGGCGTTCACGCTGGTGGTCAGTCGTCCGACCACCGCCTCCGTCGCGCCCTCGGCGTCATAAGCGGCTTCCTGCTCCAGCGCCCGGTAGGCGTCGGCCAGCGCGGTGAGGGCCGAGGCCCGCAGATTGATCGCGCGGATCAGCTTGTCGACCTCGGCGGCGTTGGCCCCGCTTTGCTCCACCGGATCGCATGGCGTGTTCGCGGCCTGCGCGGCGCAGGTTTCCCATGTCGCCGTGAAGACCATCATCTCTTCCTGCCGATCCAGTCGACCGGACAGGTCTCGCACCTCTTTCGCCGCCAGGTCCGAAACCTCCGCCCCGCTGCGAGCCAGCTGTTTCGCCTGCTCGCGCGGCACGGACGCGCAGGCGGCCATTCCTGCGCACAGCCCCGTCACCAGAAGTAGAGTTCTCATGGCGCTCCCCCGCAATGCGTCAACCTTGCCGTGTGTATCCTATAACAAGGTTATGCGGAACCGGGTTTCGCTCCATTGCCGTTCCGGGGTCGTCTGACTAAGGAAGAGGTTCTCTTGTGGAAGCCCGATGACCGACACCCAGATCCCCGCCGACCTCAGCTTTGAAGACGCCCTCCAGCGTCTGGAACAGATCGTCCAGAAGCTGGAGTCGGGACAGGCGCCGCTCGAGGAATCGATCGCCCTGTACGAGGAGGGCGCGCGCCTGAAGGCTCACTGCGAGGCCCGGCTCAAGGCCGCCCAGCTGCGCGTCGAGAAGATCGTGGTCGGCCCTGACGGCCAGCCACGCGGCGCCGAACCCGCGTCGTTCGACTGATGTCCGCCACGGAACATCGCGCCGAAACCATCGGCTTCGATGACTTCATGAAGGTCGATATCCGGGTGGGTCAGGTCCTCAAGGCCGAGCCCTTTCCGGAAGCGCGCAAGCCCGCCTACAAGCTGACCATCGACTTCGGCCCGGACATCGGGGTGAAGAAGTCCTCGGCCCAGATCACGGTCCACTACACGCTGGAACAGCTGGAGGGTCGCAAGGTCGCCGCTGTCGTCAACTTCCCGCCGCGCCAGATCGGGCCGATCATGTCGGAAGTCCTGACCCTCGGCTTCCCGGACGAGAACGGCGCCGTGGTGCTGGTCGGGGTCGACCGCGAGGTCCCCGTGGGCGGGAGGCTGTTTTGAGCCACACGCCGCCTCATCAGCCCGGGCTGGCCGCCAACTCGCCCGAGCAGGGCGTCATCGACCGGGTCGCCGAGATCGCCGATCTGGTCACCGTCGCCCTCGATGAGCTGCTGCCCCGCGCCGAAGGCCCCGAATCCCGCCTGACCGAGGCCATGCGCTATGCGGCGCTGGGGCCGGGCAAGCGGCTGCGCCCCTTCTTCGCGCTGGAAGCGGCGACCCTGTTCGATATCGAGGAGCGGCCCGTCCTGCGCGCCGCCTGCGCGCTGGAATGTGTCCACGCCTACAGCCTGGTCCATGACGACCTGCCGGCGATGGACAATGACGACATGCGTCGGGGCCGTCCCACCGTGCACATCGCCTATGACGAGGCCACCGCCATTCTGGCGGGTGACGCCCTGCAGACGGCGGCCTTCGACATCATCCTGCACGAGGACACCCACGACGATCCCGCCATCCGCTGCGAGCTGGCGGCGCGGCTGTCGATGGCGTCGGGCGCGCGCGGCATGGCGGGCGGCCAGATGATCGACCTGCTGGGTGTCCGCGACGATCTGGGCGGCGTCGCCCGGATGCAGCGGCTCAAGACCGGAGCCCTGTTCACCTTCGCCTTCGAGATCCCGCTGATCATCGCCGGCGCCCGCGAGGTCCACCGTCAGGCCCTGACCAGCTTCGCCCACGACATCGGTCTGGCCTACCAGATCGTCGACGACCTGCTGGACGTCGAGGGCGACGAGGACATTCTGGGCAAGGCGGCGGGCAAGGACGCGGCCCAGGGCAAGACCAATTTCGTCACCCTGCTCGGCGTCGAGCAGGCGCGGCACAGGGTCGCGCACCTGGCCGACCAGGCCCGCGCTCATCTGGACGTCTTCGGCCCCGACGCGGATATCCTCAAGGCCAGCGTGGACTTTGTGCTTCAGCGCCGGTCCTGATAGGGCTTCTTTCCTGCACCGGTGCTGCACCGATTTTTCAGACCGCCTCGACCAGACACGCAGCGAAACAGGCTACAGCGTGTTGGAAGACTGAAGGTTTAGGTTCCTCTCCCGAAATGCCCGACACCCCTCTGCTCGATCAGGTCAAGTTCCCCGCCGACATGCGGAACTTCGACATCGCCCAGCTCAAGCAGCTGGCGGACGAGGTCCGCACCGAGACCATCGACGCCGTCTCCGTGACCGGCGGACACCTCGGCGCGGGGCTGGGCGTGGTTGAGCTCAGCGTGGCCCTGCACCACGTCTTCGAGACGCCGAAGGACATCCTGATCTGGGACGTCGGCCATCAGTGCTATCCGCATAAGATCCTGACCGGCCGCCGCGACCGCATCCGCACCCTGCGTCAGGGCGGCGGCCTGTCCGGCTTCACCAAGCGCTCCGAGAGCGAATACGACCCCTTCGGCGCGGCCCACGCCTCGACCTCCATCTCAGCCGCGCTCGGCTTCGCCGCCGCGCGCGATCAGAAGGGCGAAAGCAACCGGGTGGTGGCCGTCATCGGCGATGGTTCCATCTCGGCGGGCATGGCCTATGAGGCCATGAACAACGCCGCCGAGGCCACCAACGGCCAGCTGATGGTGATCCTGAACGACAACGACATGTCGATCGCCCCGCCGGTCGGGGGGATGAGCGCCTATCTGGCCCGTCAGGTCTCGGGCGGCGCCTACCGTCAGGTCCGCAACATCGGCAAGAAGTTCGTCGAGCACATGCCGCGCCCGTTCAAGGAAGCCGCCCGCAAGGCGGAAGAGTACGCCCGCGGCATGGTCGTCGGCGGCACCTTCTTCGAGGAGCTGGGCTTCTACTATGTCGGTCCCATCGACGGGCACGACATGGACAACCTGGTGCCGATCCTGAAGAACGCGGCCGCCATCACCGACCGCCCGGTGCTGGTCCACGTCGTCACGCAAAAGGGCAAGGGCTACGCCCCGGCCGAGAGCAGCGCCGACAAGCTGCACGCGGTGGTCAAGTTCGACGTCGTCTCGGGCAAGCAGTCCAAGCCGGTCTCCAACGCCCCCAGCTACACCAAGGTCTTCGGGACGGAGCTGATCAAGCGGGCGCAGGTCGATCCCACCGTGGTGGCCATCACCGCCGCCATGCCGTCCGGCACCGGGCTGGACCTGTTCGGCGCCGCCTTCCCCGAGCGGACCTACGATGTCGGCATCGCCGAGCAGCACGCCGTCACCTTCGCCGCGGGCCTCGCCGCCGACGGGATGAAGCCGGTCTGCGCCATCTATTCGACCTTCCTCCAGCGCGGCTACGACCAGGTCGTCCACGACGTGGCGATCCAGTCCCTGCCGGTCCGCTTCGCCATGGACCGCGCCGGTCTGGTCGGCGCTGACGGCTCGACCCATGCCGGTTCCTTCGACATCGGCTTCATGGGCGCGCTTCCGGGCATGGTCCTGATGGCCGCCTCGGACGAGGCCGAACTGGCCGCCATGATCGCCACCAGCCTTGAGATCGACGACCGCCCCTCGGCCTTCCGCTACCCGCGCGGCGACGGTGTCGGCGTCGAGATTCCGGAACTGGCCGCCCCGCTCCGGATCGGCAAGGGCCGGGTGGTGCGCGAGGGCACGGCGGTCGCCCTGCTGTCGCTCGGCACCCGTCTTCAGGAAACCCTCAAGGCCGCCGATCTGCTGGCCGCGCGCGGTGTTTCCGCCACCGTGGTCGACGCCCGCTTCGCCAAGCCTCTGGACGAGGAACTGATCCTGCGTCTCGCCCGCGAGCATGAGGCCCTGATCACGGTCGAGGAGGGCGCCATGGGCGGCTTCGGCGGCTTCGTGCTCCAGATGCTGGCCTCGAAGGGCGCTCTGGATGCGGGCCTGAAGATCCGCACCCTGCACCTGCCGGACGTCTTTCAGGATCAGGACAAGCCCGAGCTTCAGTACGCCCAGGCCGGTCTCAACGCCGACCACATCGCCGCCGCCGCCCTGCAGGCGCTCGGCGTCGAGACGACCCGCGCCGTCCGGGCCTGATCGCCGCACACCCTTGAAATTGAGAATGGTTCGCAATAAATCCTTCTGACCACAGGTCAGGAGCGATGCCCCATGTCTGCCGAAGCCGCCCGCCCGTTCGACTGGAACGGAGTCAGTGGTGATCGCTGGGTCGAGAATCAGGTCCGGCTGGACCGGATGCTGGCCCCCTATGGTGACACGCTCAGGCTCGCCGCCCAGGCCCGACCGGGCGAGCGCGTGCTGGATGTCGGCTGCGGCGCCGGGGCGACCAGCCTCGATCTCGCGGCGCAGGTCGCGCCCGACGGACGCGTCACCGGGGTCGATATCTCGCAGGCCCTGATCCATCGTGCGCGAGAACTGGCGGGTGAGCAGGAGCCCCCGGTGAAATTCCTGCTGGCCGATGCGGCGACCCGTCGGTTCGACTCCATCCACGACCTGATCGTCTCGCGCTTCGGCGTGATGTTCTTCGATTCCCCGGTGGCGGCCTTTCGCAATCTGCGAACCGCTCTGAAGCCAGATGGCCGTCTGGCCTTCGTCTGCTGGCGGCGGGCAGGGGAAAACGACTGGACCCGTCTGCCGATGACGGCCATTCGCGGCATCGTCCCGCCGCCCGCGCCTGTTGATCCGGAAGCGCCCGGGCCCTTCTCCTTCGGCGACCCGGCCCGGGTCGAGCATATCCTGACCGGGGCGGGCTTCTCCGAAGTCCGCATCGTCGCCTGTGATCACCCGGTCCTGTTCGGCGTCGGCGAAACGCCCGATGAGGCGGTCGAGGACGCCGTCGCCAACGCCGTGAAGGTCGGCCCGCTGGAACGCGCCCTCAAGGACCAGCCCGACGACGTCCGCGGTCGCGCCGTCGCCGCCGTCCGCGACACCTACCGCAACCGCCTGACCCCCGAAGGCGTCGTCATCGACGGCGCGGGCTGGGTGGTGACCGCGCGGCGGTAGGGGGGGGTACACAGTCGGCCGCGCATCTCTCGACCTCACCTCTCCATTCGCCCTCAAGCGAATGGAGAGGACAGACCGGCGCGGCAGCGACGGTCAGGAGAGGGCGGCTCGGTGTCGGCAGAAGACGCCTCGAACACCGGTGTCGGCGGCCAACCGTCAAACGCCCGCGCCGCCCCCTCCTGATCGCTGCGCGATCTGTCCTCCCCATCGCCTTGAAGCGGGCGATGGAGAGGTGAGGCGCCGCACTCCATCCTTCAAAGATACGGAGGAGTTCACGTTCAGCCCGCGCATCCTCACACCCCAAGTCTCTGATCCTGCCTCGGATTTTAAATCCCCAGCGTCATTCTCCCGCCGTAGCTGGAACAGCCCCCACAATACCCGCATCCCGTCGATGGGGAGGGCGTCGGATCCACGCTTCTCGACGACGGCGGGCTGTGGCCGAGCGATGAAGCCCGCGCGAAGGAGAGTGCGGGGGCCCTCGAGGGCAGGGATGGATCCTGCCCGCTTGCTCTCCGCGCGCTGTTGGAAGCGGACCGCTGGCGTCTCTGAACGGTCGAAGTCCGCCCCGCGTCGGGGTCAGCAATGATCCCGGCGGTGATCCGGCAAGGCCCCAAGCAAAGGCCGCCAGCCGGAGGGCGTGTGGAAAACGGCTGCGCGGGACGTCGCTCTCGTCGAAACGGTAAAACAAAACACCACACACCGGGCGAGGCCCGGCGTCCCGCACCCTTCCCGCTCGACCTGCCGCGTTCGCGGCGGGGCGAGACCGCATGCTTGTCATCCCTGCCCCGGTCCCGTCGTGCTCGTTGTGCCTCCGTTGTGTTCGTTGTGGTGAACCCGCGCCGACGGCCTCAACGGTCTTCCGCAATCCGAAAGCCACGCCCGATCCCCGAATCCGGCCCCGGCGCAGCGACCGTTCGCCACGCCTCGTTTCGGGAGAAATAATCGTGCGGAATTTCAAGGACCTGGGGCAATCCCAAGCCGCCTTGACCTGCGGGGGTGTCGCCTATAGGTTCCGCGCCGAATTCAGACCCCCTCCGGCATCCCCGTCGGAGCGCTGAGGCCCACATGTCCCTGCCACCGGAATCGCGCGAAGAGGCGATCGCTCGTCTCACCAAGAGCGCATCCGAACTGGAGACGCGCAATGCGCCGCCGACCTCTTCGGAGATCGCGGGCATGGCGGTGGCCAATCAGGCCTGGAAGATCGTCGCTGACCTGTTCGGCGGCGTGTTTCTGGGGTTGGCGGTCGGCTTCGGGGCGGACTGGCTCTTCGGAACCAGACCCTGGGGTATCATTGGCGGTGTCCTTCTGGGCTTCGCCTTGTCGATTTACATGGCGCGTCGCACAGCCGATCGGCTGATGGCGCAGGCAAAAGCGGCCGGTGTGGAACCCAAATCCATTCCGTTCGACGATGAAGACGAGGAGCGATAGGCGCGTGGCCGATCCGATCGAACAGTTCGAGATTCACGCCCTTCCGGGTCTGGACTTCGGTGAAGTGACCCTGCCGGTCGTCGGCACGGTGCATCTCGCCGTGACCAACTCGCACGTCGCGATGACCCTGGCCTTCCTGCTGGTCGTCGGCTTCCTCGCGCTGGTGACCTCCAACGCCAAGGTCGTTCCGGGCCGTATGCAGGCTGCGGGCGAGCAGCTGTTCGGTCTGGTCAACGGCGTCACCGACTCGATCATCGGTCACGAAGGCCGCAAGTATTTCCCGTTCGTCTTCACCCTGTTCATGCTGATCCTCGGCATGAACCTGCTGGGCATGTTCCTGACGTTCACGGCGACCTCGCAGCTGGCCGTCACCGGCACCTTCGCCCTGCTGACGATCCTGCTGGTGATCGGCATCGGTTTCGCCAAGCACGGTCTGGGGTTCTTCCTGCTGTTCTGGCCGACCAGCGCGCCGGTCGCCATTCGCCCCGTGGTCGGCCTCATCGAGTTCCTCTCCTTCCTGCTGCGTCCGGTCACCCTCGCGCTTCGTCTGTTCGGCAACATGCTGGGCGGCCACATCGCGCTGAAGATCTTCGCCGGTTTCGTCGTCTCGATGGGCGCCCTGGCCGCCGCGGGCGGCATGGGCCTGCTGGGTCTGCCGGTCGCCGCCCTGTCGATGGGCATGGTGGTCGGTCTGACCGCCCTGGAGTTCCTGGTGGCCTTCCTGCAGGCCTTCGTCTTCGCCGTTCTGGCCAGCATCTATCTCAACGATGTGGTCAACCTGGGCCACGGCCACTAAAAGCCCGCCCAGTCTTCCTTCCAAACCAACCCTGACTGAATAGGAAACTCATCATGGAAGCCGAATCCTTCAAGTACTTCGGTATCGGCCTGGCCACCCTGGGCATGCTCGGCGCTGGCATCGGCGTGGGCAACATCTTCGGCCAGTTCCTGGCCGGCGCCCTGCGCAACCCGTCGGCCGCCGCCTCGCAAGTCGGCAACCTGTTCGTCGGCGCCGCCCTGGTCGAAGCCCTGGGCATCCTGGCCTTCGTTCTGGGCATCCTGGCCTGGCTGGGCTGATCCAGCGATCACGCTGAAACGGCGGCGTGAGCGGACCCGCAGGTCCGTTCCGCCGTCGTCGCCTTTTCCAGACCAAACGGACTCCTGATGGCCACCACCCCGATTGACCCGCACGCCGACGCTCACGCGACGACCGAGGCCGAAGGCCACGGCGGCGGAGGCGGCCTGCCGCAGTTCGAAACCCAGCACTGGTTCGGGCAGATCGCCTACCTGCTGGTTCTGTTCGTCGTCCTGTACCTGCTGATCAGCAAGGTTTTCGCGCCGCGCATCCGCCGCGTGATGGACGAACGGGCCGACACCATTTCCGGCGCCGTCGCCACCGCCCGCAAGGTGCAGGCGGAAGCGGCTGAACAGGCCGAAGCCGCCAAGGCGGACGTCGCCCGCGCCCGCGCCGAGTCGCGCGCCACCGCCCAGGCCGCCGCCGACCGCATCGCCACCGAGGCCGCGGCTCGCAAGGCGACCGAGGAAGCCTCTGTCTCGGCCCGTATCGCCGAAGCTGAAGCCGCCATCGGCAAGACCCGGGACGCCGCCATGCAAAACGTCGGCGCCATCGCCAATGACACCGCCTCGGCCATCGTCGAGCGCCTGACCGGCAAGGCCCCCACGGCCGCCGAGCTGGCCGCCGCCGGCAAGGGAGCCGCCTGATGCCTCACTTCCTCGACCCGCACATGTACAATGTCGGCAACCCGGAACTGTGGGTCGCCATCGGTCTGATCCTGTTCTTCGGCATCCTCGTCTGGGCCGGCGTTCCCAAGCTGATCGCCGCCCAGCTGGACCTCAAGGCCAACACCATTCAGGCCGAGCTGGACGAGGCCGCCCGTCTGCGCGCCGAAGCCGAAGCCCTGCTGGCCCAGATTCGCGCCGAGAAGGCCGAGGCTGAAGCCCAGGCCGCCGCCATGCTGAAGGCCGCCGAGGACGACGCCCGTCGTCTGGAAGCCGAAGCCAAGGTGAAGCTGGAAGAGTCGCTGGCCCGCCGTCAGGCTCTGGCCGAGCGCCGTATCGCCCAGGCCGAGGCCCAGGCCACCGCCGAGGTGAAGGCCGCCGCCGCCGATCTGGCCGCCAAGGCCGCCGAAGACATCCTGACCGCCCGGCTGGCCGGCCAGAGCACCGATCCGCTGCTTGACGCCGCTATCGCCCAACTGGGCACGCGGCTGAACTAGAAGGGCGCAACCGCTCGGCGACGCGCTCCTTGAACGCCGGGCATGCGCGAAGCCCTAGGCCGCGTCGGGTCGGGAAGGCGGAGCCTTCTGACCGCAGCCAGGAATAGAAGGCCCCGTCGGATCGATCCGGCGGGGCCTTTTTCCTGGTCAGTGAACAGCGACCGCGTCGGCCGCCAGATGCTGCTTGTCGCGCCGCACCAGCCGTCCGTAGACGTTGCCCATCACGATCCCGAACAGGGCGTGGGTGGCGATCATCCAGGCCAGGGTGCCGAAGCCGGCGCGCATGAAGAACGTGCCCACGCCCATCATCGGCGCGAGGAACAGGCCCATCAGGATGAAGGCGCCGACCGCGAAGAGGATGCCCTTGGACTCAGGCGTATCCGTCGGCAATCGGGGGCACAGGATGCCGAACAGCGGCCCCAGCACCACCGTCCCGGCGACGATGTGAGCGATCCAACCGACGACCGGATTGTCCGGCGCCTTCAGCATGACAGACAGAAGCTGGGGAAAACTGACCGCCCAGTGTCCAAAGGCCATGTTGATGGCCTCCAGAATCGAAACGGCGACTGTGGCCGCGAAACCGGCGACCAAACCCTTTTGTACGCGTGACATCATGACCAGCAGCGCCTCCCAACGCCTGTTTCGGTTCTTGATAACGCGAGGTTGAGCATACGCCTCCTGCGAAGACCGGCGTTCACTTTGCCGTGCTTCGCATTTGCGGGAGAAATCACCGGGTACGGAAGGCCGCGCCGGTCAGGGCCTCTGACCGGGCCCACAGTTGCGCCGCCACCGCCCTGTCCAGCGCCTGCGGGCGAACCGCCGCCCGCCCCGGCGGGCCCTTCAGGTCCATGAACCCCTGCGGGCCGTAGTAGCCGCCGGGCGTCACATCGGGCTTGGTGGCGGCCATCAGGATCGGCAGGGCTCCCTCGGCGGCCGAATGGCTGACAAGGCGCTCCAGCAGTCGCGTCACAGCGCCGAACAGGCTGCCGCCGCCCTGCGCCGGGCCGTTGGCGATCAGGTCCCTGCGAGCAAAGCCGGGATGAGCCGCCACGCTGGTCAGGCCCCACCCCTCTGCATCGCTGCGCCGTTGCAGTTCGATGGCGAACATCAGCATGGCCAGCTTGGACTGCTGATAGACCGGCCACGGACGGTAGCCCTGACTGTGGTTCAGGTCGTCCAGCCGGATGCGTCCGCCCTTGTGAGCGATGCTGGCCAACTGGACCACGCGCGCCCGCCCCGCCTTCAGCCGGGGCAGCAACCGGGCTGTCAGGGCGAAGTGGGACAGATAGTTGGTCCCGAACTGCATTTCATGCCCGTCCACGGTTGTCTGCCGAATCGGCAGGGCCATGACGCCCGCGTTGTTGATCAGGATGTCGACGGGGCGGCCCGCGGCCAGAATCCGGTCCGCGAAGGCGTTGACCGAAGACAGGTCGGCCAGATCGACGGGCTCGAACCGGATCAAGGCGTGAGGGACGGCCTTGCGGATCACGGCGAGGGCGCCTGCCCCCTTGGCAGGGTTTCGGCCCGCCAGCACGACCTCGGCGCCCTTGCCGGCCAGCGTCAGCGTGGTCTCCAGCCCCAGCCCGCCGGTCGCTCCGGTGACGATGGCCAGCTTGCCGGTGAGATCAGGGATGTCTTCAGAGGTCCAGTGCATCGCACAGACCTGGTGCGCCGCCCGAGCGGCGTCAGCCCCTTCCCCGGCGGGGAAGGGGCGACATGGGGTATCAGGCCGCCTGGTTCGAGCCTTCCGGCGCGGTCCAGCGCAGCACCGGCGAGCGGGCGGCGCGGGTCTCGTCCAGACGACGCAGCGGGGCGTGGAAGGGCGCGCCCTTGAATCGGTCGACGTCGCCGGCCCCATCTTTGGTTTCCAGGGCGGCGCCGGCCAGCAGACGCATCGCCTCGATGAAGCGATCCAGTTCGGCCTTGGACTCGGTCTCGGTCGGCTCGATCAGCATGGCCCCGTGGACGACCAGCGGGAAATACATGGTCATCGGGTGGAAGCCCTCGTCGATCATCGCCTTGGCGAAGTCGAGCGTCGTGATGTCCGTACCCTTCAGCCATTCGTCGTCGAACAGGGCCTCGTGCATGCAGGGGCCGTCGGGGAAAGCCGGGCTCATCAGGTCCGACAGGCGGGCCTTGATGTAGTTTGCGTTCAGCACGGCGTCCTCGGCGACCTGACGCAGGCCGTCCGAGCCGTGGCTCATCATGTAGCTGAGCGCGCGGACATACATGCCCATCTGGCCCTGGAAGGCGCAAAGACGACCGAAGGCCTGCGGGGCCTCGTCTTCCTCGCGCTCCACCAGCCGATAGCCGTTGTCGTCGTGGACAACCCACGGAGCCGGGGCGAAGGGCGCGAGCGCTTCCGACAGCACCACCGGACCCGCGCCCGGCCCGCCGCCGCCATGCGGCGTCGAGAAGGTCTTGTGCAGGTTGATGTGCATGGCGTCGACGCCCAGATCGCCCGGGCGCACCCGGCCGACGATGGCGTTGAAGTTGGCGCCGTCGCAGTAGAAATAGGCGCCCGCTTCGTGCGTCAGGCGGCTGATCTCGAGGATGTCGCGCTCGAACAGACCGCAGGTGTTCGGGTTGGTCACCATGATGGCGGCCACGTCCGGACCGAGCTTCGAGGCCAGATCGGCCACATCCACGCGACCGTCATCGGTCTGGGCGACTTCGACCACCGAATAGCCGACGAAGGCGGCTGTCGCCGGGTTGGTGCCGTGGGCCGAGGTGGGGACCAGAACCTTGCGGCGCTGCTCGTGCTCACCCTTGGCCTCATGGGCCGCGCGAATGGCCATCAGGCCGCACAGTTCGCCATGGGCGCCGGCCTTGGGCGACAGGGCGACGGCAGGCATGCCTGTCAGGGTCTTCAGCCAGTGCGACAGCTGGTCCATCAGCTCCAGCGCGCCCTGAACCGTCGAGATCGGCTGGAGCGGATGGATGTCCGAGAATCCGGGCAGGCGGGCCATCTTCTCGTTGAGACGCGGGTTGTGCTTCATCGTGCACGAGCCCAGCGGATAGATGGCCAAATCGATGGCGTGGTTCTTCTGCGACAGGCGCACATAGTGGCGCATGGCTTCCGGTTCCGACAGGCCGGGCAGGCCGATCGGATCCTTGCGGACCAGATCGCCGAGGTCGGAGGCCGAGCCCTTGGGCTCGGGAAGGTCGACGCCGGTCTTGCCCCAGCCGTCGCCCTCGAAGATCAGGGCTTCGTTCTGCAGCAGGCCGCGGCCGCCGGTCAGGGTGGCGGGCTTCGTCGTGACTTCGTTCGGCGTGGTCGGGCGGCCGACGGTGTTCATGGTGCTCATCGTCTTGTCTCCGCTCAGGCCGCCAGCACCTTGCCGAGTGCAACGGCAAGAAGCTTGATGTCAGTGTCCAGGGTCGTCTCGGTCGCGGCGACCAGCAGGACGTCGTCCATGCCGGCGTCCGGGGCCAGACGGCTGTAGGGCACGCCCGCCAGCACATGATGGGCGGCCAGGGTGTCGACCACCTCGGCGGCCGGCTTCGGCAGCTTGATCGCGAACTCGTTGAAGAAGCGCGGGGTCAGGATTTCCACGCCCGGGACGGCGGCCAGCGCGTCGCGGGTGGCCACGGCCTTCTCGTGGTTCAGCAGGGCCAACTTCCGCAGGCCCGTCTCGCCCAGCAGGCTCATGTGGATGGTGAAGGCCAGGGTGCAGAGGCCCGAGTTGGTGCAGATGTTCGACGTCGCCTTGTCGCGACGGATGTGCTGCTCGCGGGTCGACAGGGTCAGCACGAAGCCGCGCTCGCCGTCGGCGTCCACGGTCTCGCCGGTCAGGCGGCCGGGCATCTGGCGGATCAGCTTCTCGCGCGTGGCGAACAGGCCGACGTAGGGGCCGCCGAAGTTCAGCGCGTTGCCGATCGACTGGCCCTCGGCCGCGACGATGTCGGCGCCCATTTCACCGGGCGACTTCAGCAGGCCCATCGACACGGCCTCCGTCACCACGACGATCAGCAGGGCGCCGGCGGCGTGGGCGGCCTCGGCGATCCTGGTCACGTCGGTTGCGGCGCCGAAGACGTTCGGGGTCTGGACGACGACGCAGGCGGTGTCCGGGCCGATCTGGTCGATCACGGCGGCCTCGGCGTCGATGGCGGCGGGCAGGGCCTGGGTCTCGACGCCGACGGCGTGCACGACGGTCTCGGTCGCGCGGACGTAGTGCGGGTGAACGCCGCCCGAGATGATCGCCTTGTTGCGGCGGGTCACGCGGGTCGCCATCAGCACGCCCTCCGCCATGGCGGTCGAGCCGTCATAGAGCGAAGCGTTGGCCACCGGCATGCCGGTCAGGTTCGCGACCTGGGTCTGGAACTCGTACAGGTACTGCAGGGTGCCCTGCGCGATTTCCGGCTGGTAGGGGGTGTAGCTGGTCAGGAATTCCGACCGCTGGATGATGTGGTCCACGGTTGCCGGGACGTGGTGCTTGTAGGCGCCGGCGCCGCAGAAGAACGGCACGGAGCCCGCCGAGGCGTTCTTGTTGGCCATGGCCGACAGGGCGCGTTCAACCTCCAGCTCGCCCGCCACACGGGGCAGGTCCACCGGGCCGTCCAGACGGGCGCCGGCGGGCACATCCACGAACAGATCGTCGATGGATTTGGCGCCGATGGTGGCGAGCATCGCCGTACGGTCGTCGGGCGTCAGGGGGAGATAACGCATGGTCTTGTCCTGGGCCGTGAATGGCCAAAGGCCCTCTGACTTTTGATCAGAGGGCCCGATGGGTCTTAGAGGGTGGCGAGGAAGGCGTCGTAGGCGGCCTTGTCCATCAGGGCGTCCAGTTGCGAAGCGTCCGAGATGCGGATCTTCGCGAACCAGCCTTCGCCTTCCGGGTCGGCGTTGACGGTTTCCGGGGCCGAGGCGAGGGCGGCGTTGCCTTCGACGACTTCACCCGAAACCGGGGCGTAGACGTCCGAAGCGGCCTTGACCGATTCCACGACGGCGAAGCTGTCGCCGACCGAGACGGTCTTGCCGGCCTCCGGGGTCTCGACGAACACCACGTCGCCGAGGGCGTCGGCGGCGTGCTTGGAAATGCCGACGGTGGCGATGTCACCGTCCAGGCTGACCCACTCGTGATCCTTGGTGAACTTCATGGTCTGATCCTCTCAGGCCCCAAATCAGGCTTTGGGTTTGCGGTAATAGCGTTGCGCCACGAACGGCATGGCGATGACTTCTGCGGCGGCGGCCTTGCCCCGGACGATGACCTTCAGGTCCGTACCCAGTTCAGCGTAGGCCGGAGGCACATAGCCCATGGCGATGTTGCGACCCAAGGTCGGCGAGGGGCCGCCCGAGGTGACCTTGCCGATGACGTTTCCGTCAGCGTCAGCGATCTCGGCGCCCTCACGGGCCGGGGCGCCTTCCTTGACGCTCAGGCCGACGCGGACGCGGCTCGGGCCGTCAGCCAGTTCCTTGAGGACGCGCTCGGCGCCGTTGAAGTCAGCGCGTTCCTTGCGCGACTTGGACAGGGCGAAGGTCAGCGCGCCCTCGACCGGGCTCGTTGTCGGGTCAATGTCGTGGCCGTGCAGCGGCAGGCCGGCTTCCAGGCGCAGGCTGTCGCGGGCGCCGAGGCCGATGGGCTTCACGCGGGCGTCTTCCAGCAACAGGTTCCAGATGCGCTCGGCGTCGGCGGCCGGGACCGAAATCTCGTAGCCGTCCTCGCCCGTGTAGCCCGAGCGAGAGACGTAGCAGTCCACGCCGAAGATCATCAGGCGGGCGCAATCCATGAAGCCGAAGTCGCCGAAGACCGGATCATGTTTGGCCATGACCTCGGCGGCTTCCGGCCCCTGAATGGCGATCAGGGCGCGGTCCAGCACGGTCAGCTGGGCGTCGCCTTCGAGGTTGGCTTCCCAGAAGGCGAAATCCTCGTCCTTGTTACCGGCGTTGACGACGACGAAGAGGCCGTCGTGGTCAGGTTTGCCGGCCATCAGGTCGTCGATGATGCCTCCATCGGTGTTGAGCAGCAGCGAATACTTCTGCTTGCCCGCCTTCAGGATCGCATAGTCACCGGGCACGAAGCGCTCGAACTGGGCGATGGCGTCTTCGCCGGTGATCTTGCACTGGCCCATGTGGGAGACATCGAACAGACCGGCGTGTTCACGGGTCCAGCGGTGTTCAGCCAGAACGCCCTCGTACTGGACCGGCATGTCATAGCCGCCGAAGCCGACCATGCGGGCGCCGAGGGCCCGGTGCGCGGCGTTCAGGGGCGTGGTCTTCAGGGTTTGATCGGTCATGGTCCAGACTCTCGGGGTCGCGTGTTGAAGCGGAAAGCTCCGCCGTCCTCGCGCCCCCGCTGTCCTGAAGCCTGAGAGATTCCGGCGGCCTTGGCCGCCTTGCTCCGTCGGCGCGCAACTCGTGCGACTTTCCAGCGTCCGTGCGCTTTCGCGGTCCTTTTGCCTGAGCGTTTCCGGGGCGGTTGCGCCTTCGGCTCCGGGCCTGCCGTGACAGCCCCGGTCTCTCCCGCGAGAGCAGGGTTCCAAGACCCCGACTCCGGGGCCAAGTCAAGCGCGGGTATGGGGTTGCCCGCAGCAAAAAGCCCCCGGCGTAGGGCCGAGGGCTTCTTTCTGATCGAAATCCCGAACGATGCCTTACGGCGTTTCCGTGATGATCAGGGCGCCGGAGGCCGGGCTGTCGCCATAGGTGCCGATCCAGACGTCGTAGACGCCGCTTTGCGGATTGCGGAAAATCACCTGGGCGTCGCCGTCGCCCCAGCTGTCGTCATCGCAGTACCAGCGGCCGTCCGGGCCGTTGATCACCAGGGTGGTGTCCTCGCCCGAGCGGGTGCGGAAGGCCAGCGGCAGGCCGCCGGCGGAGTAGGTCAGTTCGAAGTCCGGGGCGTTGCTGATCTTGCCCACGCACGAACCGCCCAGACGCGACGCGTCGATGCTGCCGCCCGCGACGACGTCGATGGAGTACGGGTCCGGGGTGAAGCCGGCCGAGAGGCGACGCGCGCCGAAATTGGCGTTCTGGCTGGCGTCCTGCGCGACGGCGGGCGCGGCGGTGGCGGTCAGGGCGGCGGCGAGCGCCAGCACGGAAAGGCGTTTGATCATTGAAGTCCCCCACTTGAACACGGCGATGGCGCCGCAGACTGTCCCGGTTGTGTCCGGCTTCGAACACATGACCTCCGGTATCTGAACTCACTATGAACGGTGACGCTTGATAAGTCAGGCCGCTTCGTAAGCCTTCACCTCGGCGATCCGCGCTGCCTTGTCCGCGTCCGGCAGGAAGCTCCCCTCGAAGCTGTTGATCGCCATTTGCGTCACCTGCTCGCGGGTCAGGCCCACGGCCTCGGCCAGCCGGGCGTAGTTGGCGTTCACATAGCCGCCGAAATAGGCCGGGTCGTCCGAGTTGAGGGTGACGTGCAGGCCGCGACGCAGCATCTCGGGGACCGGATGGTCCTTCAGGTCGTTGACGACGCAGAGCTTGAGGTTCGACAGCGGGCAGACGGTCAGGGTCATCTGCTCCTTCGCCAGCCGCTGGATCAGGCTCTCGTCCTCCATCGAGCGGTTGCCGTGGTCCATGCGGTCGATGTGCAGCAGGTCCAGCGCCTCATGCACATAGGCGGGCGGGCCTTCCTCACCGGCGTGGGCGCAGAGCTTCAGGCCCAGATCGCGGGCGGCGGCGAAGACGCGCTGGAATTTGGACGGCGGATGCCCGACCTCGGACGAATCCAGTCCGACCCCGATGAAGTGGTGCAGATACGGTCTGGCCATCTCCAGCGTGGCGAAAGCCTCTTCCTCGGTCAGGTGGCGCAGGAACGACAGGATCAGGCCGGACGTGACGCCCAACTCTGTCTTCGCCCGGTCCATGCCTGCGATCAGGCCCTCGACCACCACGCCGAACGCGACCCCGCGGTCCGTGTGGGTCTGGGGATCGAAGAAGATCTCGGCGTGGCGCACATTGTCCGCCGCCGCGCGCTGGAAATAGGCGAAGGCCAGATCCTCGAAATCCTTGCGCGTCAGCAGGACGTTGGCCCCGGCGTAATAGATGTCGAGGAAGTCCTGCAGGTTCGAAAAGTCATAGGCCGCGCGCACGGCCTCGACGCTGTCGAACGGGATCGAGACGCCGTTTCGCTGCGCCAGCTCGAACATCAGCTCGGGCTCCAGCGAGCCCTCGATGTGAAGGTGCAGTTCGGCCTTGGGCAGACCGGCGATGTAGGCGTCGAGCGACATGAGACTTCTCCTTGCGGGAGAAACTTAGCCTACATCCGCTCCGGCGTGTCGATTCCCAGAAGACGCAGGGCGATCACCAGCTGGTCCAGCGCCGCTTTCGACAGCGCCAGACGCGAGGCCTTGGTCGCCTCGTCCGGCGCGATCAGCACCGGGCAGGCCGCGTAGAATTTCGAGAACGACTGGGCCAGCCGATAGGCGTGCTCGGCCACGACGTGTGGCATGCGCTTCTCGTAGGCTTCGACCGTCGCCTGCGAGAAGGCGTCCAGTGTCAGGGCCAGATCATGCTCGGCCGGTTCGCCGATGACGATGGCGCCGGGCGCCAGACCCTGATCGGTCGCCTTGCGCAGCAGTGAACGGATGCGGACCGCCTGATACAGCAGATAGGGGCCGGTCTTGCCTTCGAAGCTCATGAAGCGGTCGAGGTCGAAGACGTAGCTGGTGGTCCGGGCGTTCGACAGGTCGGCGAACTTCAGGGCCGCGATGGCGACCTTGTGGGCGATGGCCTCGAACTCGTCGGGTGACAGGTCGTCGCCCAGTTTCGCTTCCTTCAGCCGCTCGCGGGCCTTGTCGGTCGCCTGATCGATCAGGTCGCGCAGCTTCAGGACGCCGCCGGCGCGGGTTTTGAAGGGCTTGCCGTCCTGACCATTCATTGTGCCGAAGCCGAGATGCTCCAGCGACTTGTCGGCGGCGTAGCCGGCCAGATAGGCGGCGCGGAACACCTGTTCGAAATGCTCGGCCTGACGTTCATCGACGACGTACAGCGCCAGGTCCGGGCCGATGGCCTTCTTGCGGTCCAGGATCGTCGCCAGATCGGTCGTGCCGTACATGGCCGAGCCTTCCGAGCTGATGACCAGCAGGGGCGGGGGCGACGGGGCCTCGATGACCGAGCCGTCGGGCAACTTTTTCTTGCGGGTCTCGCCGGGGCGGGCGACGTGCACGACCTGCGCGCCGTCATCCTCGACCAGCAGGCCGGTGGCCTTCAGATGCTCCAGCATCTCGGGCATCAGCGGATCGGCGTCACTCTCGCCGTTCCACAGGTCGAAATCGACCGACAGATCGCCGTACTCGCGCTTCAGGGCCTCGCGGCTGACCGCCACGAAATGTTGCCAAAGGGCGCGATAGCCGGGACGGCCGCCTTGCAGTTCCGCCGTCGCCTTGCGGGCCCGGTCTCGGAAGGCGGGGTCTTCCTTGGCCTTGCCGGCGGCCAGTGGATACAGCCGGTCCAGATCGGCCAACGTGACGGGGCTTTCCGCCGGGAAGGGACCATCACCCTCGACCATGAAGGCGTCCGCCAGACCCTCATCGCCGCAGGCGACGATCAGCAGGCCCATCTGGAAGCCCCAGTCGCCGAAGTGGGCGTCGCCGGTGACTTCATCGCCGCGGAAGCGGAACAGTCGCTTCAGGCTTTCACCGATGATGGCGCTGCGCAGGTGGCCGACGTGCATCGGCTTGGCGACATTCGGCCCGCCGTAGTCGATCACGACCTTGCGCGCCTCATCCACGACGGCGGCGCCCGCACGCTCGGCGTCGGCGGCGACGTTCTCGGCGCGCTTCGCAAGCGCGGCGTCCGCGACCTTCAGATTGATGAAGCCCGGTCCGGCGATCTCGATCGAGGCCAGACGCGGATCGCCTTCCAGTCGCGCGGCGACCCTGGCCGCCAGTTCGCGCGGATTGGCCTTCAGCGCCTTGGCGGCGGCCAGCGCCCCGTTGGACTGGAAGTCGGCCAGATCGGGCCGGTCAGAGGGGGTGACCCGCGCAAGCGCCGCGTCCACGCCTTCGGCGGCGAAGGCGGCTACGACCGCTTCGCCCAGTTCCGTCTTGAGATCGGTCATTCTACTGGGCCGGAGCTGCGGTCGGTTCAGGGGTGCCTGCCGTGATGCGGAAGCGGCTGCCCGAGCGGTTGAACTCGGCCATCTCCGGCGTCACGTCGAAGCCGACCAGAATCTCGAAGTGATCGCCGCTGGTGCTCGCCGAGGCGCGCGGGATCACGATGGTGTTGTCCTGGCTGACGCTGGTGACGTTCTGGCCGTTCTCGAAGTTCGCCGGCAGGTCGAAATAGACCTTGTCCAGCACGGCGGTGTTCCGCTCGGTCACGGCGATCCAGTAACGATAGGTGCGACCGGCGCCCTGCGCCTGCGGCCCCCGACCCAGGTTGAACAGCACGCGGGTCTGAACCGTGATGGGCGAGTCGCTGTCATAGGTGCAGTCGGCGACCAGACCCTCGATTTCACCGGTGTAGGCGACATTGGCGGCGGAGACGCGGTCCCCTGTCATCTCGACATAGCGGGCGGCGTCGTAAAGCACCTTCACATAGGGGCAAGGGCCCGCGGCCGAACGACGGCGCAGCGGGGCGATGCGGGCGCGGCGGGCGCCGGTCTGTTGCTCGCCGGCTTCCGGGCGTTGCTGTTGCTGCGGACCGCCGGGTCGCGACGACGTCTGCGCGACGGCGGCGGGAGCAATGCTCGACACGGTGGCGGCGACAAGAGCCGAGGCCAGGGAAACCTTCAGGACGCGACGCATCAAATGCTCTTCCAGATCACGAGGAGGCGGCGACAGCCCGACGCCGTCCGCACGCTTGCCGCTGATAGCGGCTAAACAGAGGCGCGGCAAACCCGCCGCGCACGGAAACGACGGTGGCGGCGAGCGGTCCGAGCGACTAGGTTCCCGCCCATGACCGTGCACCAGCCGATCCGACCGGCCGAAAAGCGTCCGCTGACCGTCCGTCTGGCCACCCCGCGTGGCTTCTGCGCGGGGGTGGATCGCGCCATCCAGATCGTCGAACGCGCCATCGAGAAGTACGGCGCGCCGGTCTATGTCCGCCACGAGATCGTGCACAACCGGCATGTGGTCGAGCGGCTGCGCGAGATGGGCGCGGTCTTCGTCAAGGAACTGGACGCCTGCCCGGATGACCGGCCGGTGGTCTTTTCCGCCCACGGCGTGCCCAAGTCCGTGCCGGAAACCGCGCGGTCGCGGGAGATGCTGTATCTCGACGCCACCTGCCCGCTGGTGTCGAAGGTCCACGTCGAGGCCGAGCGCCATCACGCCGCCGGTCGCCACATCATTCTGATCGGCCATGCGGGCCACCCGGAGGTGGTCGGCACCATGGGCCAGCTTCCGGCCGGAGCCATCAGCCTGATCGAGACGGTTGAGGACGCCGAGGCGTTCCAGCGTCCCGGCGACGCCCCCTTGGCCTACGCCACCCAGACGACCCTGTCCGTGGATGACACCGCCGAAATCCTCGGCGCGCTCAAGCGCCGGTTCCCCGAACTGCCCGATCCTCACAAGGAAGACATCTGCTACGCCACCACCAACCGTCAGGAGGCCGTCAAACGCCTCGGCGAGGGGTGCGATCTGGTTCTGGTGGTGGGGTCCAGGAACTCATCCAACTCGGTCCGGCTGGTTGAGGTGGCGATCAAGGCGGGGGCGAAGGACGCCCGCCTGGTGGATGACGCGGGCCATGTCGACTGGAGCTGGCTGGACGGCGTGTCGACGCTGGGCATCACCGCCGGAGCCTCGGCGCCCGAGCGCCTGATCGAGGATCTGGTTCAGGCCGTCCGCGACCGCTTCGACGCCGATGTGGTTGAGGATGACGGCGCCCGCGAGACCGTGACCTTCAAGCTGCCGCGTGTTCTGACGACCTGACCCCTCCGTCTCTCCGGCTTCGCCGTCGAGCCACCTCCCCACTCCGTGGAGAGGTGAACGCGAACACTCACCTCTCCAGCGAAGCTGGGGAGGGGGACCGTGCGAGCCGGAGGCGAAGCATGGTGGAGGGGTCGGTCGAGCTTAGACCGGTTTGCACAAGCGGAGCCTTTGCCGTTCGTTGGCGTTAACCCTCCGATCGGGAAAGGGAACCTCATGCGTCTGACCGCCGCCGTCTCCGTCGTCTCCGTTCTGTCCCTGACCGTCTCGGCCTGTACGCAGGAAGCCGAATCGCCGCCCGCGCCGGTGACCGGCGCGCCCGCCGCGACCGCGCAGACCACACCCCCGGTCAGCTACGCCTGCGAAAGCGGCCAGCCGGTCAACGTCATCTATCCCGACGCCGCCTCCGCCCAGCTCGCTTACAAGGGCCAGACCTATGTGCTGCGTTCCGTGCAGGCGGCGTCCGGCGCCCGCTATGTCGGCGCGGGTGTCGAATGGTGGACCGCAAACCGCGACGGGACGGAGAGCGCGACCCTCAGCCGTCTGGGACCGAACGAGGAAGTCGGCGCCGCGGTGCTGGAGCGGTGCAGCCGTCCGTCTCCCGGTCCGATGGTGACCGGGCCCGTGCCGACGCCGGAGCCCGCGCCGGGCGGCGTTCTTCCCGCCGCCGCGCCCTGCCGGGGGCCCCAGTTGAAGCTGTCCAACGAGGGCGGCGACGCCGGGGCGGGCAATCGCGTCACCAATATCGGCGTCCAGAACATCGGCGGCACGGCCTGCAGCCTGACCGGCTATCCGGGCGTGGTCCTGCAGGATCGTCAGGGCCGCAACCTGACCGCCATTCGCAGCGAGCAGAGCCCCGGCAGCTACTTCAGCGCCGGTCAGGCGCCCGCGCCCGTCGTGCTGGCTCCGCAGGCCAGGGCGGCCTTTGAACTGGCGTGGAACGTCGTGCCGAACGAGGCGCAGGGCCAGACCAGCTGTCCGAACGTGGCCCGAATCCGGGTCACCGCGCCGGGCGACACCTCGGCGGCCTCGCTGGACCTCGCCTTCGCTCCCTGCGGCGGTCGCGTGCGGGTCAGCCCGATCCGTCCTCTGGTCCCCGAGGGCACGCCCGCGCCGGAGCCCACCGTTTAGGGGGTTCAATAGTGCGCGGATTCGGCGTAGCGGAGCGCGCATGACAGCGACCTTCTATGACCGCGTCTCCGCGGAACTCGCCGACATCGACGCCCAGGGGCTGACCAAGCCCGAGCGCGTGATCGCCTCCCGACAGGGGCCGGTCATCAAGGTCGCCGGGCGCGATGTCCTGAACTTCTGCGCCAACAACTACCTCGGCCTGGCCGGGGATGAGCGGGTGACGCAGGCGGGCATCCGCGCGCAGGAGAAGTGGGGCGCCGGCACCGCCTCGGTCCGCTTCATCTGCGGCACGCTGGAAATCCACAAGGAGCTGGAGCGGGCCATCGCCGACTACCTCGGCTTTGAGGACACCATCCTGTTCGCCGCCGCCTTCGACGCCAACGGCGGCATCTTCGAGCCCCTGTTCGGCGCCGACGACGCGATCATCTCCGACAGCCTGAACCACGCCTCGATTATCGACGGCGTGCGCCTGTGCAAGGCCAGGCGCTACCGCTTCGCAACCTCGGACATGGCCGATCTGGAGGCCCAGCTGAAGCAGGCGCGCGCCGACGGCGCGAAAGAGATCATCATCGCCACCGACGGCGCCTTCTCCATGGACGGCTATATCGCGAAGCTGAAGGACATCCGGGCGCTGGCCGACCAGTACAACGCCCTGATCATGGTCGATGACTGCCACGCCACCGGCTTCCTCGGCCCGCAGGGACGCGGCTCCTTCGCCTGGAACGATGTCGAGGTCGACTTCGTCACCGGCACCTTCGGCAAGGCGCTGGGCGGCGCCATGGGCGGCTTCATCTGCGCGAAGTCGAATGTCGTGGCCCTGCTCAAGCAGCGCGCCCGGCCCTACCTGTTTTCCAACGCCCTCAGCCCCGCCGTCTGCGGCTCTTCGCTGGAGGCCATCCGCATCGCCGCCGGCGAGGAGGGCGACAAGCTACGCGAACAGCTGTTCGCCAACGCCGCGCGCTATCGCAAGGCGATGACCGAGGCGGGCTTCACCCTGCAGCCGGGCGAACACCCGATCATCCCTGTGATGCTGGGCGACGCCAAGCTGGCCCAGGACATGGCCGCCCGCCTGCTGGAGCTGGGCGTCTACGTCATCGGCTTTTCGTTCCCGGTGGTTCCGCGCGGCCAGGCCCGCATCCGCACCCAGATGTCGGCGGCGCACACCTTCGAACAGATTGATCAAGTGGTCGCGGCGTTCACGACGGCCGGCAAGGAATTGGGAGTGATCTGATGACCGACACCATGAAGGCCCTGGCCAAGACGAAACCCGAGATCGGCCTTGAGCTGATCGACGCGCCGATCCCGACGCCGGGCGACGAGGACGTGCTGATCAAGGTCAAGCGCACCGCCGTTTGCGGCACCGACATCCACATCTGGAACTGGGATGAGTGGTCGCAGAAGAACGTCCCCGTTCCGATGATCACCGGCCACGAGTTCGCCGGCGAGATTGTCGCCATCGGCAAGGACGTGGATCGCCGCCTGAAGGTCGGCCAGCGCGTCTCGGCTGAAGGCCACGTCATCGACCTGAACTCCGAAGCGGCCCGCGCCGGCCACTTCCATCTCGACCCGGACACCCGCGGCATCGGCGTGAACCGTCAGGGCGCCTTCGCCGAGTTCGTCGTGGCCCCGGCCTTCAACGTGATCGAGCTGCCGGACGACGTGCCCTATGAGATCGGCTCGATCCTCGATCCGTTCGGCAACGCCGTGCACACGGCGCAGCAGTTCGATCTGCTGGGCGAGGACGTTCTGGTCACCGGCGCAGGCCCCATCGGCATGATGGCCGCCGCCGTCGCCCGCCACGCCGGCGCGCGCACCGTCGTGCTGACCGACATCAACGACTTCCGTCTGGACCTGGCCCAGAAGGTCGCCCCCGGTGTCCGCACGGTGAACACCACCAAGGAAGACCTGAAGGACGTCATGCACGAGCTGGGCCTGAAGGTCGGCTTCGACGTGGCGCTGGAAATGTCCGGCTCCCCCATCGCCTTCAAGCAGTGCGTCGACACCCTCATCATGGGCGGCGGCATGGCTCTGCTGGGCATTCCGTCGAAGCCGATGGAGACCGACTGGGGCCAGATCATCCTCAAGGCTCTGACCATCAAGGGCGTCTATGGCCGCGAGATGTTTACGACCTGGCGCAAGATGCTGGGCCTGCTGAAGGCGGGTCTGGACCTCCAGCCCCTGATCACGCACCAGATGTCGTTCGAGAACTACCGTGAGGGATTCGAGGCCATGCGCTCGGGTCAGTCCGGCAAGGTCGTTCTCAACTGGGACAAGAGCGCCTGAGGGCGTGAACTGAGGGGGCGGTCCTGACCGAGGCGTCTTTTCCCGTCCTCGCCTTCCTTGAGGGGGCGGGGACCGATGCGCACGGGCGCACCATCTTCGAGATACTCGGGCTCGACGACGCGGGCATTGAGCAAAGCCACGACTTCATCCAGTGGGTCTTCCCGCTGACCGAGCCGTCGTCGGCCGTGCCGGGCTCTCCGGTGCTTTCGGAAGACGAGGTCGCGGCCATCGCCCGGTCGGGCATGGCCCAGATCACCCTCGCGGCGGCGACGGACCGGCTTCGCCTCTTCTACATGCGCCACGATCACTGGCTCAAAGCCGAGGATCATAACCATCTGCGCATCACCCGGATTATTCGCTCCCTGCGGCGGCTGCGCAGTGATCAGGCCGCCGACGGCTTCCGCGCCACCATCTTCGCCAAGGTGGAGGCCAAGGGCGCGCCGATAAGCGCCCGCAGCCGCGGTTACTGGGAAACCGCCTGACTGTCAGCGCAGGAACCGGATGAGGGCTGTCTCGAACCCCTTGGCCTCGGGGCCGGGCAGGGCGTTCAGTTCGCCGGCTTCGAACATCTCGAAGACGCGGGGGTGGACATAGGACGACCGGCAGACGGTGGGCGTATTGCCCAGCAGACCGGCCACCGCCTTCACGCAGACGGTGACCTTGCGCCTGGCATCCGTCGGCGAGGTCGGCGGCTCGGTGTCCCGCAGCGCCCTTGCCGCCGAAACCGTCCCGGCCCAGGTTCGGAAGTCCTTGGCCGAGAACTGTTCGCCCACGGCCTCGCGGATATAGGCGTTCACATCGTCCGAAGTGATCGCGCACAGATGGCCCTCCGCATCCCGGTATTTGAACAACTGTTGGCCGGGCAGGTCGCGGATTGACCGCACCACAGCCGCCAGCCGCCGGTCTCGAACCCTGACCTCATGCTCCACCCCGCTCTTGCCCTTGAACGCGAAGGTCAGGGCCGCTCCATCCATCTCCAGATGACGTTTGTTCAGGGTGGTCAGACCATATGAGCGGTTCTGACGGGCGTACTGGGCATTGCCGACCCGGATCAGGGTGAGCTCCAGCAGGCGCACAGCCGTTGCCAGCACCTTGTCCCGGGTCACGCCCCGTTTCGCCAGATCGGCCTCAACCCGCGCCCTCAACTTCGGCAGCTTTCGCGCGAAGGCGGGCAGGCGATCAAACTTGCTCTCCGCTGCGTGACGGCTCCAGTCGGAGTGGTAGCGGTACTGCTTGCGACCTCGGGCATCCCGCCCTGTCGCCTGAATGTGGCCATTGGCGCGGGGGCAGATCCACACGTCGGTCCAGGCCGGGGGGATCGCGAGCGCCCGAATGCGGGCTAACATCTTCGGGTCGCGGATCGTCTTTCCGCTCTGGTCCAGATAGCGAAAGCCGAGCCCCGACTTTCTGCGGGACAGGCCGGTGTTCTCGTCGGAACACCATGTCAGACCCTCTGGAACCGCGATGTCCGTCACGCCGGGGCCTCCGCGTCGTCGCGTATCAACGCCGGGCGCTGTGGGTCTGAAAGGACGGGGCGGCGGATCATGGCGTATCCCAACGGGGCCACGAACGGCGGGTTCCTCTTGACCCGAAGCGCAGGGAAGCGGAGGGCAGGCGTATGAACTATCGTCATAGCTTCCACGCCGGAAATTTCGCTGATCTGGTCAAGCACGCCCTGGTGCTCTGGCTTCTGGAACGCCGTCGCGCCACAGGGGCTGTGACGGTGCTCGACACCCATGCGGGCGCCGGCGTCTATGACCTCGCCGGCGATGCTGTGCGGTCGAAGGAGGCCGAAGCCGGGATCGTTCGTCTGATGGCCGCCGACAAGCGCCCACCGCTTATCGAAGCGCTGGCCCGGGCGGTGAAGGAGTTGAACCCGCATGGCGGGGCAAATCTTTACCCGGGCTCGCCCCTGCTGGTCGCGCGGCGTCTGGACCGCGATGACCGCTATGTCGGGTTCGAGCTGAACCCGCCGGTGCTCGAGTTGCTGACCGAGGCGCTCACCCCCTTCCCGCAGGCGTCGGCGCGGGGCGGCGACGGCTATGATCAGGCGCGCGCCGAGGCGGCGCGGTCGCCGGGCGCTTTCGTTCTGATCGATCCGCCCTTTGAACGGCCGGACGACTACATCCGCGCCGCCGATACCGCCGCCGCGATCGTCCGCGCCGATCCCCGCTCCATGGTCGCGGTCTGGACCCCGCTGAAGGACATGGAGACCTTCGACGGCTTCCTGCGCCGGCTGGATGAGGCCGGGGCCAAGCGGGTCTTGGTGGCCGAGGCCCGTCTGCGTCCCCTGACCAATCCGATGAAGATGAACGGCTGCGCCATGGTCATCCTGAACCCGCCCGCGGGCGCGGAGGAGGCGGCGCGTCAGGTCTGCGACTGGGTCGCCGCGACGCTGGGTGACGCCGGGGCCAAGGCCGAGGTCTGGATGGCCTGACCGCCTATTCTATGACTTCGCCGGGCTCATAGAGGTGTGGCTCGAAGGTGGCGATGGCCATGATCGGCTCCATCGCCGCGACCACTTCGGGTGATCGCGCCATGGCTTTCCAGTCCTCGCGGGAGCGCCAGACGGCGTGAACGGCGGCAACCTTGCCGTTCAGCCCCCTGTGCAGGGTGGCGGAGACAAACCCCTCCGCGCCGCGCTGGGCGGCGACCATGACCGCCAGATGCTCCATCAGCAGAGCCTGCTTTTCGGGCGCGCAGCGATAGACGTTGATCAGGACGACGGGATCGGCATCAGACATGGGCGCCCTCTAACCCGGATTTGCTTCAGCTTTGTACGCCTGACATCAAAAAGGGGTGCGCTTTCCGGTCGCGCGGCGATCTTGCCCGGCAGGCCCGACGCGCCATATCGCTGGGCCAATGGAGAGCCGCATGACCCGTATCGCCATCCTGAAGACCGGCGCGCCGCCGCCCGAACTGGCTCCGGCCCACGGCGATTATCCGACCATGTTCGGGACACTGCTGGGCGAAGCGTTCGAGACCACGGTGTTCGACGTGCAGCGCGGGGAATGGCCTGACGCGTATGGCTTCGACGGGGTGATCATCACCGGCTCGGCGGCGGGCGTGTACGAAGACGATCCCTGGATCGGCGATTTGCTCGAATGGATCCGGGCTGCCCACGGGCGGACCCGGCTGGTCGGCGTCTGCTTCGGACATCAGGCCATGGCGAAGGCGCTCGGCGGACGTGTCGAGAAGTCGGAGCGCGGCTGGGGCGTCGGTCTGCACCGCTATCAGGTGACCGATGGGGCGGAGTGGATGCAGCCCGCCGCTGCCACGGTGGCCATTCCGGTCTCGCATCAGGATCAGGTCGTGGCGGTTCCCAACCACGCGCGCGTCACGCTGCGTAGTGACTTCACGCCCTATGCAGGTCTGGCGTGGGGCGATGCGGCCATCAGTTTCCAGGGGCACCCGGAGTTCACCCCGGGCTTCGCTTCGGACCTGACCGCCGGGCGGCGGGGACGGATCGACGGCGCGCTGGTTGATCGGGCTCTGGAAAGTCTGAGGGAGCCCGACGACCGGGCGCTGGTCAGCGATTGGATACGGGCGTTCTTCCAGCCGTAAACCTTACTCAAGAAATGTGTGCGAAGACGGAGCAGCATGTCGTTGTCCCGGTTCGCGTTCGTTGTCGCTGTTCTGATCGCCCTGATCGGCGTGCCGGCGCCCGCGCGCGCGCATGACGCCCCCGCATCCCATGGGGTCGAGGATGCGCTGCGGCTGGCCGACTTCGTGGAGCGCCGGGCGGCCTCCAGCAGCTTCGCCGCGCTGGAGGATTTCGGTCGCGAGGCCATGCGGCGCAATGACCGCGAAGGTCTCAACCGGCTTTACCACGTCACCTGGACGATCCTGAATCAGGGCGAGTTCGACCGCGCGCTGGTCTGGAACCGGCGTTTGGCCGAGGCGGCCCGTCGGCAGAATGACCTGCGGTACATCGACATAGCACACCTGAACGCCCTGACGGTCCGCTATGACCAGGGCGACGGCGCCGTCGCCGCCGAGATGCGTCGGATGTCGACCGCGGGCCGGGACTGGTTCGTGCGCGCCCACGCCACCCGACTGACCGCGCTGTGGCTCATCGACCATGCCCGGATCGGCGAGGGGCTTCAGATCCTGACCCGCGCCGAGGCGGATATTCCTGACGCCGATCCCTTCGCCGACACGGCCCGGGCGGGCATCTGGGAAGTGGCGGGCATGGGTTTGAAGGACCTCAACGATGTCGAGGGCGCCGCCGACGCCTTCCGCAAGTTCGAGATCGATTACTCTGATCCCGCCTATCCCCGCCCGGATTTCGACAGCCTCTACAACCTGACCATGATGGCGGTTTCGGTCGGTGCGACGGACCGGGCCCAACGCTACTTCGCCGCCCATACCCGTCTGGCCCAGCGCTCCGACCTGCAGACGCTGAAGGTCTACGACGCCAGCCTGTGCGCCACCGTGGCGAATGCCCTGCAGTCGCCTGGGGACGTGCTGGCCTGCCTGGCGCCCTATGGCGAAGATCTGGGCGATGCGGCCTTCCTCGCTCGCGACGCCCTGCCGTTGAGAGCCATCGCCCGGGCGCGTCTGGGCCAGACCGCCGCAGCTCGTCGGGACTTGCAGAAGCTGCGCCAGATCGAGGTCGGCGCGGGCGAGCAGTCCGAGGTGGACCACGTCGAGGCCGAGGTGCTGTTCGCCGAAGGACGTGCCGAGGAAGCCTTCGGCATCCTGCGCGCCCACATGCTGACTGGCGAAACCGACGCCGCCCGCAGCTTCAGCGCCGGGGTCCATCAGGTCACCGGAAACATGCAGCAGCAGCTGGTCGAACGCCGTCGTCAGCTGGAAACCGCCGGGGCCAACACCCGGCTGCAACTGGCGATCACCATCATCGCCGTGCTGTTCATGCTGTGCGCCGTCGGCGCTGTCGCCTGGCTGTGGCGGCAGGCCGGTCACCTGCGTCAGGCGCGGGGCAGGGCCGAGGACGCCAACCGGGCCAAGTCGGAGTTTCTGGCGAACATGAGCCATGAAATCCGCACCCCGCTGAACGGCGTGGTGTCCATGGCCGACTCCCTCGCGCGTCGTGATCTGCAGCCGCAGGAACACGAGATGGTCGAACTCATCCGCTCGTCCGGCGCGACCCTCGAACGCCTGCTGTCCGACATTCTGGACACCGCCAAGATCGAGTCCGGTCAGGTGACGCTGGAGCCCGTCGCCTTTGATCTCGAGCAGACCGTCGGCGATGTCGCCGCCCTGTGGCGGGTCAAGGCCGAGGACAAGGGCGTGGCCCTGCATGTCGATTTCGATCCGGCCCTGTCCGGTTTCGTCGAGGGCGATGCGGTCCGTTTGCGTCAGGTGCTGAACAACCTCGTCTCCAACGCCCTGAAGTTCACCGCCGAGGGCGCCGTCTCCATCGCGGTTCAGGCGACCGGCGACGGGCGCGCCCTGTTCCGGGTCAGTGACACCGGCGTGGGCTTCGATGCCGAGCAGAAGAGCCGCATCTTCGTGCGCTTCCAGCAGGCCGACGGGTCGATCACCCGCCGCTTCGGCGGCACCGGACTGGGCCTCGCCATCTCTACCGCGCTTGTCGATCTGATGGGCGGATCGCTGGATTGCGAAAGCGCACCGGGCGAAGGCGCGGCCTTCTGGTTCGACATTCCACTGCCCGCCGCCGAGGCGGTGGCGGTCGAACCCGCCGCGAACAGTGACACGCTCGACGTCTCGGCCGCCCCGCTGCGCATCCTGCTGGCCGACGATCACCCCGCCAACCGCAAGGTGATCGAGATCATGCTGGCCGCGACGGCGATAGAGATGGTCGCGGTCGAGGATGGTCAGCAGGCGCTGGACGCCTTCCGCGAGGGCGGCTTCGATCTGGTGCTGATGGATATGCAGATGCCGGTCATGGACGGCCTGACCGCCACACGCGCTATCCGCGCAGTCGAGATAGAGCAGGGGCTGACGCGCACGCCGCTGATCATGCTGACCGCCAACGCCATGGCCGAACACGTCGAGGCGGGCCGTCAGGCGGGCGCCGACGGCCACCTGACCAAGCCGGTCACACTCGCCAGCCTGTTCGACGCCATCGGCGCCGCCCTGCAAGGCGAGGAACAGGCCGAGGCGGCTTGAGGCGCGGTATGTTGCGGCGGCTTTGGCGCGCGCTGTCGGCCGTGGCGTTCCTGATCGTGGTCGTGGCGGGCGCCGGACTGGCGCTTTCGATCACCCGGTATGCAGACCAGACCTCAAGTGCGTCTGCGGATGCGGCTATGGTGCTGGGCGCCGCGGTTGCGAACAGAACCCCGACGCCCGTGTTCGAAGAACGGCTCCGTCATGCCGCCGGGCTCTATCATGCCGGGCGGGTGCGTCTTGTCGTGGTCACCGGCGGGCGTGGCCCCGGAGACGCGCTCAGTGAAGGCGAAGCCGGTCGCGACTGGTTGATCGCACACGGTGTTACGGCGGCGGACATCGCGGTCGAGACACGATCACGCACCACCATCCAGAACCTGCGTTTCTCCCTGCCTATACTGGAGGCGCGGGGCGTGCGGACGGTCCTGCTGGTCTCCGATCCCCTGCATATGCGCCGGTCCACGATCATTGCGCGGCGGCTGGGACTGACGGTCGAGCCGTCGCCGACGCGGACCAGCCGGTATCGCACCTGGCGGACCCAGGCGCCGTTCGTGGCCCGGGAGACCTGGTTCCTCGCGCAATATCTTTCGACGGGGCTTTAGCCGCTCACGGCCACTTCACCACGGGCGGCATGGAACTGAGGATCGAGTCGACGTTGCCGCCTGTCTTCAGGCCGAACATGGTCCCGCGGTCGTACAGCAGGTTGAACTCGACGTAGCGGCCCCGCCGGACCAGCTGTTCCTCACGTTCATCCGCTGTCCAGGCCTCGGTCATCCGGCCCGAGACGATCCGCGAATAGACGTCCAGGAAGGCCTCGCCGACATCGCGGGTGAAGGCGAAGTCGCGGTCCCAGTCGCCGCTGTCGTGGTGGTCATAGAAGATGCCGCCGGTGCCGCGCGGTTCGTTCCGGTGGGGCAGGAAGAAATACTCGTCGCACCAGGCCTTGAACTTCGGATGCCAGCTCGGGTCGTGGGCGTCGCAGGCGGCCTTCATCGCGGCGTGGAAGGCGACGGTGTCCGCCGCATCCTGATGGCGGTCCACGTCCAGCACGGGCGTCAGATCGCCGCCGCCGCCGAACCAGCTTTTCGTCGTGGCGATGAAGCGGGTGTTCATATGCACCGCCGGTACGCGCGGGCTGACCGGGTGGCAGATCAGGCTGATGCCGGTGGCGAAGAAGCGTGGGTCTTCCGCCGCGCCGGGCACCGACTTCGCATAGTCGGCGGGGAAGGTCCCGTGAACGGTAGAGACGTGGACGCCGACCTTTTCAAACAGGCGGCCGTGCATCATGCCCATGACGCCGCCACCGCCTTCCTTGCGGTCCCACGACGTGCGGACGAAGCGGCCGGGCTCGCCGGTGAAAAGATCAGCAGGCGCCGCGTCCTCCAGCGCCTCGAACCCGGCGTGGATGCGGTCGCGCAGGGTCTCGAACCACTGGCGGGCGGCGGCTTTCTTCTGCGCGAGGGGATCGGCGGCGTCGGTCATGGCGGCTTCACTAGGCCGCCCGCGCGCCGGACGAAAGTGTCGCCGTTGACCCTCGCTGTCGCTCTGCCACTGTCACGGTCCCGTTTCCGGAGAGTTCGCCGATGTTCCGCACCGTCCTTCTGGCCGCCGCCGCCCTGTCCGCCGTCGCGCTTCCCGCGATGGCCCAGACCAGTCCCGGCGAGGTCCAGGCGCGGCGCATCCTTGAACGGACGCCGTTGATCGACGGCCACAACGACCTGCCCTGGGCCCTGCGTCAGGGGCACGGCAGCGACCCCTATGCGGTTGATCTGACCCACGATCTTCACGCCTCGACGGACCTGCACACCGACATTCCGCGCCTGCGCGCCGGGGGCGTCGGCGGCCAGTTCTGGTCGGTCTATGTGCCCGCCAGCCTGACCCCGCCCGATGCGGCCGTCGCGACGTGGGAGCAGATCGATGTGGTCCGCCGCATGGTCGCGGCCCATCCCGAGGTGTTTGAGCTGGCCACGACCGCCGACGACATCGTCCGCATCCATCGGCGTGGCCGGATCGCCAGCCTGATGGGGATCGAGGGCGGGTACTCGATCGACGACTCGCTGGGCCTGCTGCGCGAGTTCCACGAGGCCGGGGTCCGCTACATGACCCTGACCCACTCGAAGACCACGACCTGGGCTGACAGCGCGACGGATGCGCCCAAGTGGGGTGGCCTGTCTCCCTTCGGCGAGCAGGTGGTCAAGGAGATGAATCGCCTCGGCATGATGGTCGATCTCAGCCACGTGTCAGAAGACACCATGCTGGACGCCATCCGCGTGTCCGAGGCCCCGGTGATCTTCTCCCACTCATCGGCGCGCGCTGTGACGGGGCATGCCCGCAACGTCCCTGACAATGTCCTGCGCCTGATGCCGCAGAACGGCGGCGTGGTGATGGTCACCTTCGTGCCGGGCTTCATCAACGAGACCGTTCGCGCCTGGAGCGCCGCCCGCGCCGCAGAGGACGCGCGACTGAAGTCGCTCAACCCGGGCAACCCGGCCGCGGTCACCGCCGGAATGGCGGCATGGACCGCCGCCAACCCGGTTCCGCGCGCGGGCGTCGCCGACGTGGTGGCCCATATCCAGCACGTGCGCGACGTCGCCGGGATCGACCATGTCGGTCTGGGCGGCGACTTCGACGGCGTCGACGCCCTGCCGGATGGAGTGGACGGCGTGGATGCCTATCCCCGCATCCTCGCCGCCCTGATGGCGAACGGCTGGACCGAGGCCGACATCCGCAAGCTGGCGGGGGAGAACGTCCTGCGTGTCATGCGCTCGGTCGAGGCGGTGGCGGCGAGCAAGCGGAGCGAGCGTCCCAGCCTCGCGGCCTTCGATGGCGGCGCGCCGGAATAGGTCAGGCGGTCCGCAGGGCTTCCAGACGATCATGGGCGGGGCGCATCCAGCGCTCCGCCAAGGCCTTCAGCGCGTCGGGCGCCGCGTTGCGCTTGGCCGCTGAGTCTGCGGTGAAGGGCTGGTTGCCTCTCTTCGCATCGCGTCCGGACTGGGCGGTCAGGCGCGGGATCTCCTCCGGCGTCGGGGTGATCCCGAAATGCCCGGCCACTGCCTCCCATGCGGCGCCGGGCAGGTCCGCATAGTTAACCGGCAGGCCGGGTGAGGCCGCCAGCGCCTCGATTCCAGCCTCATAGATCGCCCCCAGAACCCTTGCGGCATAGGCGTCGGGATCAGGCTCCGCCTCGATTCCGAACAGGCGGCCCGGCAGCAGGCCGGGCACGGTGTGCACCCCGCGCTGGTTCAGAGCACTCACGAGAACCTCGACCGGATCGCGATACAGGAACACCCAGGGCGTGGTCGGGTAGGCTTCGCGGATCAGGCCGTGATGAAGCGTGTTCCAGGCGTCCATCTTGAGGAACAGCCGATCCTGTCCCGGCGCCCGCGCCTGACCCAGCGCGCTGACCACGGCCCTCAGCAGCGTGATCTGACGTTCCCGGTCCAGCCGCTCTCCGGCGCGGATCAGGCTGTCCACCGGACCCGGCTCCGACAGGATCAGCGCGCCGTCCAGTTCACCCAGCAGGCGCCCCAGCAGGGTCGAGCCGCACCGCGAGACGTGGAAGATGAAGCCTGTCGGCGGGATGCCGGGTGATCGCTTCGCCCAAGCCTCCAGCCCCGCCAGTGTCGTGCGTCGCCGGAACAGGGTGTTGGCCGGGTGGCGCATCAGTCGGGTGAAGGTGTCATCCAGAAAGGCCTCGGTGAAGCGCGGGCTGTCGCACCAGATCCACTCCACGACCGAGGCTTCGACGTCGGCGTCGTCCCAGAAGATGCGGCCGGGCAACCAGCCGTCCAGGGGGGTCACTTCATCCATTGTTCGTTCCATCGGCGGCGTTCCTCCGCCAGGGCCGAACGGACCACATCGGCGGTGAAGGGCAGGTCGTGCTCCAGGCCCAGCCGGATCGCCTCCTCGACGAACAGGTCGCGGTCGGTGGTGTCGCGCAGGATAGCGTGCAGGCCCGGCTCCGCGGCGACCCGGACGCGGAAGCGCTCCAGATTGCTCGCCGCCGTCTCAGCGTCGATCAGGGGCGGGGAGGGGCGGAAGGGATCGTCGTCCTCGAACGGGACCAGGCCGCACAGCCAATCGTTCACCGCCACGTCGATCACCAGATGCACGCGGTCAGTCGCGCCGCCGTTCAAGACCCGGTGGGGCTGGCTCAGGTCCAGATACCAGGTCTCGCCCGGCTTCATCTCGACCTGACGGTTCCTCAGGTGGAAGGCCACGTCCGGGTTGGTCAGGATCGGCACATGCAGCCGCGCCTCGCCCTGCTCGTAACCCAGATCATAGTCGCGATGCTCACGGATTGTCGCGCCCGCCCCCAATCGCAGCAGGCGGACCGACCTCAGGGGGCACTTCAGCGCCGCCAGCACCTCACGGACGGCCGGGCAAAGCTCCATCAGCGGCGTGTCGCTGAAAGTCCGGCCGGTGGCGACAAGGCCGCCGTTCCCATCGACGGGCTCGCGCAGGGCGACCCCGCTCCAGTCGCCGTCATAGAAGCCGGTGTTGAAATGCGGGAGCCAGCCCGCACCCGAGAGGGCCGACAGGTCCGCGAGGAGGGGCGCGACGTCAAAGTCCAGAGGCAGGCGGAAACGGTCGATCATGACCGACGATTGTATTGGCTGTTCCGCCTCGCGCGTCCAGACGCGTCAGGGTCGGGGCCTCAGGGGAGGCCGCCGGTCTTCCGCAGAGCCTCGAACAGCGCGATCCCCGCCGAGACCGACAGGTTCAGCGACCGCGCCCCGGCCTTCAACGGAATCACCACCCGCTCATCAGCGGCGTCATGCACATAGTCCGGCGCGCCGGTCGGTTCGCTGCCGAAGAGCAACACATCGTCGGTCTTGAACGTGAAGTCGGACAGGGGCGTCGCCCCCTTCGTCGTGAACAGGACCAGCCGTCCCGGCGCGCGATCCTTCTGGAAAGCCTCCCAGTCCGCGTGCCGCGTCATATGGCTCAGCGGGCCATAGTCCAGCGCCGCGCGCTTCATCGCCCGGTCGTCGAAACGGAAGCCGGTGGGTTCGATTATGTGCAGTTCAACGCCGAAACAGGCGCTCAGCCTGATGCTGGCGCCCACGTTCTGCGGAATGGCTGGTTGAAAAAGGACGAGACGCATTCTAGAGCCCTCATACGCGCGGCCCGGGGGCTTGTCGCGGTTCATTTTGCGACCGTTTCGCAAGTGGCGTCAGCCACTTGCGTCGAACCGCCGCAAAGTCGGATCGGGGCGGGTTGATCGGGTTTCCGCTAAAGCATCCATGCCGTTCCACCACGCTCCGCTTCGGGCGTGGAATGCGGCGTATGAGGAGTGACACGTGGCCGAATCGGTCGTTGAAGGCGAAGGCGGCGACGCCACCCGCCGGGACTTCATCCACATCGCAGCCGGCGCTGCCGCCGTCGGCGCGGGCGCCATGGTCGTCTGGCCGCTGATCAACCAGATGAACCCGGCGGCTGACACCCTGGCTCTGGCGTCGATCGAATTCGACATGACCAAGGTCCAGGAAGGCCAGCAGGTCGTGATCAAGTGGCAGGGCAAGCCGGTCTTCGTCCGCTACCGTTCGGCGGCCGAGCTGCAGAAGCTTCAGGCCGAACCGAACGAGGGCAAGCCGGTTCAACCCGACAGCGCCCGCACCAAGGAAGGCCACGGCCAGTATCTGGTGGTCCTGGGCAACTGCACCCACCTGGGCTGCGTCCCGACCTTCGGCACCGGTGACTACGGCGGCTGGTTCTGCCCCTGTCACGGCTCGCACTACGACGCCTCGGGCCGTATCCGTAAGGGCCCGGCGCCGCTGAACCTCGTCGTGCCGGAATACGAGTTCGTGTCCGACACCCGCATCAAGATCGGCTGAGGACGTACGAGAGAACGATGAGCGATCACGAATCCACCTACGTCCCCAAGACCGCCGTCGAGAAATGGCTCGACACGCGTCTTCCGATCGTCCGCTTCGGTGCGGACTACATGTCGCTGCCGACCCCGAAGAACCTGAACTACTGGTGGACCTTCGGCGGCATTCTGGCCCTCTGCCTCGCGACCCAGATCGCGACCGGCATCGTGCTGGCCATGCACTATGTGCCCAACACGGAACTGGCCTTCGCCTCGGTCGAGCGCATCATGCGTGACGTCAACGGCGGCGACCTGATCCGCTACACCCACGCCAACGGCGCCTCGATGTTCTTCGTGGCGGTCTACCTGCACATGCTGCGGGGCCTGTATTACGGCTCCTACAAGGCGCCGCGGGAAATGATCTGGATCGTCGGCTGCGTGATTTTCTTCCTGATGATCGCCACCGCCTTCCTCGGCTACGTCCTGCCGTGGGGCCAGATGTCCTACTGGGGCGCTGAGGTCATCACCAACCTGATCGGGGCGATCCCCGGCATCGGCGAGCCGATCCTGATCTGGCTGCGCGGCGGCCCGGCGATCGATAACGCGACGCTGAACCGCTTCTTCTCGCTGCACTATCTGCTGCCGTTCGTGATCGCGGGCTGCGTGGTTCTGCACCTGTGGGCCCTGCACCACGCCGGTCAGAACAACCCGGTCGGCATCCTGATCCCGAAGGACCGTCAGAAGAAGGACATGGTCCCGTTCCACCCGTACTTCACGGTCAAGGACGGCTTCGCCATCATCCTGTTCCTGATGCTGTTCGCGACGTTCGTCTTCTTCATGCCGAACGCCCTGGGTCACGCCGACAACTACATCCCGGCCAACCCGCTGCAGACGCCGGCGCACATCGTGCCCGAGTGGTACATGCTGCCCTTCTACGCGATCCTGCGCGCTGTCCCCGACAAGTTCGGCGGCGTGCTGGCGATGTTCGGCGCCATCGGCGTGCTGTTCGTCCTGCCCTGGCTGGATCGCTCGAAGGTGCGCTCGATGCGCTACCGTCCGACGATGCGGGTCTTCTTCCTCATCTTCGTCGCGGTCGGTCTGATCCTCGGCTGGTGCGGCGCCCAGCTGCCGGACGCCCAGGTCATCCCGGGCATGCCGAGCTTCACCCTGGTTGACGGCAAGCTGAACAGCTACCTGTGGCTGACCCGCTTCGCGACTCTGTACTACTTCGCCTTCTTCCTGGTGATCCTGCCGCTGGTGGGTCTGAAGGAGAAGCCGCTGCCGATCCCTGCGACCATCTCGGAACCCGTTCTGTCGGGCGCCGAAGAGCAGAAGGGCTGATAGTGCACATGACCCTCAAGACTCCGATGCGCTCCATGAAGAAGACCCTGGTCCTGATCGCCGCGGCGGCCGGCCTGACCCTGTCCTCCGGTCCCGCCCTCGCGGCGGGCGGCGGCGGCCACGCCCTGCGCGACGGCGGCTTCTCGTTCGAAGGTCCGTTCGGCGCCTTCAATCAGGGCCAGCTGCAGCGCGGCTACAAGGTCTATCGCGAGGTCTGCGCCTCCTGCCACAGCATGGACCTGATGCACTTCCGCACGCTCGCGGAACCGGGCGGTCCCTTCTATGAGGCGGGTCAGGCCAGCGCGGCCGAGAACCGCTTCGTCAAGGCTCTGGCCAAGGAAGTGCAGATCGCGGACATCGACACCGAAACCGGTGAGCCGATCATGCGCGACGGCACCGCCGCCGACCGCTTCCCCAATCCGTATCCGAACGCGACGGCCGCGGCCGCCGCGAACGGCGGCGCGGCTCCGCCCGACCTGTCGGTGATGGCCAAGGCCCGTCACGGCGGCGCCAACTACATCTACTCGCTGCTGACCGGCTACAAGGCGCCGCCGGCCGGCCTGCAGATCCGTCCGGGCCAGAACTACAACGAGTACATGGCCGGCGACCTGACCCCGTTCGTCGCGGAAGGCGCTCACGTGCCGCCGGGTGGCTTCATCGCCATGCCCAACCCGCTGCGGAACGGTCAGGTGACCTATGACGACGGCACCGCGCCGACCGTCGAGAACTACGCCAAGGACGTGGCCGCCTACATCGCCTGGGCCTCGGATCCGAAGCAGGTCGCGCGCAAGCGCGCCGGCGTCGGCACCCTGATCTTCCTTCTGCTGTTCGCCGGTGTGACCTATCTGTCGTACCGCCGCATCTGGAAGGGCGTCGCCCACTAGGCGACCGCTTTACAGGCTGACATGACCGACCCGCCGGAGCCTCGCTCCGGCGGGTTTTTCATTGTCGCGGTCGTGACCAAACGTTGTGTTGCGAAATTGGGGGTTCCTGTCTCATAAAGCGGCTTCGAGGTTCACGGAGGTTTCCATGCCCCGCCTTTCCCTTGCCCCCGTCCTGATGGCCCTGAGTTTGCTGGCCGCCCCGCCCGCCGTCGCCCAGACCCAGCAGCCCGCCGGTAGCGATGCTCAACGGGAGCGGGTCGGAGCGCTCGACTTTCTGAACGGCGAGTGGCGCGGCACGGCGACGACCACCATGCCCGGTCACACCACGGTCCTGACCCAGACCGAGCGGGTCGGTCCGCTGCTGGGCGGTTCGGTCAAGCTGATCGAGGGGCGGGGATACGCCGCCGACGGCACGACCCAGTTCAACGCCTTCGCGATCCTGTCGTGGGACGAGCGGGCCGGGAAGTACAGCTTCCGGAGCTACGCCAATGGTTACACCGGGGAGTACCCGTTCGAACTGACCGGGGACGGCTTTCGCTGGGAGATGCCCGCCGGACCCAATGCGAAGATCCGGTACGTGGCGACCGTGCGCGACGGGACCTGGCACGAGGTCGGGGACTATGTCGCTGAAGGCCAGCCGCCCCGTCGCTTCATCGAACTGCGCCTGACCCGCGTCGGTGACACGGACTGGCCCGGCGCAGGCGCCGTGTCGCCGCAGTGAGCCCGGCCTGATCGACAGCCCGGATCGGGCGCCCTACGGTCCGCACCCTGTTCAAAAGGCTGAGGGTGTCCCGAGCATGCGTCTGTCCGTTTCCGTTGCCGCGATGGTCGCCGGCGCCCTGCTGACCGCGACGGGCGTCAGCGCCCAGACACCGACCTTCAGCACCGAGCGCCTTTCGGAAGACGCCCGCGTTCTGTCCGATGACAGCTTCGAGGGCCGCGGCATCGCCACGCCGGCGGAACAGAAGGTCATCGACTTCCTCAGCGCCCAGTACGCCGCCGCCGGGATGCAGCCGGGCGGGCCGAACGGGCAGTGGACGCAGGACGTCACCCTGAACCGCTTCACCGCCTCGAACATCCGCGCGGGCTTCAGCGTCGGCGGCGAGAGCATTCCGCTGACGCAGGGCCAGCAGATCGTCATCTCGACCCGTCTGCCGGGCGACCATGTTCACCTGATGAACAAGCCGCTGGTCTTCGTCGGCTACGGCATCGATGCGCCTGAGCGTCAGTGGAACGACTTCAAGGACGTCGATGTCCGTGGGAAGGTCATCGTTGTTCTGGTCAACGACGCTGACTTCGAGGCGCCCGAGCTGAACACCTTCGGCGGCCGGGCCATGACCTACTATGGTCGCTGGACCTACAAGTACGAAGAGGCGGCCCGGAAGGGCGCGGCGGGCGTGATCATCGTCCACGAAACCGCCCCGGCTTCCTATGGCTGGGCCACCGTGACCAACAGCTGGTCGGGCCCGCAGTTCGACATCGTCCGTCAGAACGCCGCCGCCGAGCGGGTACCGATGGAATCGTGGATCCAGCGCGACGTGGCCGTGGACCTGTTCCGCCGCGCCGGTCTGGACTTCGAGGCCCTGAAGGTCGCCGCGCGCAGCCGCGACTTCCGGCCTGTCGAACTGCCCGGCGCGACCTTCAGCGGCACGTATGACGTGGCCTCGACCCAGGTGACGACGCACAATGTCATCGCCCGGCTGCCGGGTACGACCCACCCCGACGAGACCGTCCTGTACACCGCCCACTGGGATCACATCGGCGTCGGCGCTCCGGACGCCGAGGGCGACACCATCTTCAACGGCGCCGTCGACAACGCCACCGGCACCGCCGGTCTGCTGGAACTGGCCCGCGCCTTCGGATCGGGGCCGCCCCCGGAACGCTCGATCGTCTTCATCAGCTTCACCGCCGAGGAAAGCGGCCTGCTGGGCTCGGAGTATTACGCCTCCAACCCGGTCTATCCGCTGGCCACGACCGTGGGCGGGTTCAACGTCGACTCGATGAACGTCTATGGCCGGGTGACCCGCTACGGCATCACGGGCTACGGCCAGTCGGACCTCGATGAGCGGATCGGCGCCGTGGTCGAGAGCCAGGGACGCAGCATCCTGCCGGACGCCAACCCGGCCTCGGGCGGCTACTTCCGGTCGGACCACTTCCCGCTGGCCAAGCGCGGCGTGCCGATGACCTACGGCGGCTCCAGCGGCGACTTCCGTGACGAGCCCATCGCCGAGCGCCAGGCCAGCCGCTCGGAGTATGGCCGCAGCCGCTACCATCAGGCGGCGGACGAGTGGTCGCCGAACTGGGACCTGCGCGGTCAGGTCGAGGACCTGCAGGTGCTCTACACGGTCGGCTCGGCGCTCGCGAACAGCCGCGAGTGGCCGCAGTGGAAAGATGGCTCCGAGTTCGGTCCGGCCCGCGCCGCGACGGCGGATCAGCGGCGTTAATCCGCTTCCGGATTAGATGACAAAAAAGTAAGGGGCGGTCTTTCGGGGCCGCCCTAAGGTGCGCGCCATCGATTTTGGGGATGGGAGTCTCACCATGTTTCGCAAACTGAAGAGCGGTTCGGCGATCGCCGCCGTCCTGTCCGCGGGGCTGCTGCTGTCGGCCTGCGCGACGGCGGGCGCCGGCGGCACGGCGGCGGTCGAGCCCGCCTTCTCGGCGGACAGGATCAGCAGCGACATCCGCACGATCAGCGACGACTCCTTCCAGGGCCGCTATCCCGGCACCGAGGGCGAGCGACTGACGCTGGCCTGGTTGCAGGCCCAGTACGAGGCCATGGGGCTGGAGCCCGGCGGTCCGAACGGCCAATGGCTGCAACCGGTCGCGCTGAAGCGCTACACCCCCGTCACGGGCGGCACGTCCAGCTGGACCGGCCCGGACGGCCAGTCGCACGCCCTGACCGTCGGAACCGACATCACCCTGCGCGCCGTGACCAATGACGGCCGCGCCGCGATCCGCAACGCGGGCGTGGTCTTCGCCGGCTATGGCATTACGGCGCCCGAGCGGAACTGGGACGACTACGGCGACCTCGACGTGTGCGGCAAGGTCGTGGTGGTCATCCCGGGCGAGCCGGACGGCGAGCTGTTCAACGGTCAGTACACCACCAATTACCAGTCGGGCGCATACAAGGCGGACGAGGCCTTCCGCCGTGGGGCGGTGGGGGTCATCACCCTGATCGCCCAGCCGGCGTCCTCGCCCCAGTGGCAGGGCATGATGCGCGGCGCCAACCGCACCCGCACCCTGACGCCGGGCGCGGCGGATCTGGAGTTCTCCGGCGCCATCAACCACGACACCGCCTTCGCCATGGCCTCGGCCGCCGGTCTGGGCATGGACAGCTTCGCCAACACCGGCAGCGGGACGTTCAAGGCCGTGGCGCTGAACGGTGTCAGCCTGTCGGTCGATGTGTCCGAGACCATCGACACCTTGGTCACCCACAACCTGCTGGCCAAAATCCCGGGGACCGAGCGTCCGAACGAGACGATCATCTATTCGGCGCACTGGGATCACGTCGGCGGCGAGGCCCAGCATCCGGAAACCCCGGGTGACGACAAGATCTTCAACGGCGCCTGGGACAATGCGTCCGGCACCGTCGGCGTGGTCGAGATGGCCCGTCAGTTGAGCCGCGCGCCGCGTCCGAAGCGCTCGATCATCTTCGCCCACATGGCGGCCGAGGAGATGGGGCTTCTGGGCGCCTACGGCTATGTCGCCGACCCGGTCTATCCGCTCGAGACCACCGTGGCCGACATCAACATCGACATGCTGCCGCTGTCGGGTTCGACCCGTGACGTGCCGATCTTCGGCAAGGGCCAGAATGATCTGGAAGATCGCCTGCAGGCTCTGGCGGCGCCGCTGGGCCGCTACGTCTCCGACGACGGCATGCCGGAGCAGGGCTTCTACTACCGGTCGGATCACTTCCCGTTCGCCCGCGCGGGCGTGCCGGCGATCATGCCCTGGCACGGCTGGGACTGGGTCGAGGGCGGTCGCGAGACCGGTGAGGCCGCCTGGCGCGCCAAGTTCGGCGCCGACTACCACAAGCCGTCGGACGAATGGTCGGCCGACCTGAACTTCACCTCGGCGGTCGAGAACCTGACCCTGCTGTACCATCTGGGTCTGGACCTCGCGAACAGCGACGAATGGCCCGGCTGGAAGCCGTCGTCGGAGTTTGGTCAGGTCCGCGCCCGCTCGGACGCGGCGCGCCGCTGATGCTGTCCATCCGCCCTCTGACCGGCGACGGCTCGCCGCCGGCGGAGGGCGAGTATGCGCAGGCCTGTGAAGTCGGCGGGGCGACCCGCTGGCTCTACCTGTCCGGCCAGATCCCGGTCGCCCCGGACGGCTCGCTGGCGGCGGACTTCACCGGCCAGTGCGAACAGGTCTGGGACAATGTCGAGACCCAGCTGCGCGCGGCGGGAATGACGCTGGATAATCTGGTGAAGGTCACGACCTATCTGTCTGACCGGGCATACGCCCTGCCGAACCGCGAAGTGCGCCTGCGTCGGCTCGGCGGGCGGCAGATGGCGCTGACGGTCATTGTCACCGGCCTGTTCGAAGAGGGCTGGCTGGTCGAGATCGAGGCCGTGGCGGCGGCTTGACGTCGCCTTGAGAAGCTTCACCGAGAGGCCCACTGTCACTCCATGACCCGTTGGTCGCCCCAGCCCGCTCCTGACGAACCTGACGGCCTGATCCTGTTCGACGGGGTCTGTATCTTCTGTTCGCGCTGGGTGCGGTTTGTGATCAACCGTGACACCGAGAAGCGCTTCCGCTTCCTGCCGATCCAGTCGGAGGCCGGTCAGGCGCTGGCGGTGCGGTACGGGATCGACCCGGAGGCGCCGCAGACGAACGCCGTGGTCCTGAACGGGCGAATTCACTTCAAGTCTGACGCGGCGTTGACGGTGCTGGGCGCCTTGCCGGGGATGATGGCGTTCAGGGGACTGAAGGTCGTGCCGCGCCTGTTGCGGAACCCCGTCTATGATCTGATCGCCCGCAATCGCTATGCGATCTTCGGGCGGACCGATGCCTGTATGATCCCTTCGCCAGAAGACCGGAAACGCTTCCTGTAATGACCAAGGTTCTGGTGATCGGCGCGGGTGGGGTGTTCGGCTCGCGGCTGGCCGAGGGGCTGTTGCGGCACGGCTTCGGTCTGGTCGTGGCGGGGCGCAGCCGGGAACGGGCCGAGGCGCTGGCCGCGCGACTGCGGAAGGCGTTCTCGGGCGCTTCGGTCGAGGTCGCTGTTCTGGACACCGCGACCCTGAGCCCCGAGCAACTGACGGCGACCGGCGCGAGTATCGTCGCCGACATGGCCGGGCCGTTTCAGGGTGCGCAGCCGACGACGGCGCGGGCGGCCATCACCGCAGGCCTGCACTATGTCGATCTAGCCGACGGGCGGGACTTCGTCGCCGCCTTCCCTGCGCTGGATGCGGCGGCGAGAGCGGCGGGCGTGGTCGCCTTGACCGGGTGTAGTTCGACCCCGGCCCTGTCCAACGCCGTGCTGGATCATCTGACCGAAGGCTGGCGGGAGGTCGTGTCCGTGGAGGCCGCCATCTCGCCCGGCGCGCGGGCGCCCAAGGGGCTTTCGGTCATGCAGGCCATCCTGTCGTGGATGGGCCGACCCGTGCGGGTGTTCGAGGATGGGGCATGGACGACCCGGCGCGGCTGGAGCGGGCTGTACCGGCGGGACTTCGGGGCGGCGGGGCGGCGCTCAGTGTCGCTGTGCGAGACGCCGGACCTTGATCTGTTCCCCCAGCGGTTCCGGCCCCGCGACCGAGCGCTGTTTCTGGCCGGCATGGAGCCCTGGCCCCTTCATCTCGAGGCGTGGCTGCTGGGCCGGCTGGTCAGCCTGTTCCGGTTAAACCCCGTGCCGCTGGCCAGACCTCTGCTGGCGTTGGCGAGCCTGCATTCCGTGAGCGGATCTGATCGCGGCGCCATGCGCGTGCAGGCGCTCGGCGTGGACGGGCAGGGGCGGGCCGTGCGCGCGGTGTGGCGGCTGGTCGCCGAGCCGGGGGAAGGGCCGGTGACGCCCAGCCTGCCCGCACTGGCCGTGATCCGCGCCATCATCGCCGGGCGGGTTACGCCGGGGGCGAGGGCCTGTGTCAGCGTCCTCCCTCTGGAAGCGATCACACAGGAGATGTCACCACACAGGCTGGCGACCGAAGTGGTCGTGGAGCGCGGCCTGTATCCCCGCGCCATCGGCCCGGCCTTTGACGATCTGCCCGAACCCGTCCGGGCGCTGCATGAGACGCCGGGGCGGTCGGTGTGGCGGGGCAGGGCGATGACGGAGGGCGCATCAGGGCCGCTGGCGGCGCTGGTCGCCCGGATCGTCGGCTTCCCGAAGGCGCAGGCGGACTGCGAGGCCGAGGTGGCCATCGATGCAGATGGGGAGCGGTCGATCTGGCGACGCCGGATCGGCGGACACCGCTTCGCCAGCGTCCTGTCGCACGCCCGGCTGGGCGGCGTGGTGCGCGAGGGGTTCGGGCCGGTCAGCATGGACCTGAGCCTGACGCCGGAAGGCGGGCGGCTGATCTATCAGGTTATCGGTTGGCGGCTGGGGCCGATCCCGCTGCCGAAGGCTCTCGGCCCCTCGGCCGTCGCGTTAGAGGAGGTCGATGAGCAGGGCCGCTTCGTCTTCGACGTTACGATCAACGCCCCCTTGCTGAGGCGGCTGGTTCGCTATCGCGGCTGGTTGCAGCGGGCATGAAAAAAGGGGGGGACGCCGTACCGCGTCCCCCCTTCCCCCCCCGTTTCGCGTGAACGGTTCGGCTACGACGCCGGGGCCACGGTGGCGCGGCCGATCAGTTCACGCGCCCGTGCGATGGCGGCGTCGGTGGTGAGGGTTCCGGCCTGGATTTCGTCGGCCCAGTCCATCAGCGGCTTGCCGGTGACGGCGCCGCGGTTGGCTTCTTCCTCGAGCCAGATGCCGCCGTTGCGGACAGCGACCTCGTCCCAGGCGGCCCGGACGCCGGCCCAGTAGTCCCTGGTCGCGGCCCAGTAGGCGTCGCCGGGCGTCGGGTCATAGTTGTCGACGCGGCGGTAGGTGTTGATGACGTCTTCCTGGACGATGGCGACGGGTTCGCTCCCTTCGCCCTCGGCCGGACCCATCTTCACATTGTCCTGGATATGGACCCAGCCTTCCGGTGTCAGGGCGTGGCGGTTTGTGCCCAGATAGCGGTCGTAGATCGGGTCGCGGACCGCGTCGCGGCGGGCCAGCGGACGCCAGGTCGGGTTGGAGGTCCACTCCGACCGGCCATGGTCATAGCTCCAGCGGCCGACGCCGCCGTAGCGGGGGCTGTCGTCCGTCTGCCAGACGGTCTGGGACCAGGCGCCCCGGCGCTCGTCGGCCGAAACCGGGGTCAGGACCCAGTGGTTCGGACCGGCGTAGGTCAGGACGGTTTCGGGCTCATAGACCCAGTCCTGACGCCAGTGCTTGATGACCATGTGGTTGCCCGCGTCATCGCTGATGACGAGGATGTGCTGCAGGCTGATCCGGGCGCCGTCGTCATGGACGACGCGGACGATCTCGTTGCCGGCGGACAGCTTCTCCTCCAGCGGCTCATAGCCGGCGCGGAAGCTGACGTTCTCCCGCATGTCGAACCGGACCCGCCATTGGCCGGCCTGGGCGAGGATCGACTGGCGATCCCGCTCGAACTGGCTGGTCGCCGGGGTGGTGACCGCGGCCGCCCCCGGGTTCGCTATTGGGGCGACTTCGGCAAGGGCCGGGGCGGACGCCGCGAGGGCGGCGGACAGGACAGTGGTGAGCAACAGGGCGCGGCGCATGTGACGGGTCCGTTGAATGAGAGTCATTCTCGTTATCCGGAAGAAGGCTCAGTACCGCAAGGCCAGCGACAGGCCGATGTTGCGGCCCGGCTGGGTGTAGGCGTCCTTGACCGCAGATGAGGCGGCGACGCCCCGGACGTCGCTCCACCAGCTGTACTTCTCGTCCAGCAGGTTGAAGACGCCGATGCGGGCCGTGACCTGCTCGTTGACGTTCCAGTAAGCGGTCAGGTCGACCAGAGCGAAGTCGTCGCCGACGTAGCAGCCGGCGGCGTAGCAGCTCAGGCCATCGGTGTCGGCCACGTCCTTGGCGTCCGACCAGGTGGTGATCAGCTGGCCGCCGAAGCGACCGGCCGGTTCATCGTAGCCCAGACCGAAGACGACCTTGATCGGGTCGATGGTCGACAGCTGGGTGGTCACACCGGCGCTGGTGGTTTCCCCCTCGGCATAGGCGAAGGCGAAGCGGGCGCTGACGCCGTTGTCCCACCAGGCGTCGGCGCGGGCTTCGAAGCCCTTGATCTCGACGTCGGTGAAGTTGATCCACTGATAGACCATCGGATCAGCCGGGGTGCCGGCGCCCGAGACGACCTGCTGGCTGATGAAGTCCGAGTAGTCGGTCTGGAAGACCACGGCCTGACCGGCGAAGGTCCCGCCCAGCAGGGACAGGTTGCGGAAGCGGGCGCCGAACTCGACGCTCTGGCTGGTTTCCGGCTTCAGGTCGGGGTTCGGAGCCGAGGCGTAACCGAAGGCCAGGTTGGCGAAGTAGTTATTCACCTGGCTCGGGGTCGGGGCCTTGAAGCCTTCACCCCAATTGGCGAACAGGCCGAACTGGTCGTTGCTCCACCAGACCACGCCCAGCTTGGGCGAGAAATGGTCGTCCGACTGGTCGGCGCGCGGCCCCGGGTACAGCGGATCGTTGGCGGTGCTCAGCTCGAAGGTGTCCCAGCGAACGGCGGGGATGATCTTCAGGGCGCCGTCCAGAAGGCTGATCTCGTCCTGGATGAACAGGCCGCCCAAGGTGAAGTCGGTCTTGGGGAAGGCGCTGGTGGGGAAGGTCTCGCCAGCCGGGGGCACGGCGCCCGAGCGGACGCCCTGCTGGGTGGTTTCGGACCAGTCGCCGCCGACGGTGATGCGGTTGAAACCGAAGGTACGGGTCAGGTCGCCCGACAGGCCGAACACCTCGTTGTCGAAGGTGTTGTCCCGGGTGCGGTCCGTGCCGACGCGGTCTTCGGCGGTGAACTGACGGGTGGTCGAGTCCTGCTGGTAGACCGTGAACTGGCCGCTGTCGAAGCCAAGCACGTCCTTCAGGCGGTAGGCCAGCTGGAACTGTTCACGCTCGGTGGTGTCGTGGGCGGTGAGGCCGAGGACGGCGGTGGCGGCGGTCGGCGGGGCGGCGAGGGTGCGGGTGGTGCGGCCGCTCAGAACATCGGCGTCCATCTCCGACCGGTAGCTGTCGTAGGACAGGCGCAGGCTCTGGCCCGGCGCGAAGTCCCAGACCAGCTTGGCCAGCCAGGCGTCGGAGCTGAACTCCATCGGGTTGGCGACGGTGCGGTTCGAATAGACGATCGAGGGCGTGGAGCCGACCATGACGGTCTCTTCGCCGGTGATCTTGCCTTGGGTCTCGGTCTCCTCGCCGTCGCGGCCGGTCCAGCCGACCATGCCGCTGAAGGCGCCGACGCGACCGGCGATGACGCCCGAGGTCGTGGTGCTCTCGTCCGCCGAGTTGAAGCCGACGCGGGCGCGGGCGCCGAAGGTCTGGCCGTCACGCAGCAGGTCGGCTGGGTCGCGGGTGGTGAAGGCCACCGCGCCGGCGACGCCGTCCGAGCCGTAGAGGGCCGAGGCAGGGCCGCGCAGGATTTCGACCGACTTCATCAGATCGAGGTCCGAGTAACCGCCGCGACCGACGCTCTGGGCCCCGAAGGTGAAGCCGTCGGGGACGCGGACGCCGTCGACGACGATCAGGACCCGATCACCGCCCATGCCGCGGATGGTGAAGCCCTCGTTGCCGCCACGGCCGGTCGTGCCGAGGGCGGCGCCGAAGCGCTGGGGCTGGCTGACGACGCTGACGCCCGGCTCGAAGCGGACCAGGTCCTTGATGTCGGTGGCCAGCTCGGCCTCGATCCGGGCGGCGGTGATGACGGTGACGGTGGCCGGGGCCTCGTCCGTGCGGGTCTCGGTGCGAGTGGCCAGAACGCTGACCGGGGGCAGCTGGGCGGCCTCCTGCGACCCGGTGGTCTGGGCCATGGCCGAGGGCGCGGCGGCGACGGTCAGGGCGGCGAGCCCGGCGGAGAGGAGGAGGGTACGCATGGAAAAGCCCCGCTTGATGAACAGGCGGGGCAATTACTGCGAACGATTTGCAGAATCAATCGCAGATGGCTGGCTGTCTGACGATTTTGCGAATTGATCGCAATTTTGTCGTCAGGCGCGCTTGCGGACGAAGACCGTGCCGGCGGAGTAGCCGGCGCCGAAGCTGCAGATCAGGCCGGTGTCGCCGGGGGCGAAGCCGTCGTGGTGCAGGTGGAAGGCGATGATCGAACCGGCGGACGAGGTGTTGGCGTACTCGTCCAGGATGATGACGTTCTCGCCCGGCTCGGGCTCGCGGCCCAGCACCTTGCGGCCGATGAACTGGTTCATGTTGATGTTGGCCTGATGGAGCCACATCCGCTTCAGCCCGGTGGGGTCGAGGCCCAGCTCGCCCGCATGATCGACGATCATGTCCGAGACCATCGGCACCACGTCCTTGAAGACTTTTCGTCCTTGCTGGACGAACAGCTTGTCCGGGGCGCCGATGCCTTCGGGGGCGGCGTTGTTCAGGAAGCCGAAATTGTTGCGGATGTTGTTCGAGAAGCTGGTCTTCAGACGCGTGCCGAGAATGTCCCAACCGCCGGGGGCGGCCTGATCGGACGACTCGATGATGACGGCGGTGGCGACGTCGCCGAAGATAAAGTGGCTGTCGCGATCCTTGAAGTTCAGGTGGGCCGAGCAGACTTCCGGATTGACCATCAGCACGGCCTTCACCGAGCCGGAGGCGATAAAGTCCGCCGCCGTCTTGAGCCCGAAGGTGGCCGAGGAGCAGGCCACGTTCATGTCGAAGGCGAAGCCCTCGATGCCCAGCGCCTGCTGGATCTCGATGGCCATGGCCGGATAGGCGCGCTGCATGTTGGAGGCGGCGCACAGGACGGCGCCGATCTCGCTGACCGGCTTGCCCCAGGCGGCGATGGCGTCCCGAGCGGCCTTCACGGCCATTTCAGCGAGGACCGACAGTTCCTCGTTCGAGCGTTCGGGGATGTTCGGGGCCATGCGCTCGGGGTCGAGGACGCCCGCCTTGTCCAGCACGAAGCGCGACTTGATGCCGGACGCCTTCTCGATGAACTCGACCGAGGAGTGGGTCAGGGGCGCGACGTCGCCCTCGGCGATCTCGGCGCTGTGGCGCTCGTTGAAGCGGTCGGCGTAGGCGTTGTAGGCGGCCACCAGTTCTTCGTTGGAGATCGACTGGTCCGGCGTGAACAGGCCGGTGGCGGCGATGACGGCGTGGGTCATAGGTTTCCTTAAGCGCCCCTAACGCTCGGCGCGCGGCGCCACGCTTCTTGAGGGGGCGCCTGCGCGTTCTGTTTCTGGACGGACTAGATAGGCCCGTCAGCGGCCCCGGTCGAGATGGCTGAGAACACGTTCGGCTTCTGAAAGATGCAGGCGTTCGACCATGCGGCCATCCACCCGGATCGCGCCCTTGCCCTTGGCGTCGGGGGCGGAGAAGGCGGCGACGATGGCGCGGGCGTGGGCGATTTCGGCCTCTGACGGGCCGAAGGCGGCGTTGGCCGGGGCGATCTGGGAGGGGTGGATCAGGCTCTTGCCGTCAAAGCCATAGAGGCGGCCTTGCGCGCATTCGGCGGCGAAGCCTTCGGCGTCGGTGAAGGCGTTGTAGACGCCGTCGAGGGCCAGCAGGCCGTGGGCGCGGGCGGCGGCGACGGTGGCGGCCAGCCATGGCTTGAGCGGCTCACGGTCCGGCGCCGGGCTGGTGCGCAGGCCGACGGCGAGGTCGTTGACCCCCAGCATCAGGGCCTCCAGCCGCGGGGTTGCAGCGATGGCGCTCAGGTTCAGCAGGGCGCGGGGCGTTTCGATCATGGCCCAGAGGACGGCATCGGAGGGCAGGGCGGCGGTCAGGGCGCGAGCGGCGTCGGCGTCATCGACCTTGGGCGCGACGACCAATGTGACGCCCGCGTCGGACAGGGCCGTGAGGTCATCGGCGCCCCACGGGGTGTCGAGCCCGTTGATGCGGACGCCGAGGCGCGGGCCGAAGCCGCCGTCGCGGAGCGCCTGAACGGCGGCGGCGCGGGCGTCGGCCTTCATCTCCGGCGCGACGGCGTCCTCGAGGTCGAGGATGGCGACGTCGCAGTCCAGCGTGCGGGCCTTCTGGATGGCGCGCGGGTTGCCGGCGGGGAGGAAGAGGGCGGATCTCATACGCCCGGGGCTCAAACCTTCCCGGTGACGGGCAGAAGCGCCCCCGTCACCGCCCGGGCTTCGGGGGAGGCGAGGAACAAGATGACGCGGGCGAGGTCGGCGGGGGCGACCCACTTCGACGGGTCGGCGTCGGGCATGTCGGCGCGGTTCTGGGCGGTGTCGAGGATCGAGGGGAGGACGGCGTTGACCGTGACGGCGGTGGACTTCAGTTCCTCGGCCAGGCTTTCGGTCAGGCGGTGAACGCCCGCCTTCGACGCGGCGTAGGCGCCCATGCCCGCGGCGGACCTGATGGCGGCGTTGGCGCCCACGTTGACGATCCGGCCCTCCGGCGAGGCCTTGAGCCATGGCAGGGCGGCGCGGCTGGCGTTCAGGGCGGTCGAGAGGTTCAGGGCGAACATCTTCTCCCACGCGGGCTGTTCGTCGTCGGTGGTCTGCCAGACGAAGCCGCCGGCGATGTTCAGCAGGGCGTCGAGGCGGCCGAAGTGGTCGGCGGCGGCGTTGATCGCCTGCGCGGCCTCGGCGGGGTCGGTCAGGTCGACGCCCCCCAGCTCCAGCACGCCCTCGGGAACCGCATGGCCCCGGGCGTGGTCAATGATGGCCACCTTCAGTCCGTCGGCCAGAGCCGCCTGAACGACGGCGGAGCCGAGGGCGCCGTGGCCTCCGGTCACAAGGATCACGCGGTCAGACATTGAGACTCTCCGGCGGAAAAACGAGTGCGAACAGTGCGAATAGTGCGGGCGATAGACGGTTTTAAAAAACAGTCTATGCCGTCTATCCCGTCTATCGCGTTTTGAAAAAACGCAACGAAAACAAAAGAACTGGCCGGAGGACGCTCCGCGAGACCGTCTATCGCCGCATGGACGGGATAGACGGGGCAGACGGTTCAGGCGGTCCCGGCGAACACCCTGGCCATCAGCTGTTCCAGAGCATAGCGGTCGGTTGCGTCAAAAGCGGACGTAACGGTCGCGTCGACATCGAAAACAGCGATCAGGGCGCCCGAGGCGTCGAGGACCGGGACCACGATCTCGCTGGCCGAACGGGCGTCGCAGGCGATGTGGCCGGGGAAGGCGTGGACATCATCGACGATCTGGGTGGTCCGGGTGGCGGCGGCGGTTCCGCATACGCCGCGACCGAAGGCGATTCGCAGGCAGCCCAGCGTGCCCTGATAGGGACCGACCACCAGTTCGTCGGTCTTCGTCTCGTCCACCACATAGAAGCCGGTCCAGAAGAAGGCCGGGAAGGCGTCGGCCAGCATGGAGGAGACGGTCGCCATGCGCGCGACGCGGTTCGGCTCTCCGTCCAGCACGGCGAGGATTTCCGCCTCGACCTCCGCATAGCGGGCGGCCTTGTCGGCGGGGCGGTCGTCGCGGGCGACGTAGGACATCAGGGCAAACTCCGGCGGGACGTCGCAGGCATATAGGCGCAGGCCGGAGCGGATGCGAGGCCGGTGTTTCGCCTTTGAGGGGCATTCGCAAGGCGCTGATTTCGGTGGAAAACTCCTGCTACGGCACAAAATGGCCGTGATGCGGCAACGCTTTGTCGCAAAACAGCGTTAACCTTGACAGGATGTTAACTGGCCCGGACTGTCGCAGTCCCGCAATGGTTAACGAACTTGGTTAACGGGCCTGATTCCGGCTCGTCGGGGGGCGGAGACGCCCGGTGGGTGTGCGAGGGGTTTATGGCGGACGGGGAAGGCGAACACGGACGACGCTCGCGTTCCCGCGGCTCGCGCGCGCCGGTGGCGATCGCGGCCACGGTGGGCGTGCTTGCGCTGGCGGCGCTGGGCATGGCGTCGTGCGGCCGGGACGGCGTGCGGTTCTGGCAGGGCGGCGGCGACGCCGCGTCCAACAGCTGTCCGCGCCCGGCCTCGATGAGCGGCAGCGAGTTCAACGCCCAGGAGACCGGTCTGCGGGTGCTGCGTCGCGCGGCGTTCCAGAATGACTTCTTCGCCCAGCTGGAACTGGGCGCGCGCTATTCGGCGGTGCGCGCGACCGACAAGAACATTGAAGATCCGATCGAGGCGGCGACCTGGCTGGCGATGGCGCTGGCCAATGACGAGGGATACGCCCCGATCAACCGCACCCGACGCGACGGCTGGGGCGGCTGGCGCCCGCTGTCGCGCTATGACGACTGCCGCGCGTTCGAGCGGCACGAGGCCTACGGCAAGCTGGACCGGTTGCTGGGCAATATGACGGTGGACGAGCGGTCGGCGGTGCGTGACCGGGTCATCTATGTGCTGTCGACACAGGACGCCGAGGGCTTCCGCACCCTGGCCCGTCTGCATGACGGCCTGTACGGCCCGTTCGGCGAGCCGGAGGACAACCGCGAGGCCCGCGAGGCGTGGGGACGCGGCGAGGGCGGTCGGGGACCGGGGCGAGACCGCAACCGTCGCGGTTATCCGGCGGCGCTGAGCCTGTTCCAGCGCAATGACGTGGACGCCTATCTGTACAACTATCTGGCGGTGCAGACCGGGGACGTGGGCGCCTATGTGCTGATGCGCGACTTCGAGCGGTCGTCGCCGCACCGGGCGCAGTACCAGCGCTTCGTCGAGGTGAAGGCGCGGCAATGGACGCCGCCGTTCGAATTCTATCCGAACAGCGCGCCGCAGTCGGGGGTGCCCTTCTCGGACGAAAGCCGTCCGCGCGGCGACGCCAATGAATATGCGCTGGGCCGCATGGCCAGCGAGCTGCCCTTCATTCATGTGGGCCGCGCCCTGCGGTATCTGGGCGTGGTCGAGACCGCGCCGCAGCGGCCCGAGGACCTGTCCAAGCGGCAGATCGAGACGCTGGAGGCCATGCTGGGCCACGCGATGGAAGGGCGGCTGTCCTATCTGGAGCGGGTGCGGGCGATCCAGCTGGCGGCGGTGAACGGATCGTCCGAGGCGCAACTGGTGCTGGCGGTCATGTACGCCGAGGGGATCGGGGTTCCGGCCGATTACGCCCGCGCCTTCAAGTGGTTCGAGGAAGCCGCGCGGCAAGGCAGCCCGGAGGCCAAGTTCGCCATGTCCAGCTATTTCGCGCTCGGCGTCTCGGGCGTGGCGGATCAGGACAAGGCCCAGGCCGTCGCATTCCGCATCGATTCCGCCCTGGCGGGCTTCGGCCCGTCGGCGGGACGCCTGCAGGCCGTGCTGGCCCAGGTCTCCCGTTCGCAGCGCCGTTAAGGAGGGCCTGAACCCATGACGACCCGCAACCCCTTCGGTCTCATCGGCGGCGTGGCGGCGATCGTCGCCGGCGCGGCCCTGATGACGGTCAGTGCGCCGGACACGGCCCACGCCCAGACGGCGGCGCGGGTGGAAAGCCAGACGCGGCCCAATTTCGGCGTCCTGCTGGACCCGCCGACCCGGGCGTCGGGCCCGCGCCGGGACCGCAACCGCTATGACTATCGTCGCCACCGCCCGGACTGGGATTCGGGCTGGCGGCCCGGCCTGCCGCCGCTGCGGCCGGGCGGGGAGGAGATCGTGCTGGTCGACTGCGGCGGCAATCCCGGATCGGGCGCGGTGGAAGACGCGGTGCGCCGGGTGCGGCCCGGCGGGACGCTGGTGATCCGCTCACGCGCCGGCGCCTGCGTCGGCTGGCTGAACATCGACAAGCCGCTGACCATCATCGGCGAGGGCGGTTTTGACCCGCGCGACTGGGCCGGCGCCCAGCCCGCGCTGCAGGCGCCGGACGGCCTGCCGTGCATGACGGTGGCGGCGGGGGTGCGGGTCGAGATCCGCGACATGCTGTTCGCCTCGCCGCGCGCGGGCGACGCGGCCTGTATCGTCGGCTACGGCGCCGAGATCGTCATGAACCGGGTCGGCTTCCGCCACGCGGGCGACGAGACGGCCATCTATGCCGACGGCGGCCTGCTGGACATCCGCAATGCGGTGATCGAGGCCCGCACCATCGCCCCGGCGGTGGTCGCCGACGGCGCGACCCTGAACCTGTGGGAGGCCGTGATCTCGGGCTCGCAGTCGGGGGTGGAGATCACCCCGACGGCCGGTCCGCCGTCGGTCCTGAACGCCACGACCATTCTGGGGACCAATGCGCCCAACGCCTTCGGCCCGCGCAGCATCGGCGTGATCGTGCGCGCCGGGCGGGACTATGGCCGGGTCGAGATCAGCAACACCGCCGTGTGCGGCTTCGTCGAGGGCGTGGTGGTCGAGGGGGCCTCGGTCGCCATCAGCGGCAGCCGGGTCTGCCGCTCGGACAAGGGCGTGGTGCTGTACAGCGGTGAACTGCGTCTGAGCGACAGCCGCATCCGCGCCTCGGCGGTCGGGGTGGCCGCCGCCGCGGGCAATGCGGTGGTGACCAACAACGTCTTCGCGGGCGTCCGCGACGTCATCTATCGCGAGCCGCGCGCCAATGTGCAGGCCAGCGGCAACCGCGTCTGGTCGCAATATGTCTGCCGCCCGCAGTTCCGCGACCGCTATCGCGGCCGGTACGAGCCCTACTGGCGTCCGGGCGAGGGCTGGGAATGCGCCCACGGCTCGTACCCGCGCAGCTGGTGGAGCCAGGAGGACGGCATGCTGGGCGTCGACTACTACGACGACGGCTATTCGCTGGACGGCTACGACGACTACCAGAACGGCGACGGCTGGTACGACCGGGATGGCCGCTATGTGCAGGACGAGCGCTATCGCGGGGAGGATCGGTGGAGCCGGGGCGGGGGCGGCGGCTTCTGGAGGCGGTGAGGGTGAAGACGAGTTGCGGTCCGGCGATTGAACGGCGGTTGGCTCTGGTCTGTCGCTCCATACGGCCGGAAGGAGGCTTTCCGAGCCTCGACGCCCTGCTTGAGGCGGGCTGATCATGGGGGGATGGCCCCGAGTAGGCCCGGAGGGACTCGAACCCCCAACCAGACCGTTATGAGCGGTCGGCTCTAACCATTGAGCTACGGGCCCCCGGAGCGAGGAGGGTTTCGCCTAGCAGGCGGGGGAGGCGGTTGCCAAGCGCTCGTCGCACGCGCCCGGTTGGCGTCATCCGGTCCGCAGGGGCGATGACGGCGTCCGCGCCGCGCCTTCGCCGCCGATCTGTCGGCGATGTCACGCAGATGAACGGTTTCTGCCAATGGTCCCTGACCGGCCGTTCAGGCGGGAACGGCCATGGTTGGAACACGGACGCCGATGAAGGTGTTCGCAACGACACCTCGTCTCTCATGGAGCCTCTCCGATGAACCGCCCCGCCGCTGTCGCCGCCGCGATGCCCGCCGTCTCCAACCGCGCCCTGATGATGGGCGGCGCCCTGATGGCCGCGGCCGCCCTGCTGGCCGGCGCCCCCGTCGCCCACGCCCAGTCGCAGCCGAACGGCGGCGCGCCGCTGACCATCCAGGCGGTGACGGAACGCCCGAGCCTGAACCTGTCGGCCTATGGCGAGGTCAAGGCGACCCCGGACATGGCGACGATCACTTTCGCCGTCGTGACGGAGGCTCCGACCGCCGCCGAATCGATGGCCCAGAACGCCGCGCGGATGAATCAGGTCATCGCCGCCCTGCGCCGCGCCGGGATCAATGAGCGGGACGTCCAGACCTCGGGCCTGAACCTGTCGGCGCAGTATGACTACGTCGAGAACAACCCGCCGCGTCTGCGGGGCTACCAGGCCTCAAATCAGGTGACGGTGATCATCAATGACCTGACCAGGGTCGGCTCGACGGCGGACGCCGTGGTGGCCGCCGGGGTCAACCAGATCAACGGCATCAGCTTCGGCCTGAAGGACCCCTCGGCGGCTGAAAATCAGGCGCGCCAGATCGCGGTGCGCAACCTGCAGGCCAAGGCGGCCCTGTATTCGCAGGCTCTGGGCACGCCGCTGGGTGGCATCCGCTCGCTGACCGAGGGCGGCGGCTACGCCCCGCAACCGCCGCGCCCGATGTACGCCATGGCGCGGATGGAAGGCGCCTCCGACATGACCCCGATCTCGGCCGGTGAGCTGACGGTGCGGATCGATATCACGGGTGTGTACGATCTGGCGCGGTAAGGCGGCGAACGTCGGCGCCTGACAGGTGATTGGTGGCTGGTGATTGGATGCGGCGATGGTCGTGGCCGGTCGCCAGCCATTCGCTTTTGGGCACAAGGTCGCCGCAGGTGATCCTCGGCCGCGATCCGCCAATCACCCAATCACCAATCACCCACCCTCAGTCCCCCGACTTCGCCAGCATCAGGCCGATGGCCACGTTCAGCAGGTTGGCGACCATGGTGATGGCCAGGGTGGTGACCGAGTCGAGCCTGACCAGAAACAGCGGCAGGCTCCAGGGCGCGCCGGTGATCATGGCGGGGACGAAGGTGATCCGCTCGGGCGGCAGGCCCAGCAGGGCCAGTCCCGGCGTGAACGCCATCATCAGCGCCAGCGTCGCCGCCAGCAGATAGCCGCCGTACAGCACCCAGCGCAGGCGGGAAATGGTCTGGATCATGAGCTTCCTCCGAAGGGGAGGGGAGGCCGCGAAGGGGCGAAGGTCAAGGGCGAGCGGGTCGACGGCGAGCAGCCGTCGACGTTCCTTTGGAGCGCCTTTGACGGTTCAGGCGTGTTTGATGTTGTTGTCGTCGTCCAGCAGGACGACGTTGGGCGACCACTGGCGGGCTTCTTCGGACGGCAGCTGGCCGTAGGTCACGACGATGACCTTGTCGTTCTTCTGCACCAGACGGGCGGCGGCGCCGTTGACGCCGATGACCTTCGAGCCGCGCGGGGCCTCGATGGCGTAGGTGGTGAAGCGGGCGCCGTTGGTGATGTTCAGCACATCCACCTGCTCGTGCGGGAAGATGCCCGCCGCATCCAGCAGGTCCATGTCGATGGCGATGGAGCCCTCGTAGTCGAGGTCGGCCTGGGTCACCGTGGCGCGGTGAAGTTTGGCCTTCATAAGCGTGACCAGCATGGGGAGCGCGGTCCGAATACAACGCGGGGCGATAGGCCCCCGCTCGCAGGCGGCTGATATAGGGATTTCAGCGCGGCGCATCAATCACGCTTTCGGCAGCGCACCATGAATGTGCTGCGGCGCATTCGCCCGTGACGAGACGTTCATTTGACCGCAAGCCCTGCCGTTCTATGGTCAAAATGTGGCCATGACCCGGCCCGCGCCTGAGACGACGTGTCGACCCCATGAAGCAATTTTTCCTGACCATGGGCGGCGTGTTCGCCGCGCTGCTGCTGTTCTTCGTCGTCCTGCCGCTTGTCTTCCTGAGCATCGTCGTGGCCTCGGTGAGCGCCAAGGAGCCCGTGCCGGGCAATACGGTGCTGGAGCTGGACCTGCGCGAGGGACTGAGCGACCAGACGCCGACGAATCCATTCGCGGTGTTCGGGGGCGGCGGGCTGTCGACCGTGCAGATCGTCGACACGCTCGCGCAGGCCCAGGCGGACGACAAGGTGAAGGCCCTGCTGATCCGTCTGCCGGAAGGCGGGACGACGCCGGCGGCGGCGGATGAAATCCGTCAGGCGATCCGTCGCTTCCGCGGTTCGGGCAAGATCGTGATCGCGCACAGCCAGGGCTTCCAGCCGGTCGGGACGACGGTGTCGAGCTATATGGTCGGGGCCTCGGCGTCCGAGCTGTGGATGCAGAACACCGCCGGGTTCCAGCTGACGGGCTTCTCGGCCGAGGCGATGTTCCTGGGCCGGGCGTTCGACAAATACGGCGTCGAGGCCCAGTTCGAGCAGCGCTACGAGTACAAGAACGCGGTCAACGAATATACGCAGAGCGACTTCACCGACGCCCACCGCGAGGCGATGACGGCGTGGATGACCTCCATCTATGACACCGCGCTGGCCCATGCCGCGCAGGACCGTCGCCAGACCCCGCAACAGCTGAAGGCCGCCATCGAGGCCGGGCCGTGGTCGGCGCAGGAAGCCCTGCAGCGCAGGCTGATCGACAAGATCGGTCAGGTCGAGGAGGCCGAGGCCGAGATCAAGCGCCGCGCGGGCAAGGGCGCGGAGATCATGGACTTCCACACCTATGCCGGGAGCGTGGGCGAACGCGGCGGATCGGGCCGCGACGCCATCGCCATCGTCGGCGGCGAGGGGGCGATCCTGACCGGCCGCGACAACGGCGGCAGCCCGTTCGGCGGCGGCGCCTCCATCGCTTCGGACGTCACGGCCAAGGCGATTTATGACGCCATCGAGGACAAGGACGTGAAGGCCATCGTCTTCCGCGTCTCGTCGCCGGGCGGATCGCCGGAAGCTTCGGAACAGATCCTGGCCGCCGTGCGCGCGGCCAGGGCGGCGGGCAAGCCGGTGGTGGTGTCCATGGGCGACTATGCGGCCTCGGGCGGATACTGGATCAGCTCGGAAGCCAACTGGATCGTGGCCCAGCCCTCGACCCTGACCGGCTCGATCGGGGTGTACGGCGGCAAGTTCGTGCTGTCCGACGCCCTGGGCCGGTTCGGCGTGGACATGCGCCATCTGAGCATCGGCGGCGACTATGCCGACGCGATGTCGCCGTCGCAGGAATTCACCCCCAGTCAGCGCGCCGCCTTCGCGGCCCAGATCGACCGGACCTATGAAGAGTTCATCGCCCGCGTTTCGGCCGGGCGCCGTCTGCCGCCCGCGCGGGTGCGCGAGATCGCGCGCGGGCGGGTGTGGACCGGCGCGCAGGCGCTGAACATCGGGCTGGTGGATCAACTGGGCGGTCTGGAAGAGGCCATCGCCAAGGCCAAGTCGCTGGCCGACATCTCCGCGGATACCGATGTGCGGTTCAAGCGCTATCCGGAAGCCGGTTCGCCGTGGGAGGCCCTGTCGAAGGCTTTCGGCGTGTCGAGCGAGGCGGCGAGGGTGCTGGTGGGCATCGGCGGGGTCATGAACGACCCCGAGGCCGAAGCGGCGGTTCGTCGCATCGAAGTGGAGCGTCAACGGGCCTCGGGCGCGTCGGTGCTGGCGGATCAGCCTTACTGAGCGGGGGCGGGCGTGGCCGGACACTCGCCTGTGAAGCGTGGGCGCATTGACCGCGCGGGCCTGTGGACCGACATTGGGAGTCCGGCGTTGTTCGCAGCGCCCCAACTGGTGACCCAATGACCCCTTCCGACCCCCTGCTCTTCGGCGCCGCCGCCCGTCGTCCGTCCAACGGACTGCTGGGACCGGTGGTGTGGCTGTTCGGCCTGATCGCCACCATGGTCGCGATGGCGATCGGGGCGGTGCTGGCCGTCGTGACCGCTGCCGCCGTGGCCGTGATCGCGGTGATCGCCGCAGTGCTGGTCTTCTTCGCCGGTCTGGCCTTCCGCGCCCGCCGCACCATGACCCGTCGCGACCGCCGCGCCGGTGACGAGGTGATCGAGGCCCGCAAGGAAGGCGACGCCTGGGTCGCCTATGGCTGGGAGCGTACGGGCCGCTAAAGGCCGGCGTTCGCCATGCTCATCGTCAAGGACGCCTCGTCCCCCAATTTCGACGCCCGCCGCGGTCCTCCGGACATGCTGGTGCTACACTATACCGGCATGCAGACCGCAGAGGCCGCCGTGGCGCGTCTGTGTGATCCCGAAGCCAAGGTCTCGGCCCACTATGTGGTCGACGAGGACGGTTCGATCCTGCGGCTGGTGGCCGAGGCGCGCCGGGCCTGGCACGCGGGGCGCGGCGTCTGGCTGGGCGAGACCGACTGCAACGCGGCCTCCATCGGCATCGAGATCGTCAATCCGGGCCATGAGTTCGGCTATCGCGACTTCCCCGAGGCGCAGATCGCGTCGGTCATCAGTCTGATCACCGACATCCGCACGCGCTGGACCATTCCCGACGCTCGCATCATCGGCCACTCCGACCTGGCTCCGGAGCGCAAACAGGACCCGGGCGAGCGGTTCCCGTGGAAGCGGCTGGCCTCGGTCGGGCACGGCCTGTGGTTCGAACCGGCGCAGGAGCGGATCGCGGCGCTGGGCGCCCCGCTGGGTCCGGGGGACGAGGGGCTGGGCGTCATCGTCCTGCGCGCCGGTCTGCACCGGCTGGGCTACGGGCTGCAGCCGGGCGGCGAGTACGACGACGCGACGAAGCTGACCGTCGAGGCCTTCCAGCGCCACTGGCGTCCGGGACAGGTGGACGGGATCGCCGACGGCGAGACGCGGGCGACCCTGATGGGCGTGCTGCAACTGGCGACGGCCGAGAGCACGACCGGGGTGCTGAACTAGGGTTCGGTGCGGTTCTGATAGGGGCTGAAGACACGCATGACCGTAACTTCCTGGGCCTGTTCGTCCAGCTTGTAGAGGATGGTGTGTCCCTCGATGACGTGCTGCCTTAGCCCCAGGGTTGAGCTCTGTGGCCATCGATCCGGCCTGAACTGAAGTTCGATCAGCGCGCGGCTGATGCGGGTCATCTTCAAACGAGCCTTTAACCCGCTACCGGGCTGGAGAAGCCATCTTCGGATGGCATTCAGGTCCCGCCTGGACTGCGCGGTGAAATAGACCGCGTAATCCGTCATCTAGCCGATGTCCGGGTCTTCGAGGTCTTCGCCGGCGGCCCAGCGGTCGAGCCAGTCCAGCGCTTCCTGGCCACCGATGACACGCCCGGCGGCGATGTCTTCTTCCGCCTCGGCGATCCGGGCGCGTTCCCATGCCAGACGTGCTTCGCGTTCGACCGGGGTCTCGGTCGCGGGGTCGACGGGGTATGTCGGCGCGGGGTGGGCCATGGCTGAAGACTAGCACAAGCCGGTGTCACGGGCATCAATCTGTTGACCCCCGGGAACGGGAGGGGCATCAGTCCGCCCGTCAGACGGCCGGGCGGTCGCGGCGGGGCTTGCTCCGTCGAGGAAAGTCCGGGCTCCACGGTGAAAAGGCGGCGGGTAACGCCCGCCCGGGGTGACCCGAGGGATAGCGCCACAGAAAGCAAACCTCCTCCCTTGCGAGGGGGGGAAGGGTGAAAGGGTGGGGTAAGAGCCCACCGCGGGACTGGCAACAGGACCGGCATGGCAAGCCCCGCCTGGAGCAAGACCGAATAGGGATGTCGCGTGAGCCTCGGCTCACAGGGCTCACCGCCCGAGAGCATCCGGGTAGGTCGCGAGAACCGGTCAGCAATGGCCGGTCCAGAGGAATGATCGTCACCCGCTTGCGGGAACAGAACCCGGCTTACAGGCCGTCTGACCTTATCTTCTTTGTGGGGCTAACGCTCACGACGCGGTCGCTCGCTGCTTGAGCCCCACTATTCTGGCCCTGGCGCTCGCGGCGCGGCGGCTCGCTGCTTGAGGGCGGGACGCGAGGCGGCCGGGCGCTCGAATTTTTTTCTTTCACTGGGATTGGAGCGTTGCGCGCGCGGCGGCCTGTCTCCGCGCCCGATTAACCGCTTGGATCGAAAGGGGTGTCAGGGTTGGTCCACCGGTCGTCCACATGTGTATAGTTCACTGTATGTTCCGGTTTTCGCTGGATTTTGGGCCAGCTTGACGGTTAATGATCGTCAACTAATCCCATTGAGACCCATTCAGTCCCATGCTATCCCATAGCTTCAGTAGGGGTTGTTTGCGCCGGCTGGCGTTTCATCGGGATTTCAGGGGAGCGGGCCTTTCGGGGGCTCGATTGGGCAGGGCGTGTTTCTCTCGACCTATGAGAAACAACTGGACGGCAAGCGCCGCCTGCTGATCCCGCAGGAGTTCCGCACCGCTGACAACGGCGCCGAGCACGGCGTGTTCTGCTTCTTCTCGATCGAGTCCGATTGCCTCGAGGCCGGCGGCGACAAGCTGATGGCCGAGTATGTTGCGATGATCGAGGAGCTGCCCTTCGGCGACGACCTGCGCACCGCTCTGGAAGAGACCTTCTTTGCCGGTCAGCGTCCGCTGTCCTACGACGGCGGCGGCCGGATCACCCTGCCGGAAAGCCTGTGTCAGGAGGCCGGGCTGGGCGAGGATGTGGTCATCGTGGGTCTGGGTTCGCGCTTCCAGATCTGGGATCGCGCACGCTGGAACGCCCGTCGCGACGAGCGTCGGGCGCTGGCGCGGCAGGCTGTGCGCGAGCGTGGCGAGGCGGGGCGTCTGGCCCTGCGCGCACGCCGCCCCCAAGGGGAGGGCGCATGACCTCTCCGCACGCCCCTGTCCTGATCGCCGAGGTGCTGGACGCGCTGGCTCCGCGGAAGGGCGACGTCATCATCGACGCCACCTTCGGCGCCGGCGGCTATACGCGCGCCATCCTTAAGACTGGCGCGACGGTGATCGCGCTGGATCGCGACCCGACGGTGCAGGTCCACGCCGATGCGGTGGCCAACGACTATCCCGACACCTTCCGTCTGATCCGCACGCCCTTCTCCGGGCTGGCCGACGCCTTCGCGCAGACGGGCGAGGCGAGGCTGGACGGAGTGGTGTTCGATATCGGCGTGTCGTCGATGCAGCTGGATCAGGCCGAGCGCGGCTTCTCCTTCATGCGCGACGGGCCGCTGGACATGCGGATGAGCGATGAGGGCGTGACCGCCGCTGACATCGTCAACACCTGGGATCACGGCCCGCTGGCCCATATCTTCAAGCTGTACGGCGATGAGCGTCAGTCGGGCCGGGTGGCGACCGCTATCCTGCGCCGCCGGGTCGAGCAGCCGTTCCAGCGCACGCTGGATCTGGCCGAGGTGGTCGAGAAGGCGCTGGGCGGCCGTCGCGGCGCGGCGATCCATCCGGCGACGCGGGTGTTCCAGGCCCTGCGCATCGCGGTGAACGACGAGCTGGGCGAGCTGCGCGCCGGGCTGGAGGCGGCCGAGGCGACGCTGGCGCCGGGCGGGCGTCTGGCGGTGGTGACCTTCCACTCGCTGGAGGACCGGATCGTGAAGGCCTTCCTGACCGAGCGCACGGGCAACGCCCCGGGCGGGTCGCGCCATGCGCCGGTCGCTGTCGAGACACGCAAGCCCAGCTTCACCCTGAGCTTCAAGGGCGCGGTCGAGGCGGGCGAGGCTGAACTGGCCGCCAATCCGCGCGCCCGGTCCGCCAAGCTGCGCGCCGCTGTCCGCACGGACGCCGCGCCGTGGGGGAGGATCGCCGCATGAACGCCGCCGTCGCCCGTCGCGCGCTGGAGCGCCTGTTCGCCTGGAAAATTCGCGGCATCCGCTGGGTCGAGATCATCGGCGTGCTGATGGTCGGCGCCATGATCTTCTCGGTCTATCTGGCCAAGGCCGCCGCCGCGCGCGAGAGCGCCCGGATCGCGGAGCTGGAGCGCAGGATCAGCGAGGATGGCCGCCGGGTCCGGTTGCTGCGCGCGCAGGTCGCGCATCTGGAGCAGCCCGCGCGGCTGGAGGCCCTGTCGCGCGACGTCGGTCTGGGGCCCGTGGATATGAAGCGTCAGGCCTCCGAAGAGCGTCTGGACCAGTTGCAGCCGCTGCCCTCGCCCGCGCCCGCGCCGGCCGCGCCGGCCGCGCCGTCGGCGCCCGAGGCCGCCCCCGTCGAGCCGGAAACCGCTGAGCCGACGGGCGAGGGGGCACGATGAGCGTCCACGATCCCCGCACCTGGGAACGCCCGACCCCCCGCGCCGCCGCCTATGGCGCGCGCAGCCTGCTGCCGTCGTGGCGCTGGCTGGCCGAGGCCATCTGGTGGGTCGAACATGCGTTCGGCAGGGCGCGCGCCGATGCGCGTCCGGATGAGGACACGCGCGTCCGCATCTTCCTGATCATGACGGCCTTCTCGGTCGTGTTCTGCTGTCTGGCGCTGGGCGCGGCGCGGGCGGCGCTACTGACTCCGCAGGGCGTGGTCGGCGCCTCGGCCAACCCGAACGCGGTGGCGCGCGCGGACATCGTGGACCGCAATGGCGCCCTGATGGCGATGAACGCCAACCACTACAATCTGTACGTTTCGCCGTCGCAGGTCTGGGATATCAATCTGGCCGAGCGCAGCATCCGGCGCGCCCTGCCGCGCGTCCCGGCGGACAAGCTGCGCGAGGTTCTGCGTGGACGCAGCCGCGCGCTGGTCCTGCAAGGTCTGACCCCCAAGGAGAAGGCCGCGATCCACGCCCTGGCGCTGGGCGGTGTCGAGTTCGAGGCTGTCGACAAGCGCATTTATCCGCTGGCCCCGTCGGCGCGTCACCTGCTGGGCCGGTCCGATACGGCGGGCAAGGGGATCAGCGGCGCAGAGCTGGCCTTCAACGACGAAATCCGCGCGGCCGGCGCGCGGGGCGAAAGCTTCCCGCTGTCGATCGATCTGCGTGTCCAGGGCGTGCTGGAGAACGAACTGTTCGCCGCCGCCGCCGCCGTACAGGCCAAGGGCGCCGTGGGCGTGATCGCCGATGCGACGACGGGCGAGGTTCTGGGCATGGCCAGCTGGCCGACCTCGGACAGCAAGAACCTGGCGGCGACCGGCAACTACGAGATGGGGTCGGTGTTCAAGACCTTCACCATCGCGGCCAGTCTGGACACCGGCCGGACGGACATGAACTCCACGTTCGACGCCTCGCAGCCGTACATGGTCGGAAATCGCCGCATCAAGGACTTCCACGCGACGAACCAGATTCTGTCGCTGGAGGGCGTCTATCTGCACTCGTCCAACATCGGCACCTCGCGCATGGCGGTGGAGCTGGGGCCGCAGGTGATGCGCGACTACTTCAACCGGCTGGGCCTGCTGGATCGCGCGCCCATCGAACTGCATGAATCGGTTCCGCCGCGTCGTCCGGTGAACTGGGAAGACTCGACCCGCGCGTCGATGTCGTTCGGCTACGGCATCATGATCTCGCCGCTGCAGATGACGGCGGCGACGGTGGCGCTGGTCAACGGCGGCGTCTATCGCCCGCTGACCCTGCGTCGCGGCGGAACGGGCGTCGAGGGGCGTCGGGTGGTCAGCCCGGAGACCTCGGCCAATATCCGCGCCCTGATGCGCGCCAACGTCCTGCGCGGCTCGGGCCGGTCGGCCGACGCGCAGGGCCTGCGCGTCGGCGGCAAGACCGGATCGGCGAACAAGGTGGTCAACCGCCGCTATGACCCGCGTCACGGCGTCGGTTCGTTCGCCTCGGTCTTCCCCGCTGACGGTCCGGACAGCACGCGCCGATATGTCGTCTTCGTCCTGATTGACGAGCCGGCGGTCGGTTCGCAGCTGGGCGGCGCGGTCGCCGCGCCGGTGGCCGGACGCGTGATCGACCGTATCTCGGGCTTCCTGGGCGTGAACCGGGTCGCGGACCCCGTCATTCCGCCCGTGGCGGTGACGCAATGAGCGCGGTTCGCCTGTCTGACCTGCTGCGTCGGGACGTGTCCTCCGATCCGATGATCACCGGCGTGACCGCCGACAGCCGCAAGGTCGCGCCGGGGTCGCTGTTCGTCGCCCTGCCGGGAACGGCCGCCGACGGACGCGCCTTCATTCCGCAAGCCCTGTCGCAGGGCGCCGCCGCCGTTCTGGCCCCCGCCGATACCGATGCCGGTCTGGCCCCCCTGCTGGTGACGTCGGGCGATGTGCGCCGGGCCTACGCCATCGCGGCGCGCAGTTTCTACGGCGCGCAGCCGAAGACCTGCGTGGCGGTGACGGGCACCAACGGCAAGACCTCGGTCGCCGCCTTCTGCCGCCAGATCTGGGCGGCGCTGGGCCTGACCTCCGCGAGCATGGGCACGCTGGGGGTTTTGAAACAGACAGGTAACGTTAATCACGCGTTGACGGGCCCCGGCCTGACCAGCCCGGACGCCGCCGACGCCGCGCGGATGCTGGCCCAGCTGGCGCAGGAGGGGGTGACCCATCTGGCGCTGGAGGCGTCGTCGCACGGCATCGACCAGCGTCGTCTCGACGGGGTGACGCTGAAGGCCGCGGCCTTCACCAACCTGACGCAGGATCACCTCGACTATCACGGCGACATGGAAGGCTATCGAGCCGCCAAGCTGCGCCTGTTCGAGACCCTGCTGCCGCGCGGGCGGACGGCGGTGCTGAACGCCGACAGCGACGCCTATTCGGCCTTCGCCGCCGCCAGCATCACCTCGGGCCTCGGCGTGATGGGCGTGGGCGAGCGCGGGCGTGATCTGGCGCTGATCGCCCGCCGCGCCGTGCCGGAAGGCCAGCGCCTGACCATCGACGTGCAGGGTGATCTGCATGAGGTGCTGCTGCCGCTGGCCGGCGCCTTCCAGGCGTCGAACGCGCTGGTGGCCGCGGGCCTGTGCATCGCCTCGGGCGAGGACGCCGGGCGTGTGCTGGCCGCCATGGAGAAGATCGAGGGCGCGCAGGGGCGTCTGGAGCGCATTCCGGGTTCCGCCGGACAGGGTGAGGTCTATGTCGACTACGCCCACACTCCCGACGGTCTGGAGACGGTGCTGAAGGCGCTGCGTCCGCATGCGACCGGCCGTCTGATCGTGGTCTTCGGTGCGGGCGGCGACCGGGACCGGGCCAAGCGTCCGCTGATGGGCGAGATCGCGGGCCGTCTGGCCGACATCGCCATCGTCACCGATGACAATCCCCGCTCCGAGGATCCCGCTTCGATCCGCAAGGCGGTGCGCGAGGGCTGTCCCGACGCGCACGAGATCGGCGACCGCCGCCGCGCCATCCAGCACGCCGTCGGCCTGATGCGTGAAGGAGATGTGGTGGTGATCGCCGGAAAAGGGCATGAACAGGGGCAAATCGTCGGCGGGGTGGTGCATCCCTTCGACGACGCCACCGAAGCCGCGGAAGCCCTGCGTATCCATGCCTGAGTCCCACGCCCTCTGGACGTCCGCCGAGATCGAGGCCGCGACCGGAGGAAGCCTGTCCGGCGCCCCGTTCGAGGCGACCGGCATCACCTACAACAGCCGTGAGATCGTGCCCGGCGACCTGTTCATCGCGCTTAAGGGCGCGCGGGACGGGCATGACTTCGCCGACATGGCCTTCGCCAACGGGGCGACGGGCGCGATCACCGAGCGGCCGGTCAACGGCCCGGCGATCGTCACCGCCGACACCCTGAAGGCGCTGGAGGGGCTGGGCGTCTTTTCCCGGGAGCGGGCGCCGCATGTGAAGCGCGGGGCGGTCACCGGCTCGGTCGGCAAGACCAGCGTGACGCAGGCGATCAAGGCGGGCCTCGATCTGGCCGGTCCGGCCCATGCCTCGATCAAGAGCTACAACAACCACATCGGCGTGCCGCTGACCCTCGCGCGGATGCCGCGCACGGTCGAGCGGGCGGTGTTCGAGATCGGCATGAACGCGCCCGGCGAGATCGCGCCGCTGTCCAAATTCGTCCAGCCCCACGCCGCCTGCGTGACCACGGTGGGGCCGGTGCATATCGAGGCCTTCTCCGACGGCGAAGCCGGTGTCGCGGCCGAGAAGGCGTCGATCTTTGACGGACTGATCCCCGGCGGGGTGGCGGTGGCCAACGGCGACGTAGCCTTCGCCGCCGTGCTGTGCGACCGGGCCAGGGCCGTCGGCGCGCGTTTGGCGACGTTCGGCAGCGATGCGGGACATGACGCCCGCCTGCTGGACTTCCAGCCCTTCGACGGCGGCGCGCGAGTCAGGGCCGAGCTGTACGGCAAGACGCTGGACTATCAGCTGGCCCAGTCGGGCTTCCACTGGGGTCTGAACAGTCTGTGCGTGCTGCTGATGCTGGATGCGCTGGACGTGTCGCTGGAGACCGGGCTGGAGGCGCTGGCGCATTTCCGTCCGCTGGCCGGGCGGGGCGAAACCACGGCGGTGCAGGCGCCCGGCGGGGCCTTCACCCTGATCGACGAAAGCTACAACGCCAATCCGCTGTCGATGGCGGCGGGCTTCCGCAGTCTGGGCGCCAGGCCGGTGACGGCGGGCGCTCGGCGGATCGTGGTGCTCACCGACATGCTGGAGCTGGGCGAGCAGTCGCGCGGCCTGCACGAGGGGTTGGCCGCTCCCATCGACGCCGCCGGGCTGGATCTGGTCCATGCCGCCGGGCCGGAGATGAAACAGCTGTATGATGTCCTGCCCGCCGCCCGTCGCGGCGTCTGGCGTGAGACCGCCGCCGAGCTGGCCGCCGAGGCCGCCGCGCTGGTCGGGCCGGGGGATGTCGTGATGGTCAAGGGTTCGAACGGATCGAAGGCTTCGCTGGTCGCGAAGGCTCTGGCGGCGCTGGGCGCCCCCTCAAGCAGCGACACGCCGCGCGGGGAGCGATAGGGGAAGCTATGTTTTATCTGCTGTATCTGTATTTCCAGGACGTGGCGCCGGACTATCCGCTGCTGAACCTGATCCAGTATCAGACGGTCCGCGTGGCGCTGGCCATGGCGACCGCCATGATCGTCGCCGTGGCGATGGGCAGCCGCTTCATCAACTGGATGCGGGCCAAGCAGGGCAAGGGGCAGCCGATCCGCTCGGACGGACCGATCACCCACCTGTCGAAGGTCGGCACCCCGACCATGGGCGGCCTGATGATCCTGGCGGGCATCGCGGTGGCGGTGCTGCTGTGGGGCGACCTGACCAATCCCTACATCTGGATCGTCTCGCTGGTGACGGCGGCGTTCGGCGTGCTGGGCTTCATCGACGACTACGCCAAGGTGACCAAACAGACCTCGGCGGGCCTGACCTCGAAGCAGAAGCTGATCGCCCAGACCATCGTCTCGCTCATCGCGGGCGTTCTGACGGTGCTGTGGATGACGGTGTCGCCGACCTCTCCGGGCCTCGAGACCTCCATCGCCTTCCCCTTCTTCAAGGCGGTGCTGCTGAATGTCGGCTGGTTCTATGTGATCTTCGCCGCCTTCACGATCGTCGGCTTCTCGAACGCGGTGAACCTGACGGACGGTCTGGACGGTCTGGCCATCGTGCCGGTGATGATGGCGGCGGCGGCGTTCGGCATCATCGCCTATCTGGTCGGCAACTTTAAATTCTCGGACTATCTCGGCGTCCATCACGTGCCGGGCGCGGGCGAGCTGGCCATTTTCCTGGCGGCGATCATCGGAGGGGGCGTGGGCTTCCTCTGGTACAACGCCCCGCCGGCCAAGATTTTCATGGGCGACACCGGTTCGCTGGCCCTGGGCGGCGCGCTGGGCTCAATCGCCGTGGCCACCAAGCATGAGCTGGTGCTGGGCATCGTCGGCGGCCTGTTCGTGATCGAGGCCGCCTCGGTCATGATCCAGGTCGCCTACTTCAAGGCCACCGGAAAGCGCATCTTCCTGATGGCGCCGATCCACCACCATTTCGAGAAGATGGGCTGGCCGGAGTCGACCGTGGTGATCCGCTTCTGGATCGTCGCCGCCATGCTGGCGCTGGCCGGTCTGGCGACGCTGAAACTGCGATAGAGCCATGATCCCCGTCCCCGGCTTTGAAGGACGGAGGATCGCGGTCTTCGGCCTTGGGCGGTCGGGACTGACGGCCGCGCGCGCGCTGAAGGCGGGCGGGGCGCTGCCGGTGCTGTGGGACGACAGCGTCTCAAGCCGGATGCAGGCGGAGGCTGAAGGGTTCGCGGTCGAGGACCTGACGATCGCCGACTGGTCGGATTTCGCGGCGCTGGTGCTGTCGCCGGGCGCGCCGCTGACCCACCCCAAGCCGCACTGGACGGTCGAGAAGGCGAGGGCCGCGGGCGTCGAGGTGATCGGCGACATCGAACTGTTCGCCCGCGCGCTGGCGGCGCTGCCGGAGGGACAGCGGCCGCGCGTGGTGGCCATCACGGGGACCAACGGCAAATCGACCACGACGGCCCTGATCGGCTGGGTGCTGAAACAGGCCGGGCTGACGGTGCATGTCGGCGGCAATATCGGCATCGGCGTGCTGGCCCTGCCGGAGCCGACGAAGGACGCCGTCTATGTGATCGAGGTGTCGAGCTATCAGCTGGACCTGACGACCAGGTTCGCGCCCGACGTGGCGATCCTGACCAACGTCTCGCCGGATCATCTGGACCGGCATGGCGGGATGGAGGGGTACGTCGAGGCGAAGACGCGAATCTTCCAGGCGCAGGGAGCGAAGGCCGTGGCGCTGGTGGGCATCGATGATGCTTTCGGCCTCAAGGTCGCGAATGGACTGAGCGCTCGGGAAGACAGGGTCTCGCTGATCTCGACGGTCAAACATCATCACTGGGACGACTGGCAGGTCGGCTTCAGAAAGATGGGCGCGGTCACGGCGTTTGACGGCGTGCTGCGGACTCCGGACGGAATCGCCATCGACATCACCACCGCCCGCTCCCTCCCGGGCCGCCATAACGCCCAGAACGCCGCGTTCGCCTATGCCGCCGCGCGGGCCGTCGGGGTGTCGCACGAAGCCGCCGTCGAGGGCTTGCTCACCTTCCCCGGTCTGGCGCACCGGATGGAGACCGTGGGCCATCTGGGCAAGGTCCGGTTCGTCAACGACTCGAAGGCCACCAACGCCGACGCCGCGCGGCAGGCGCTGGCCAGCTATGAGCGTAGCTTCTGGATCGCGGGCGGGCGGGCCAAGGCGGGCGGGATCGATGATCTGGAGGATCTGTTCCCCCGGGTGGTCGAGGCCTTCCTGATCGGCGAGGCGGCCGGGCCGTTCGCGGCTAGGCTGGGCGAGACCCCGCACCGGATCAGCGGCGACATGGCGACGGCCGTCCAGCAGGCTTATGAGGCCGCCGCCGCGACGGGCCGGGACGAGGTGGTGCTGCTGAGCCCCGCCGCCGCCAGCTTTGACCAATATCCGGACTTCGAGGCGAGGGGGGAGGCGTTCCGCGCCGCCGTTCTGGCGCTCGGGGCCACACCTGCGAGCGTCGCATGACCCAGCAGAGCTATAATCCCGCGTTCTCGCGCAACGATCAGAGCCTGCTGGCCCAGTGGTTCTGGACCATGGATCGCGGCCTGCTGGCCGCCGCCCTGATGCTGATGGGGCTGGGGGTCGCGCTGAGCTTCGCCTCGTCGCCCGCCGCCATTCTGGCTGACCAGTCGATCAGCGATCCGTTCCACTATTCGTGGCGGATGATCGTCTTCGCCTCGATGGGGCTGGCGGCCATGCTGGTCATGTCCTTCCTGTCGCCGCGCGGCGTGCGACGGATCGCGGTGCTGGCCCTGCTGGGCGCCCTGTTCATCATGGCCCTGCTGCCCTTCATCGGGGACACGGTGAAGGGGGCGGCGCGCTGGATCAATCTGGGGCCGTTCAGCCTGCAGCCGTCCGAGTTCGCCAAGCCCGCCCTGATCGTCTTCGCCGCCTGGATGTTCTCCGAGGCGCAGAAGGGGCAGGGGGTGCCGGGCGTCAGCATCGCCTTCGGCGTCTGGGCCGTGACGGTGGGCCTGCTGCTGATCCAGCCGGACATCGGCCAGACCCTGCTGATCACCACCACCTTCATGGCCGTCTTCTTTATGGCCGGGGTGCCGCTGAAGTGGGTGATGGCGCTGGCGGGCGCCGGCGCGGCGGGGGTCGTGGCGCTGTTCTTCACCTTCAGCCACATGCGCGATCGCCTGAGCCGGTTCGGTTCGGACGACGCGGGCGCGACCTATCAGATCGACCGCGCGTCCGAGGCCATCCGCGCGGGCGGGCTGGTCGGACGGGGCGTGGGCGAGGGGGTGATGAAGCGCTCCGTGCCCGACCTGCACACCGACTTCATCTATTCGGTCGGCGCCGAGGAGTTCGGGCTGGTGCTGAGCCTGATCATGATCGGCCTGTACGCCTTCATCGTCATTCGCGGGATGCGGCTGGCGATGAAGCTGAATGACCCGTTCGAGCAGGTGGCGGCCGCCGGGCTGTTCATGCTGATCGGGCTGCAGGCCTGCATCAATATCGCGGTGAACCTGAACCTGATCCCGACCAAGGGGATGACCCTGCCCTTCATCAGCTACGGCGGCTCGTCGATGCTGGCCATGGGTCTGACGATGGGGTTCGCCCTCAGCCTGACCCGACGTCGTCCGGGCGCCTATGAGCCGGGCGCCACGCTCGGCGAACGCCGCCGCATCCTGCCCTAGTCAGGATTGCATCGACCGCATTCCCATGGTTGTCTTGATGATCAACCATAAGGGGATTGCGTGATGCGTATCAAGAAGTCCTGGGTTCTCGGCGCCGTGGCCTCTGGCCTTGCTCTTGCGGCGACGGCGAGCATGGCGCTCCCGCGCGACATGACCATCATCGACTACTACAGCGACGCAACCCATCAGGAGCAGGTCGGCACCTACGTTGAATTCTGCTCTGGCCATCGCAACACGGTCGGCACGGTGACGGCGTACACCGAGACCATGCGCCACCGCTGCTATTCCGGTATTGATTATGATCTGTTGATCTCCGACTGGTACAAGTTCCAATGCGCCACGCCGGGGGCGACCTGTTACTTCGACTGAGCCTTGAGGCTCGTCATCGAGCCTGAAGTGGATTGCGAATGGGGCTGGCGACCAGCTTGACGGAATGGCGGTGAAGGTCTGCGTCGTCGCCGCCGGGGGCACCGGCGGGCATATGTTCCCCGCAGAGGCCCTGTCGCGCGAACTGACCGCGCGCGGCTGGCGCATCGTGCTGGCCACCGATCACCGGGGCGAGCAGTACGCCCATAGCTTCCCGGCCGAGGAACGGCTGGCGCTGGACGCCGCCACGGGCAGCGGGCCGCTCGGCATGGCAAAGGCGGGCGTGGCGATCCTGAAGGGCGTGGGACAGGCGCGGGCCGCGCTGACGCGACTGGACGCGGCGGTGGTGGTCGGCTTCGGCGGTTATCCGTCGGCCCCCGCCCTGCTGGCGGCGCTGAGCCAGAAGCGCCCGACCCTGCTGCATGAACAGAACGCGGTGCTGGGCCGGACCAACCGCTGGCTGGCCCCCTGGGTCGGCGCCATCGCCTCATCCTTTCCCAATCTGCAGAAGGTCCCGGAGAAGGTTCAGGAGCGCGTGACCCTGATCGGCAATCCGGTGCGCCCGGACATCCGGGCCCTGTACGAGCGGGCCTTCGCGGCGCCGGTCGACGGCGGGCCGATCCATGTGCTGGTGACCGGCGGCAGCCAGGGCGCCCGCATCCTGTCCGAGACCGCGCCGCGCGCGCTGGCGGCCCTGCCGGAGGCGATCCGCAGCCGACTGAAGGTGCAGCAGCAGTCGCGGCCCGAGACGCTGGAGAGCGCGCGCCAGATCTATCTGGAGGCCGGGATCGAGGCCGAGGTGGCGCCCTTCTTCCGGGACATGGCCGCGCGCCTGTCGACGGCGCATCTGGTGATCGGGCGGGCCGGGGCCTCGACCTGTTCGGAGCTGGCGGTGGCGGCCCTGCCGTCGCTGCTGATCCCGCTGAAGATCGCCATGGACGACCATCAGCGCTTCAACGCCGCCAGTCTGGCGGACGCGGGCGGGGCCGAGGTGATGCTGGAGGACGCGGTGACGGTCGAAGCCATGACCGCCGCGCTGAACGCCATCCTGTCGGACCCGGCGCGTCTGTCGGCCATGAGCGCGGGCGCGCGTTCGGCGGCCCTGCCGGACGCCACGGCGCGGCTGGCGGATATTGTCGAGGCGGCGGCGCGCTAATCCTTCTCCCCCGGAGGGGAGAAGGAAGAAACAGGGACACGATCCGGCGGGTCGCGCGTTAGCTTCACCATGCCGACATTCGTGACCGACCTGTCCCGCGATATCGCCGCCCTGTGGCGTGAGTTCAACTGGCTGCCCGAGTGGGCGGTGATCGCGCTGATCGTGGCGGTCTTCATGCTGATCGGCTGGGCGGCGAACCAGCTGGTGTTCTGGCTGCTGAAGCTGGCGGTGCGGAAACGGGACCTGTTCTGGCGCGGGCTGGTGGGGCGGGCGCGTCTGAAGGTGCGGGTGATGGTGATGATCATCGCCCTGGCGCTGGCGGTGACGGTCTCGCCCATGGACCCCGGCCCGTCGGAGACGATCCGGCAGATCCTCGGCTTCGTCTTCGTCCTGACGCTGGGCTGGATGGCCGTCGGGGCGTCCGACATGTGGGCGATCATCTACATGCGGCGCTTCAATCTGGCGGAGGAAGACAACCTCATCGCCCGCAAGCATGTGACCCAGACCCGCATCCTGCAGCGGGTGGCGGCGCTGCTGATCGCGCTGGTGACGCTGGGGCTGGCGCTCATGACCATCGGGGCGGTGCGGCAGTGGGGGATGAGCCTGCTGGCCTCGGCGGGGGTGGTCGGGATCATCGCCGGTCTGGCCCTGCAGCCCCTGCTGACCAACCTGATCGCCGGCGTCCAGATCGCCACGGCCCAACCGATCCGGCTGGATGACGCCGTCATCGTCGAGGGCGAGTGGGGACAGGTGGAGGAGATCACCTCGACCTATGTGGTGGTCAAGCTGTGGGACTGGCGGCGGATGATCCTGCCGCTGAGCTATTTTATCACCACGCCCTTCCAGAATTGGACGCGGGAGACGGCGCGCCTGATCGGCACGGCCTTCCTGTATGTGGACTATGAGGCGCCGATGGACCGGCTGAGGGCCGAGCTGGAGCGCATCTGCAAGGAAAGCCCGCGCTGGGACGGGGACGTCGTCAATCTGCAGGTGACCGACATCACCGACCGGGTCGCCCAGATCCGCTGTCTGGCCAGCGCCCGCAACGCGCCCACGGCCTTCGACCTGCGCTGCGAAATCCGCGAGAAGATGCTGGCCTTTATCCGGGACGAATGCCCGGAGGCGCTGCCGAGACAGCGGCAGTTGAACTCGGGGATGGAGTTTGATCCTTCTCCGCTCGGGGCGATGGAGCGACCCTCCTGATCCGCTCATCCCGCCTTCGCGGGGGTGAGCGGCATCCTAGGAGGCCAACGCCTCACGCCCGACCGTGACCGCGTCTTCCAGCGTGCTGACGCCGTAGGGGCCGACGGAGGCGGGGTCGCAGGCGGCGGCCAGCAGCTCGGCGGCGTCTCCACCCTCGACGGCTTCATAGGCGGGAGCGGTATCGGGCGTGGCCGGACCTTCGGCGCCGCCGGCCTTCACGGCCGCGAAATCCAGCCGGTCGGCGGTGTGCGCCGCGCAGTCGAAGCGCCACCAGGACCAGCCGCCCCAGTAAGCCTGATCGCCGACGTGGAAATCCGCCTCGGTCACCTGGAAGGCGCGCAGACGGACGCCGTCCCGGTCACGCTCCAGCGAGACCATGTCGGCGAGGACCGCGAACCGTCCGACGCCGATCAGCACGAAACGATGCTCGCCCGTGTGCTCCTCCTGTGGTCGGCCTGTCGCCGGGGCGGCGAGCAGGGTGAAGAGCAGCAGGAGCGGCAGGACGCGTTTCATCCGGCCATCGTAACCGGACGTTGACCGGGGTTCGAGTAGGCTTGCGTCCATGACGCGCTTCATGACGCTGGATTTCGCCGACGGAGACCGCCCCGCGCTGCTGGCGCAGGTGGCCGCGATGGCGCGCGGACCCTACGGCTATGTGGTCACGCCGAATGTGGACCATGTGATCAAGCTGATGGACGGACGGGTGGCCGAGGACGTCTATCGCGGCGCGGCGCTGATGATCTGCGACAGCCGTATTCTGGCCCATCTGGCGAAGCTGCGGGGCAAGCGGCTGTCGGTTTATCCGGGGTCGGACATGACGGCGGACCTGCTGGCGCCGGACCATGACCTGACCTTCGGCGTGTTCGGCCCGGACCGGGCGGCGTTCGACGATCTGGTCGCCCGCTATCCCGGCCGCCGGTTCACCTTCATCGAAGCGCCGATGCTGACGCCCGGCACGCCGGAGTGGGACGCGGTGGTGAAGACCGCCGCCGCCGCCGAATGGGACGTGCTGCTGGCCTGCGTCTCCTTCCCCAAGCAGGAGCGCTTCGCCCATGCCCTGCGCGCCGCAGGACGGCCGTTCGGCGTGACCCTGTGCGTGGGGGCGTCGATCGACTTCCTGACGGGCCGCCAGCACCGGGCGCCGAAGATCTTCCAGCAGCTGTCGCTGGAATGGCTGCACCGCCTGCTGAGCCAGCCGAAGCGGATGTTCCGGCGCTACGTGATCGAGGGGCCGGCGATCTTCGGGTGGTTCGTCAGGACGGAAGTGCTCAGCCGCTAAAGGGCGTTGGCGGGGTCGTGCAGTCGGGCGGCGGGGCACGGAAATCCGTCCAGCTCGGCTGTGGCTTGATCCAGCGCTCTGTTCCGGCGGCCTTGTCGATGGCGTCCTGCAGACGGGTTACGACCGGAGGCATCCCCGCCTCATCGCCTACATAGTCGACGATTATCTTCTTCTGCCCACCGATATTGATGCCAATGATGTAGGTGGGATTGTCGGTCACCTCGGCGGTGTACTCGTCTTCGAGGGAGAAGACGTCGGCTCTGCGGAACAGCTCGACCAAGGCGCTGAAGTCCTTCGGGTCGATCCGCCCTGTCTGCCAGCCGAGAGCCCGGACGCCGGCGCGGCCGCAGAAATAGACAGTGCCGTCGCTACGCAAGGTGGTGAGATAGGCCGGACAGGTCCCGAAGCAGCCGGTGCGTTCAAGGAAGATGCTGATCGGCTTTCCGTTCGTACCCGGAAACGGGATGTGGCGGGTCGGTGTCCGGACGGGCGGCAACACCCTGACCCATTGCGAACTGCGGATGGTTTGGCCGGGGCGCGCGTCTCGCCACCATGCCTCCCTGGCGGCCTCGGCGGCGGCGGCCCGGGTAGCGTTGGACAGGTCCCCGATCTGGTCGTTGAAACGAAGCGCCTCGACCTCGCCCCGGCCGTCAACAAGAACATCAAAGAGGATCATGCCCCAGGGGCAGCCGGGTTCCCGGCAGTAGATGCTGAGTTCGGGCGGCCGGGGCTGTTCCGCCATGGGAAGGGTGCGGGCCTGCCTGAGCCAGGCGGTAGCCTCAAACTTAAGGTCAGCGGCATGGACGGCCACGACAGCCACGGTCGCCAGTCCCGCCAGAATGAGGTCCAGAGGCAAGCGCCTCATCACGCCACCAGCGTCTCAGCCTGCGTCAGGTCCACGCTGACCAGCTGGCTGACCCCGCGGTCCGGCATCGTCACCCCATACAACCGGTCCATGCGGCTCATGGTGACGGGGTTGTGGGTGATGACGATGAAGCGGGTCTCGGTGCGGTTGCGCATCTCGTTGAGCATGCGGCAGTAGCGGTCGACGTTGGCGTCATCCAGCGGTGCGTCGACCTCGTCCAGCACGCAGACGGGGGCCGGATTGGCGAGGAAGACGGCGAAGATCAGGGCGGCGGCGGTCAGGGCCTGCTCGCCGCCGGACATCAGGCTCATGACCGACAGACGCTTGCCGGGCGGGCAGGCGTAGATTTCCAGACCGGCCTCCAGCGGGTCGTCGCTCTCGACCAACTTGAGCTCGGCCTGACCGCCGCCGAACAGGGCTTCGAACAGGGTGCGGAAATTCTCGTTGATGATGTCGAAGGCGGCGATCAGGCGCTCGCGGCCCTCGGCGTTCAGTTCGTCGATGCCGTCCCGCAGTTTGGCGATGGCGCTGGTCAGGTCGGAGCGTTCGACCTTCATCGTCTGCAGGCGGTCGCCGTAGTCGTTGGCCTCCTCCTCGGCCAGCAGGTTGACCGCGCCCAGCGCCTCGCGCTCGCGCTCCAGCCCGAACAGCAGGCTTTCGGCGCCGGCGGCGTCGGGGGGGCGAGCGACGGCGTCGTCGGTCAGCTTCTGGCCCAGCTCCTCCGGCGACATCTGCGCCGTTTCCTCGACGTTCTTCGTGGCGTCGGCCAGCTTTTCGACGGCGGCCTCGGCGCGGGCGGCCAGGCCGGCGCGGGCCTCGCGCGCCTGCGAGGCGGCGGTTTCGGCGGCGCGGGCTGCGCGGTCAGCGTCCCCGGCGGCGGTCTCGGCCAGGGCGAGGGCGTCGGCGGCCGCCTTTCGGCGGGTCTCGGCAGTGGTCAGGGCGTCCAGCAGGGCCGAGCGCTGGGCGGCCAGCTGATCGGGTGCGTCGGATGCCTGCTTGAGTTTGGCGGCGGTGGTGGTCGCGTCCTTCTCCAGCGCGGTGACGCGGGCCTTGGCGTCCTTCGCGCGTCCGGCCCAACCTTCGCGCTCCCGCTTGATGCCCTCGACGCGGGACTGGCGGGCGGCGACCTCGCGGGCCTCGCTGTCGCGCTCGACGCGGGCGGTGGCGGAGGCGGTGCGGGCGGCGTCAGCGGCGGCGCGGGCGGTGGTCAGCTCCTCGCGCAGGGCGGCGAGGGTTTCGGATGGCGCTTCGGTCCCCTGCGCCTCCTGAAGGGCGGCCTCGGCGGCCTCGACCTCGGCGGTCAGGCGCGTCAGGGTCTCGTCCAGCGCCTGCGCGCGGGCTTCCTTGCGCGCCTGTTCGCGACCGAGGGCCTCGACGCGGTCGCGGGCGGCGGTCACGGCCTTGTCGAGCGGGAAGGGGGCGGCGCGGGCGGTCTTCACCCGCTCCTCAGCCCCGCGGAAGGCGTCGGTGGCGGACTTCAGCGCGGTCTGGGCGGCGTCGAGCGCGGGCTTGCCCTGATCAATCTCGGCTTCGAGCTCGGACAGGCGCGTGCGCTGGGCCAGACGGACGGCGGCGGGGCGCGGGGCCTCGGCGCGCTGGACGAAGCCGTCCCAGCGCCACAGGTCGCCGTCGGTGGTGACCAGACGGGCGCCGACGGGCAGGTCCTTCGCCAGGGCCGCGACCTGATCCTTCGCCGCCACGCCGCAGAGGGCCAGACGGGCCTTCAGCTGATCGGGGGCCGAGACGTGGTCGGCCAGCGGCGTCACCCCCTTGGGCCATGACGGCGTGGGAACCGTCGCCCCGGCCCAGTAGGCGGCGGCGCGGGCGTCCAGCGCGGCGTCCAGATCGTCGCCGAGGGCGGCGGCGAGGGCGGCTTCATAGCCCTTGTCTGCCTGCACCCTGTCCAGCGCCGGGGCGTGCTCGCGCTTGCCCTGAACCAGCAGCTGGGCGAGGCCGCGGGCCTCGGTCTGGAGGCGGCCCAGACGGTCCTCGGCGGCGCGGGCGGCCTGACGGGCCTCCTGTTCGGCCCGGGCCTTGTCGCCCCGGTCCGCCTCGGCGGTCTCGACGGCGGCGCGGGCGGCCGTCAGGGCGGCCTGCGCCTGTTCCAGAGCGGTGCGGGCGGCCTCGATCTCAGGCGTCTCGAGCGGGCCGAGCGCATCGCGTTCACGCTGGGCCGAGGCGAGCTGAGTTCTGGCGCGTTCGACGCGGGCCTCGGCGTCCCTCTTGCGAGCGTTCTCGGCGGAGACGCGGGCCTCGACGGCGGCGACGGCCCCGGCCACGCGCTCGACCTCGGCATCGGCGGCGCGGCGCGCGTCTTCGGCGGCCAGCAGGGCGGCGTCCAGTTGCGGGCCTCGCGCGGGCGCGGCGGCGATCTCGGCGGAGACGCGGTCGAAGGCCTCGGTCAGCCGGGCCAGCTCGCTTTCAGCGTCGCCGGCCATGCCGGTTTCGCGCTCGATGTCGGCGGCGATGCGGGCGCCCTCGGCCTTCAGCCGCTCGACCTCGGCGCGGGCCTGCTGCTCGGCCATGTCGAGGCGGTCGCGCTCCAGGCTGGCGCGATGCAGCAGGGCGCCGGCGACGGCGTCTTCCTCGCGCGCGGGCTTCAGGGCTTCCTGCGCGTTCAGGGCGGCGGTCTGGGCGCGGCCGGATGCGGTGGTCGCCTCCACCACGGCGCGGTCGGCCTCGGCCAGTTCCTGCGCGGCGCCCTCGGCGGCGAGGCGGGCGTCGTTCCAGCGGACGTAGAGCAGCGATGCCTGAAGCGCGCGGATCTCGGCGGAGATCTTCTTGTACTTCTCGGCCTGCCGCGCCTCGCGCTTCAGGCGCCCGAGGGTGGTCTCCAGTTCGCGACCGATGTCGTCGAGACGTTCGAGGTTGGCCTCGGCGGCCTTCAGGCGCAGTTCGGCCTCGTGGCGGCGAGTGTGCAGGCCCGCGACCCCGCCGGCTTCCTCGAGAATGCGGCGACGGTTCTGGGGTTTGGCGGCGATCAGTTCGCTGATCTGGCCCTGACGGACGAGAGCCGGGGAGTTGGCGCCGGTTGAGGCGTCGGCGAAAAGCAGCTGGACGTCGCGGGCGCGGACCTCCTTGCCGTTGATCCGGTAGGTCGAGCCCTGCCCCCGGTCGATGCGGCGCGACACCTCGAGGATCGGGCTGTCGGTGAAGGGCTGGGGCGCGCGGCGCTGGGCGTTGTCGATGGTCAGCTGGACTTCGGCGTGGCTGCGCGGTGGGCGGTTGGCGGCGCCGGCGAAGATGACGTCGTCCATGCCCTGACCGCGCATGGCCTTGGCCGAGTTGGCGCCCATGACCCAGCGCAGGCTCTCAAGGACGTTGGACTTGCCGCAGCCGTTGGGGCCGACGATACCGGTCAGGCCGGGCTCGATATGGAATTCCTGCGCGTCGACGAAGGACTTGAAGCCGACGAGTCTGAGGCGCTGGAACTGCACCGGCGGGTGGGCCTAGCGGGCCGCGGCGGCCGCGCGGACGGCGACCTCCAGACCGCCCAGAGAGCGGTCGGTCACGCGGCGTCCGTTGACGAAGAAGGCGGGGGTGGTCGTCGCTCCGGCGGCGGCGGCTCCGTTGATGTCCCGCTCCAGCGCGGCGCGCGTGGCGGGCAGGTCGGCGCAGGCGGTCAACTGGGCGCGGGTGCGGCCGCTGACGGCGATGGCCGGGTCGTACCAGTCCTCCTGACGCCCGCCGTTCAGCACGGCCGACTGACCGCGCATCAGGACCGAGACCACATCGAAGAACTTTTCCGGCGCCGCACAGCGCGCCATCGCGGCGGCGGGCAGGGACAGGCTGTCCGGGCTGGTCGGCAGGTTGCGGAAGACAAAGCGCACCTGACCGGTGTCGATCAGGCGCTGCTTGAAGAGCGGAAAGACGAACTGGTGCCAGTCCGAACAGTGGTGGCAGGTGAAGGAGGCGTACTCGATCACCGTCACCGGAGCGTCGGCGCGGCCCAGCGTGCGGTCGGCCGCTGTGACGGCCGGGACGGGAGCCGCGGGCGTCTGCGCCTGTGACGGCGCGGACGTCGTCGCAAGCAGCGCCGGCAGGGCCAGCGCCAGAAGCAGAAGGGTTCGCCGCGGCCCCGTCAGCATGGGCTTACTTGGCCAGTTCGGCGTCGATTGCGGTCGACAGGTCGGTCAGGGTCGCGCCGCTGTTCGAGCCGGGGCTGATCACCTGCGTGCCGTTGACGAAGAAGGTCGGCGTGCCGGTGACGCCGGCGCGCAGGGCCTGACGGTCCCGTTCGTCGCTGGCCTTGAGGTTTTCCGGGTCCTTGATGCAGGCCTCGATCTGGCTGTTGCTCAGGCCCGCGCCGTTACCGATGCGGAACAGGGTCGAGCGCGGGTCGGCGCCCTGCAGTTCAGGCAGGTTCGACATCAGCTCGTGGACGACGTCGAAATACTTGTCTTCACCGGCGCAGCGGGCGACGGCGAAACCGGCGGCGGCGACGTTGGCGGGCGGGGTGCGCAGTTCGCGGAAGACGTAGCGGACCTTGTTGGTGTCCACATATTTGGCCTTGAAGCCGGGCCAGGTCTCTTCCTGCCAGGCGGCGCAGTGGGGGCAGGTGACCGAGGCGTATTCGATGACCGTGACCTTGGCGCCTTCGGCGGCGCCGAGGGCCATGTCGCCCTGGGCGGGGGCGGAAGACCCGCCGCCACAGCCGGTCAGTGTCGCCATGGCGGCGAGGGCGGCGGCGGACAGGGCCGCGCGGCGGCTCATGTCGGCGTAACGGAACGTCATGGGGCAGTCCTCACTCGACGAGATTTCCAAGCATCGCGCGATTCTGTCGCGCGCGTGCGTGCAAGGACTTTCGAGAACAGGTGCGGCGAAGGTTTGTCAACGACAACCCTTCGCCGTCTGAAACCCCGCAGGGGTTATTTCGCCAGTTCGGCGTCGATGGCCGCGGCGATGTCATTCAGGGTCGGGCCGCTGGCCGAGCCGGGGCTGACGATCTTCGTGCCGTTGACGAAGAAGCTGGGGGTGCCGTCAACACCGGCCTCGCGCGCCGCGCGGGCGCGGGCGTCGATCGCCTCAAGGCCCTTCGGGTCCTTGATGCAGGTCTCGATCTGGCTGTTGGTCAGACCCGCGCCGTTGCCGATGCGGAACAGGGTGTCGCGCGGATTGCCGCCCGTCTGCCATTCGGTCTGGCTTTCCATGATGGCGTGGACGACGTCGAAATACTTGTCCTCACCGGCGCAGCGGGCGACCTGGAAGCCGGCGACGGCGACATTGGCCGGGGGCGTCGGGATTTCGCGGAAGACGAAGCGGACCTTGTTGGTGTCGATATAGCGGGTCTTGAAGGCTTCCCAGTTCTCGTGCTGCCAGGCGGCGCAGACGTGGCAGGTGACCGAGGCGTATTCGACCACGGTGACCGGGCCGGTCCCCATCGACATGTCCCCTTCAGCGGCGGCGGTGGTGTCCTTGGCGCAGCCGACGGCCAGTACGGCCGAGGCCGCGATCGCGGTCACGATGGCCGCGCGGCGGCTGATGAAGGTGGTGATGTTGCGCATGGAAGCCCCTCTGGTTCGGGGCGGATCGAGACCCGTCGGAGGCCGCCTTGTCAACGGTTCAGGTGTCGCGGGTCTCGCGCAGGACCGCCCGCCCCAGCTTCTCCAGCGCCCCCTTGAGACTGTCGGGCGCGTCGGCGAGGGAGGCCTTCAGCTCGGCCTCCTGATGGGCGGGCAGGGGGGCGGCGGTCGCGGCCTTGCGGGCCGGGGCGGCGGGCGTGTCCGGCAGGGGCTTAACCGGTCCCTGGGCGATGCGCAGCTTCTCGACCGCGCCGGGCCCCAGGAACAGGTTGACCCGCTGGATGATGTCCTCCGACTGGTGCTGGACCAGCAGGGCGGCGGGACCGGCCACGCGCAGCTCCAGCGTGCCCCCGGCGCCGGCGCGCCCTTTGGTCAGTTTCTGCGGGCGGGTGACGCGGGCCAGCCGTTCGCCGACGATTTCGCGCCAGCGCGGCTCCAGCGCGCCCGCGCCGCGACCAAGCTTGGCGTCCAGTTCCTTGATCAGCCCCTGAAGCGCGCGACCGGCCTTGGGCGCCGGGCGGGGAGCCGGGCGGGTGCGTCGGCGGGACAGGATTTCCCGGGCTTCGGCGTCAGTGGGCAGCGTGCGGCGCATTTCCGGGTTATAGCGCGACCGATGCCTTCCGTCCCCGCCGACGTGCCCGCGATCCGATCCGCCCTGCTGGGCTGGTATGACGTCCATGCGCGGACGCTTGTCTGGCGCGCGCCGCCCGGATCGAGGGGGCGGCCCGATCCGTACCGGGTCTGGCTGTCCGAGGTGATGCTGCAACAGACCACCACGCCGCACGCCACGCCGTACTTCCTGAAGTTCACCGAGCGCTGGCCGACGGTCTCTGATCTGGCGGCGGCGGAGGATGCGGATGTCATGGCCGCCTGGGCGGGGCTTGGGTACTACGCTCGCGCCCGCAATCTGCTGGCCTGTGCGCGAGCGGTGGCGGGCGGGCACGGCGGCGTGTTCCCCGATACCGAGGCGGGGCTGCTGGCCCTGCCGGGGGTGGGCGCCTACACCGCCGCCGCCGTCGCCGGCATCGCCTTCGGCGAGGCGGCCAATGTGGTGGACGGCAATGTGGAGCGCGTCATGGCACGGCTGTTCGCGGTCGAGACGCCCGTGCCGACGGCCCGGCCCGAACTGCGCGCGCTGGCGGGATCGCTGGTGCGGGACGAGCGGCCGGGGGACTGGGCGCAGGCGTTGATGGATCTGGGAGCCACCGTCTGCCGTCCGAAGTCGCCGCTATGCGGGGACTGCCCGCTGACGACATGGTGCGCCGGATATGCGGGCGGCCAGCCGGAACGCTATCCGCTGAAGCTGAAGAAGGCCGAGCGGCCCCGCCGGTCAGGCGTCGCCTGGGTGTTGAGGGATGAACAGGGGCGTGTGGCGCTGGTCCGCAGGCCGGACAAGGGGCTGCTGGGCGGCATGCTGGGCCTGCCGACCTCGGACTGGAGCGCCGCGCCGGACACGATACCGCCCGTGGACGCCGACTGGCGCGAGGCGGGGTTCGTCGAGCACGTCTTCACCCATTTCAGCCTGACGCTGGACGTGCGGACGGGCGAGGGGACGGGCGACTTCGTCTGGACGCCGGTGGAACAGGCGCTGGGCGCGCTGCCGACGGTGTTCAGGAAGGCGCTGGAGCGGGGGCTGGGTGCGTTTTCGGGATGAGATCAGGCGCCGGGCGACAAGCTCCGGTAGGCATCAGCAATGTCGTTGCCGAAGACCTGAATTAGATAGGAAGCGACAATCAAAAGAAGCGAGTACGTGAGGGCCGAACTGGCCCCGATCAGCAAATCTTTCCAGATCGGCCGCCCAACTTTCAGTGCTTCGGCCTCGATTTCCGGCGTCGCGACATCAATGATGGTGTCGGCATATGCGGAAAGGGCGCTTTCAGCATTCTCCCGGAGCGCCTGCAGAGACGTGTCAGTCCAGGTTTTGTTATAGGCGTTCAGCTCTTTCAAACTTGGCGAGCGCTGATTTTCTGAGTGGAATGCAATCAGCCATTCCCGCTTCGCCTGCTTGTAGAGACCGTAGGCGATGAAGCCTTCAATATCGTCGGTGTCGGTGACGAGCCGCTCAAAGACCTCGTTGTAGGTCTGTGAGTGCGACATCAGCTTGCGGAGACTGCGGACTTCTTGCGCAAAGCCGCCTTGGCATTGGCAAGAGCGGTGTCGTAAACATCACGGTTCATGGATGTGATGACCGTGCCATTCGCGGCGCGTCGGTGCACAAATACGCCGCTGTCCTTGTCCCGCCCCTTAAGGCTGACCACGGCACCGTTGGTGCGTTGTTTCTTCATCGCCATTCCTGATCATATGGGCAAAGGCGCCTGATCCGCAATCTTGCCCTATTGCATCCCCGCGCGGATTTCGGCGCGCAGGGCGTCGATGCTGCGGAAGCCCTGATCGGTCTTGAAGCGCCAGTAGGTCCACCCGTTGCAGGCGGGGGCGTTCTCGAACAGGGCGCCGAGCTTGTGGATCGAGCCGCTGAGCGAACCGGCGACCAGAGAGCCGTCGGCGCGGACGCGGGCCTCGCGTTCGCCCTTGGGGCAGTACAGGCGGTCGCCCGGACGCAGCAGGCCCGCCTCGACCAGGGCGCCGAACGGCACCTTGGGTTCGTTACGCTTGGAGCCCATGACGGCCAGGTCTTCCGGCGCGGCGGGGATGACGGCCTTGATGCGCTTCTCGGCGACCTTGGCGTAGGTCTCGTCGCGCTCGATGCCGATGAAGTGGCGGCCCAGACGCCTGGCGGCGGCGCCGGTGGTGCCGGTGCCGAAGAAGGGGTCCAGAACCACGTCGCCCGGCCTGGTCGCCGACAGCAGCACGCGGTGCAGCAGGGCCTCGGGCTTCTGGGTCGGGTGGGCCTTCTTGCCGTCGGCGTCCTTGATCCGCTCGTCACCCGTACAAAGGGCGAGCGTCCAGTCCGAGCGCATCTGGGTGTCTTCGTTGAAGGCCTTCAGCGCGTCGTAGTTGAAAGTGTAGCGCTTCTGGTCGCGGCTGCGGGCGGCCCAGATCAGGGTCTCATGGGCGTTGGTGAACCGGGTGCCCTTGAAGTTCGGCATCGGGTTCGACTTGCGCCAGATGATGTCGTTCAGAACCCAGAAGCCCAGGTCCTGGATCGCCGTGCCGAGGCGGAAGACGTTGTGATAGCTGCCGATCACCCAGATGGAGCCTTCCGGCTTCAGCACCCGGCGGCATTCCTTCAGCCACTCGCGGGTGAAGGCGTCGTACTCGGCGAAGCTGCCGAACTTGTCCCAGTCGTCGTCGACCGCGTCGACCTTCGAGTTGTCGGGACGCAGCAGGTCGCCGCCCAGCTGGAGGTTATAGGGCGGATCGGCGAAGACCATGTCGACCGAGGCGTCGGGCAGGGTGCGCAGCACCTCGATGCAATCGCCCCGATGGATGACGTCGGTCTTGAGTTCGGACATGGAAACGCGGCCCCGCACAGGATTGAGCGGGCATGGTGAATCCTTACGGTTAAGGCGGGGTAACCGGTCGGGGCGTCTGCGGGGGTCCGTGTCACCGGAATTGATGTTTCGGTCGGGAGGCCGCGCGGAACCGTCACAGGCGCTCACGTTTTGTTACGCGCTCAGGGTCGCCTTCGCAGTGCACAAGCGGTAAGCGGGGCGCATGCAACAGCGAGCGGAGCGAATCCGCCGCGTGATCACCACGGTTCAGGGGCTTAACTGATGACTCAGTGGGTGTACGGCTTCGGCGGCGGTTCGGCCGACGGCGACGCTTCGATGAAGAATCTTCTCGGCGGCAAGGGGGCGAACCTGGCCGAGATGTCGGCGCTGGGGCTGCCGGTCCCGCCGGGCTTCACCATCACCACCGAGGCCTGCAACCACTACTATGCGCAGGGCCAGAGCTATCCCGCTGACCTGACCGAACAGGTGAAGGCCGGGCTGGCCAAGGTCGAGGGCATCGTCGGCAAGACCTTCGGCGACGCGAAGAATCCGCTGCTGGTCTCGGTCCGCTCGGGCGCCCGCGCCTCGATGCCGGGGATGATGGACACGGTCCTGAATCTGGGCCTGAACGACGAGACGGTGGAAGGTCTGGCGGCCCTGTCGGGCGACCGCCGCTTCGCCTTCGACAGCTACCGCCGTTTCATCACCATGTATTCGAACGTGGTGCTGGGCATCGGCCACGACGAGTTCGAGGAGGTTCTGGACGACCACAAGGACCGTCTGGGCGTCACCGTCGACACCGATCTGACGGCGAAGGACTGGGAAAAGGTCGTCGCCGACTACAAGGCGGTGGTCGAGCGCAACCTCGGCCACGCCTTCCCGCAAGATCCGAATGACCAGCTGTGGGGCGCCGTCGGCGCCGTGTTCACCAGCTGGATGAACGACCGGGCCAAATTCTATCGCCGCATGCACGACATCCCCGAGAGCTGGGGCACGGCCGTGAACATCCAGTCGATGGTGTTCGGCAACATGGGCGAGACCTCGGCGACGGGCGTGGCCTTCACGCGCAATCCGTCGACGGGCGAAGCGAAGCTGTACGGCGAGTTCCTGATCAACGCCCAGGGCGAGGACGTGGTGGCGGGCATCCGCACGCCGCAGTCGCTGACCAGGGCGGGCCGCGAGGAGATGGGCGAAACGGCCCTCTCGATGGAAGAGGCCATGCCGGAGGTGTTCGGCCAGTTCGTGGAGGTGGTGACCAAGCTGGAGAGCCACTACCGCGACATGCAGGACATCGAGTTCACGGTCGAACAGGGCCGCCTCTGGATGCTGCAGACCCGCAACGGCAAGCGCACGGCCAGGTCGGCGCTGAAGATCGCCGTGGAGCTGGCCGCCGAGGGCGTGATCTCGCAGGAAGAAGCCGTGTCGCGGGTCGAGCCCGCCGCGCTGGACCAGCTGCTGCACCCGACGCTGGACCCGAACGCGGCCCGCACCGTGGTGGCGCAGGGCCTGCCCGCCTCGCCGGGCGCGGCGACGGGCGCCATCGTCTTCGACGCCGACGAGGCCGAGCGTCTGGCCCAGCTGGGCGAAGCGGTCATTCTGGTGCGCGAGGAAACCTCGCCCGAAGACATCCACGGCATGCACGCGGCGCGCGGCATCGTCACGGCGCGAGGCGGCATGACCAGCCACGCCGCGGTGGTCGCGCGCGGCATGGGCCGTCCCTGCGTCTCGGGCGCGGGCGAAATCCACATTGATGACAAGGCGCGGACCTTCACCGCGCGCGGCCGCACCTTCAAGGCGGGCGAGGTCATCACCATCGACGGCGGCAAGGGTGAGGTGCTGGACGGCGCCGTGGCCATGATCGAGCCGGAACTGACCGGCGACTTCCAGACCCTGATGGGCTGGGCGGACAAGGTGCGTCGCCTGAACGTCCGCGCCAACGCCGAGACCCCGCTGGACGCCAGGACCGCGCGCGGCTTCGGCGCCGAAGGCATCGGCCTGTGCCGGACCGAGCACATGTTCTTTGACGACACCCGGATCGCCGCCGTGCGCGAGATGATCCTGGCTGATGATGAAGCGGGTCGCCGGAAAGCTTTGGCCAGGATCGCGCCGTTCCAGAAGGCGGATTTCGTCGAGCTGTTCACAATCATGTCGGGCCTGCCGGTGACGGTGCGCCTGCTCGATCCGCCGCTGCACGAGTTCATCCCGCACACGGAAGAGGACATCGACGCCCTCGCCGCCGGTTCGGGGCTGGACGCCGCCAAGCTGAAGCGCCGGGCCAAGGAACTGCACGAGACCAACCCGATGCTGGGCCATCGCGGCTGCCGCCTCGGCGTCGCCTACCCGGAAATCTACGAGATGCAGGTCCGCGCGGTGCTGGAAGCCGCGCTGGACGTGAAGAAAGCATCAGGCCTGGCCCCGATCCCGGAGATCATGCATCCGCTGGTCGCCCTGGGTCTGGAGATGAAGTATCTGCGCGAGCTCACCGACCGGACGGCGAAGGCCGTCTTCGAGGAGGCGGCTGACACGGTCGAGTATCTGGTCGGAACCATGATCGAACTGCCCCGCGCCGCCCTGCGCGCCGGAGATCTGGCCGAGCACGCCCAGTTCTTCAGCTTCGGCACCAATGACCTGACCCAGACCACCTTCGGCATCAGCCGCGACGATTCCGGCCGCTTCCTGCAGGCCTATATGGACAAGGGTATCTTCGAGACCGACCCGTTCGTCCGTCTGGACCGTGACGGCGTCGGCGACCTGATCCGCATCGCGAAGGAGCGAGGCGGGGCGGTGCGCGCCGACATCAAGATGGGCATCTGCGGTGAACACGGCGGTGATCCGTCGTCGATCGCCTTCTGCGAGGAGGTGGGCCTCAGCTACGTCAGTTGCTCGCCCTATCGCGTGCCCATCGCCCGTCTGGCCGCGGCCCAGGCCGCGCTGGATGCGCGGTCGGGGGCGGAGCGCGAAAAGGACAGGTAGGTTTCGCATTGCCAGAATTGGGCCACGATAAGGTCTGGATTGGCGTATCGGCGTCTGTGCCTGCAATCTCACAGTCTTGGGGAAGTCAGCGGACAGGTCTGGAACCTGTCCGTTCCCGACCCATTTTGTATCCCGCTGGATGGGGCCGGTGACCACAGAAGTCACCGCATCTAGAGGATACAGAAACAATGCGTAACGTTCTTCTCGCGACTGCCGCCATTACTCTGATCGCCGCGCCGGCCATGGCGCAGGAACCCGGTTCGCGGGTGACCGGCTCGATCGGTTACACGCAGCTGGATACGGACGGCGGCGACCTGGGCGCCGTCACCGGCCGTATGGGCTATGACTTCACCCGCAACTTCGGCGTCGAGGGTGAAGCCTCGATCGGCGTGAGCGACGACGACTTCACCGTCGCCGGCGTGCCGGGCACGGTGGAGCACAAGTATGACGCCGCCGCCTATGGCGTCGCCAAGCTGCCGATCAACGAGAATTTCGAACTGTTCGGTCGTCTCGGCTACGGCACCACGCGCGTGAAGGCCGAGGTCGCCGGCATCCAGGATTCCGACAGCACCGAGAGCATCAACTACGGCGTCGGCGCCAACTACTTCATCGACGGCCAGAACGGCATCCGCGCCGACTGGACCCGCCGCGACTTCCGCGGTGACGCCGGTGAAGCCGACACCTACGGCGTGAGCTTCGTGCGTCGCTTCTAAGCGACTTAAGCCTGATATGACGAAGGCCCGCGGTGCGAACCGCGGGCCTTTTTCGTGGTCGCCGTGCTGAACTCAGGCGACGCCGGGTTGCAGGGCCCAGCGCATCGAGCCCTCGCCGAAGGGGCGGAAGAACAGTTCGCGGTAGTGTTCGAACACCTCGACGATGCGCGAGGCCAGATCCTGGGCGACGGTCTCGCCGCGCTGGCGTTTCATGGCGGCCACGCACTGAACGACATCCTTCTGATGCGCGGAACCGCCCATGCTTTTCAGCACGGTCGCGATATCCTCGGCCAACGGATCGATGGCCTTGCTCCAGGGATTGGTGTTCTGAGCCATGCGGGCGCCCCCTTGTTCTCGACACTGAAGAACGGGTCGCAAAAACAGGCGCAGGATGCAAGCGTGACCGCGATTTCGTGATCAGGGCGAGTGACGGACCGGGTCGGCTGGACCCGGTCCCCCGGTCGATCAGTTGAACAGGAAGTTCATCACGTCGCCGTCCTTGACGACGTAGGCCTTGCCTTCGGCGCGGAGTTTGCCGGCCTCGCGGGCCTTCGCTTCGCCCTTGAAGGCGATGTAGTCCTCGAAGGCGATGGTTTCGGCGCGGATGAAGCCCTTCTCGAAGTCGGTGTGGATCACGCCGGCCGCTTGCGGAGCGGTGTCGCCGACGTGGATGGTCCAGGCGCGCGCTTCCTTGGGTCCGACGGTGAAGTAGGACTGCAGACCCAGCAGGGCGTAGGCCTCGCGGATCAGGCGGTTCAGGCCCGGTTCGGCCAGACCCAGGGTCTCGAGGAATTCGGCCTGTTCCTCGGCGTCCAGCACGGCCAGTTCGGAATCGATCTTGGCCGAGATGACGACCGACTTGGCGTTGTCGGCGGCGGCGCGTTTGGCGACCAGATCGGACAGTTCGTTGCCCTTGTCGGCCGAGCCTTCATCGACGTTGGCGACGTACAGGGCGGGCAGGGAGGTCAGAAGCTGCAGCATGTGCCACGCCTTCTGGTCTTCCTTCGAGATTTCGGCGACGCGGGCGGGCTTGCCGGCGCGCAGTTGCTCCAGCGCAAGATTGATCAGACGCAGGGTGTTCTGCATCTCCTTGTCGCCGGTCTTGGCGCGCTTCTCGACGTTGGCGTAGCGCTTCTCGAGGCTTTCGAGATCGGCCAGCATCAGCTCGGTCTCGATGATCTCGAGGTCGCTGATCGGGTCGATGCGGTTCTCGACGTGGGTGATGTCGTCGTCGACGAAGCAGCGGGCGACGAAGGCGATGGCGTCACAGTCGCGGATGTTGGCCAGGAACTGGTTGCCCAGACCTTCGCCCTTGGACGCGCCGCGCACCAGACCGGCGATGTCCACGAAGGTGATGCGCGACGGGATGATTTCCTTGGAGCCCGCGATCTCGGCCAGGGCGTTCAGGCGCGGTTCGGGCACGGCCACGTCGCCGGTGTTCGGCTCGATGGTGCAGAACGGGTAGTTGGCCGCCTGGGCCGCCGCCGTCTTGGTCAGGGCGTTGAACAGGGTGGACTTGCCGACGTTGGGCAGGCCGACGATCGCGACTTTAAGGGCCATGGTCTTCTGGAGCTTTCGAGTGAGCGCGAGCCTTTAGCGGGTTCGATCCCGTTTGTCAGGCTCGCGCGTGTTCGAGCGCCTCAGTGGCCGGTCGGCGTGCCGTACTCGTCGATCTTCGGCTGGCCGATGGTCGCCTGAACCGTCACCGGAGCGGCGGCGGCGAAATTCAGGGTCAGGGGGATGGTCTGGCCCTCGGTCAGCGGCTGTTCAATGGCCAGCAGCATGATGTGGTTGCCGCCGGGCTTCAGCTCGACCGTCTGCCCGGCCGGAAGGGGCAGGCCCGCCTTCAGCTGGCGCATCATCATCATATTGCTCTCGATCTTGCTCTCGTGGATCTCCGTCCGCCCGGCGGCGGGGGTCGAGATGCTGACCAGGGTGTCAGCGGCGGGCGAGGTCAGGGTCAGGTAGCAGCCGGTCGCCTGACGGCCGACCGGGGTGGGACGGCACAGGGCGTCGGCGACGACGACGGCGGCCTGCGAACCGGCCGGGGCTTTCGCCCCGTCGTTGGAACAGGCGCCCAGCAGGGCGGCGACGGCGGCGAGGGGGATCAGGGTGCGGATCATGGTCTGGATGTCTTTCAGGCTGCGGCAGGTCTGGAACGGATGACGGCGCGGATCAACCGTTCGCCGACAAGCGCGACGATCAGACTGGCGCCGGTGAGGGGATAGAGCAGGCACAGGGGCAGGACGATGGCCAGGACGGCGAAGCGAACCTTCAGTCCCTCCGGCGCGGGCGGGGCGCCGATCAGGCCCCTGGACAGGCGCGGCGGGCGGCGCTTCCACCACATCATCAGCCCACTGATCGCCAGTAGCCAGACGCCGACACAGCCCGCCAGCATGACCCAGCGGTTGATCGGGCCGAACTGCGTGCCCTGATGGGTGTAGATGCCCCATTCGATGGCCTTGGCGCCCGCGCCGAACTGGCCGTAGCCGATGTCGGCGACGACCTTGCCCTGTGCGGGGTCGATGTAGAGGGCGCGGGTGTCCTGAACTCGCGTGACCTGTGCGGTGACGGTCCAGGTCGTGGCGTCGCCCAAGGGGATGGAGACGGCGTAGGGGCGGGGCAGGCGCGCCGCCTCGGCCATGGCCACGACCTCGGACAGGCCCGCCGAGGCCGGGTGATGGGCATGGGAGGGCAGGGTGACGCCCTCCATGGTCCAGCCGGCGCCCTGTGCGTGATCGGCGTGCTCGGCCCGCTGCCAGGCGCCCGCGACGGGGGCGGCGGGACGACCGAGGCCGCTGCTCTTGACCACGTCCATCACCTTGTCGCCCCACACCGCCGACCAGGGCATGCCGGTGACGGCGAGGAACAGCACCACCCCGCCGACATAGATGCCGGTCAGGGCGTGCAGATCGCGCCAGAAGGGACGGCGGCGCGTATCGGTGGAGGTCAGGGCGACGACGCCCGCCTTCCGTTTGCGCGGCCACCACAGGTACAGGCCGGTGGCGAACAGCACGATGGTCCAGCCCGCCACGATCTCGACCAGCAGGTTCATCGCCGGGCCGAACAGGGTCAGCGAGTGGACCTGCTTGATGATCTCCATCACCCCGCCGTAGCCGGTGACGCCTGTGACGTGGCCGGTGTGGGGATCGACGAAGGCCGTGCGCTGTGAGCCGTCCGGGCGGTCCACCCGGATGCGAACGGCCTGGTCCGGTGCGGCGGGAATGATCACGGCGGCGGCCCGGCCCTGTCCGACCTGCGCCGCGGCGGCGGCCCAGGCCTCGGGCGCGGCTTGCCGGGTGGAGGCCGGAACCTCGATCATCCGGCGATAGACCGCGTGGTCGATCTCGTCCTTGAACAGATACAGGCCGCCGGTCAGGGCCAGCAGCATCAACACGGGCATGACCAGCAGGCCCGCATAGAAATGCCACCGCCAGACGGCCCGGTAGGCGCCGGACAGGGGTGTGGCGGGCGGGGCGGCGAAAGAGGTCGAGGTATCGGTCATCTTCAATGCTCATGTGGTCGGGGAGGCCGCCGGGGCCGCCTCCACCGATCCGCCTCAGAGGGCCAGCCGCAGGCCGAGGAACACAGCGCGTCCCTCGCCGGGGTTGAACACGACGGTCGAAGCCAGACCGGCGTCGGTGATGGCCGAGAACTCGTTGACGTGCCGCTCGTCCGTCAGGTTCCGGCCGTCCACGAACAGGGTCAGCCCGTCCTTGACCTCCCAGCTCGCGTTCAGTCCCAGCAAGGTATAGCCGGGCGCCTTCAGCGTGTTGGCGTAGTCGACCCAGGCGTCGCTGATCCGCCATTCAACCGACGGGGTCAGGCTCAGGCCGGACGGATGACGCCACGCCAGTTCCCCGCGCCAGGCATGCTCCGGCGCGACCGGCAGGCGATTGTCGCCCCATCGCGGGTCGTTGACGAAGCGGAAGTCGCTCCAGGCATAGGTCTGGCGCAGCAGCAGCGAGCCGTCGGCCAGTTCGGTCGGCAGGCGCCAGTCCAGACCCGCCTCAAGACCCTGGTGCACCGTCTCGCCCGCGTTGAAGGTCGCGGCGGGGATGCCGGGGCCGGTGACGAAGTTCAGCAGCTCGCCGTCGATCTCGCTGCGATAGACGGTCACGTCCCAGGCCAGGGAGCCGCGACGGCCGCGCGTGCCGATCTCGGCGGTCCAGGCATCCTGCACATCCACCGGCGTGAAGCCCACCAGTGGCGCCTGAACGAGGGCGCCGTAGGTCGGGGGCTCGACCGAGCGGGTCACATTGGCGAAGACCTGCGCCCCGTCTTGCGCCTCCCACAGCAGGCCCAGTCGCGGCGAGAACCACTCGTAGTCGATGTCGTCATTGTTGGCGGCGTTGACGCGATCGGCGTAGTCGCGCGTGGCCCGTCCGAACGAACCGCCCGCCACCAGCGCCAGCCGGTCGGTGACGAACAGCCGGCCCTCGGCGAAGACGTCCAGCCCCGTCGCCTTCTGCAGATTGTCGGCGGTCAGGGCGCCGGTCTGTCCCGCGGTGTTGATGTAGCGCTGGCTGTCGATCTGACCGTCGCGATAGCTGAGGCCGTAGAACAGATCGGCCCGCATCCCGGCGACCTGGCCGGTCCAGTCGAACCGGCCGAACAGACCGACCGTCTCGCTGTTGGTGTTCAGGACCTGGAAGATCGGGTGCCAGAGCGCCTTCTCCCAACCCCAGACGGCGCCCTCGAAAACGGTGGCGTCGTTCAGCCGCCAGCGGGTCTGCAAGGTCACGCGCTTCAGGGTCAGGTCCCGCGCCTGATCGCCGCTGATCGCGCCGGGATTGGCCTTTTCCGGATCGGTCAGGGCGTCCGCGAGCGAGAGCGAACCGGGGATGTCCTGCTTGATGTCGGCGGCCTGATAGATCAGCCGGACCTCCCGATCCTCTCCGAAAGAGCGGCCCAGGTTCAGGGTCAGGCGCGCCTGGCTCTGTTCGCTGTGGTCGCGATAGCCGTCCGATTCCATCCCGGAAACGGCCGCGAACACGTCCCAGTCGCCGTACTCGCGGGCCAGCTGGACGCTGCCCCGCAGGCTGTTGAACGATCCGCCTTCCACCTGCATCACCGTGTCGTCGACGGCGGTGCGGCCGGTGGGCGTGACCTGATTGATCGCCCCGCCCAGCTGGGCGCCGCCGAAGCGCAGGGTGTTTCCGCCCTTGTAGATTTCAATGTAGCGAGCGCTCAGCGGGTCAACGCCTTGGAAGTCCGAGAAGCCGTCGGCGTCGGCGAAGGGCACGCCGTCCTGGGCGAACAGGACGCCGCGCTGGTGGAAGCCTTGGGCCAGTCCGGACCCCCGGATCGACAGCCGGGCTTCCTCGCCATAGCGCTTCTGCGCCAGCATGCCGGGCACGTTGCGAAGGGTGTCGGCGAAGGTCTGGGCGAAGCGGTTGGCGTAGCTTTCCGAAGAGATGACCGCGACCGCGCCGGGCGTGCGGCTCAGGCGGTCACGCGCCTCGGCCACGACGGCGGGGTCTTCCGGATTGCGGCTTCCGGTGACGATGACGGTGTCGAGGGTGGTCGGGTCTTGCGAGGGCTCGGACGCGAGGGCGGGGGAGGCGACGGCGGCGAGCAGCAGGGCGCAGGGCGCCGCGGAGGTCCACAGGGACATGAGGGATCAATCCTGAAACAGAGAAAAGGCCCGCGTCGCCGACGGCGCGCGGGTTCGGGCGCACGAAGGCGCTCCGGGTCTGGTTCAGGCGTGGGGCGGGGCGGTGGAGGGTGGTCGCGGCGGCGCGCGCGCGGGCGGCGGCGGACTGGCGATCAGGGCGGTGAAGGTCGAGGCCGGGGTGACGGTCGGCGCGGCGCAGGGCTGGGCGACCGGCGGGTTCGGCAGGACCGCCGCCGGGGCCATGACGCAGGCGGCGCATTTGGCCGGCGGCACGCTGCGATCCGGATTGCCGTCGGCGTCGACCTTGATGGTCTGCGGACCTTCGGCGGAGCAGAGCACCAGCGTTTGGCCCGGTCCGGCCGCCGCCATGGCGGCGTAGGGCAGCAGGGTTCCGAGCACGATGGCGAACGTCGCGGCCATGAGGGCCAGCGCACGCCAGATCGACCAGGACTCTGTCTGCGGACGGGTCACCCGGCGGCTGTAGCGCTTCCGGGACGCCAGAGAAAGAGCGGCGCCCCGTCACGCTTCGGGTCGACACCTCGCGAAGCGCGTGCCAGCCTCGACCTGCAACCGGGGGAGTATCCGATGTCTGTTCGCCGCACCGTTCGCCACTCCGTTCGATGGGGCCTGATGGCCGGGGCCGCGATGGCAGTTCTGGCGGGGGCGTCCGCCGTCGCCGCGCAGCACGCGCAGGACGGGGGCGGCGGCCCGGATGCGGTGTCGCTGACCGTCTATAACCAGAACGTCGCCCTGGTGGAGGACACGCGCAGCCTCGACATTCCGGCGGGCCGCTCGCGACGCGAGTTCCCCGGCGTCTCGGCCAGCATCCGGCCCGAGACCGTGGGCCTTTCCGGGCGCGGCCTGTCGGTGGTGGAGCAGAATTTCGACTATGACCTGCTGACGCCGGATCGCCTGATGCAGGCCGCCGTGGGCGGCGAGATCGGCATTGTGCGCACCAATCCCGGCACCGGCGCCCAGCAGACGGACCGGGCCCGCGTGCTGGCCGCGAACGAGGGCGTCGTGCTGGAGGTCGGCGGCAAGATCGAGGTGCTGCGCGACGACGGCGTGCCGACCCGCGTGATCTTCGACGAGGTGCCGTCCAACCTGCGCCCCCGCCCGACACTGAGCGTCACGCTCGACGCCGAGGGTGCGGGCCGTCGCGACGTGACCCTGAACTATCTGACGACCGGGCTGGCGTGGAAGGCGGACTATGTCGCCCGCTACGACGAGACGGCGGGGACGCTGGACCTGACCGGCTGGGTAACGATCAACAACCAGTCCGGCGTGACCTTCACCAATGCGCGGACGCGGGTGGTTGCGGGCGACGTGTCGGTGCTGAACGCGCCGTATGATCCGCGCACCGGAAGCTATGCGCGGCCACCCGCGCCGCGTGGCGCGGGAACCCAGGCCGGAGCCGCCCGCGGACTGGCCGATGTCTATGTCTATCCCCTGCCCGAGCCGGTCACGGTGGCCAACAACCAGACCAAGCAGGTCGGCCTGCTGGATGTCTCCGGCGTGCCCGCGAGCAAGCGCTACGTCTTCGAGATGAACCGGTTCGACACCTTGAACGAACCGTCGGGCGCCCAGGTGGCCATGACCTTTTCCAACAGCGCGACGTCAGGGGTGGGCGCGCCCCTGCCGGCGGGAATCGTGCGGGTCTATGTCAATGACGCGGCGGGCGAGCCCCGCTTCGTCGGCGAGGACCGTGTCGCCCACACGCCTGCGGGCTCGGACATCGTCATCACCACGGGTGCGGCCTTCGACGTGACCGTACAGCCTCGTGTGGTGCAGGAGGAAACCGTCCAGCGCCGCCGGGGGCAAACGCCGTGGACCCGTTACCAGATGGAGTACACCGTCCGGAACGCCCGCCCGCAGCCGGTGGTGGTCGAGGTTCGGCAGACGGAGCTGAGCGCGCTGGCCGAGGTCTCTGACCAGTCCATCGAGGCAGAGCGCCGGGGGAACAGCCTGATCTGGCTGGTTCCCGTGCCCGCCAATGGTGAGACCAGACTGACCGCCACTGTCGTCACCGGCGACTGAGCGTCATGCGTCTCGCGCTCGCCGTCGCTCTGATCGCCGGGCTGGCCACGCCCGCGTGGGGCCAGACGCAGAGCCTTTCCGCGCGTCCCGACGGGACGACGCTGGTGATCTATCGGTTCAACCCCATCGACACCTCCAGCACGCTTGATGAGCTGCGCAGTGCAACCCGCCATGTCTCGACCGACGGGCTGGCGATGATCGTGGAGAGCCGGACGGTGGATGTGCCGGCCGGGGAAGCGATCCTCCGTTTCGAAGGGCTGACGCCCGGCATCATTCCCGAGAGCGCCGCCATCGACGGGCTGCCGGGCGAGGTTCTGGAGCGCAACAGCAGTTTTGAACTCCTGACGGCGGGCTCCCTGTTGCAGCACTCCATCGGCGAGACGGTGCAGGTCGGGCGCACCAACCCGGAAACGGGTGTCGAGACGGTGGTTCCCGCAATCGTCCGCTCGGGGGCGAATGGCCCGGTGCTGGAGATCGACGGTCGGCTGGAGCCCCTGTCCTGTCAGGGATTGAACCAGCGGCTGATCTTCGACCGCGTCCCGGATGGGCTGGGTGACCGGCCGACCCTGTCCGTCCGCACCCGCTCGCCTGTGGCCGGTCGCTACACCATCCGGCTGGCCTATCTGGCAGAGGGGCTGAACTGGTCGGCGGACTATGTGGCCCGGCTGGCTCCCGATGGAAGGTCGATGGACATCGAGGGCTGGATCACCCTGATGAACTTCACCAATGGCGGCTTCACGGATACGCCGGTGCAGGTCGTGGCGGGCAATCTGGCCCGCGAGTACGACACCGAGGCCATCGAGCCGGTCGTGGCCACGGTCGCGCCCCGGTGCTGGCCGCTGGACACCACCACGCGCAACCCGTTCGGTCCGCAGCGTGGGACAATTGTCCCGACGCCGGTCACCGACTATCTGGCGACGATCCCGGCCCTGTCGAACAGCGTGGTCGGCGATACCGGGATCGACGAGATCGTCGTCACCGGGAGCCGCATCCGGGCGACCCTGTCGGATCTGGGCGACTACAAGATTTACACCCTGGCCGAGCCCACCGACCTGAACGCCCGGCAGGCCAAACAGATTCGCTTCTTCGATCAGCAGGACGTGCGCTTCACCCGGACCTATCAGGTCCGTCTGGATCACAGCGATGACGCGCCGCAGGTCCCGAAGCTGTTGCTGCGGTTGCGCAACGAGGCGCGTGACGGACTCGGTGTCCCCATGCCAGGCGGCGGGTTGAGTCTGATCGAGACCCATGACGGGGCGGCGATCCTGACGGGACAAGCGGACTTCATGGATCGGGGGGAAGGCGTGCCGCTGGAGCTCGAGTTCGGCGAGGCCATGGGGCTATCTGTGCTGGCCGAGGTCACGGATGAGGCGGACTGGAAGGCCGGCGAGGACACCTACATGCAGAAGGTCGTCGTTGAGGCCACCCTCATCAACGACAAGGACTGGCCGGTCGAGATCGAGGTCGTGCCGGAGTGGTCCGGCTGGCGCGGCTTCCGGGTGCTGGCGCAGAGCCGCCGCTGTCAGGTCAATGACGCGGGTGACACCGTCTGGCGGGTAAGGGTCCCGGCGCGCGGCTCGGAGACCCTCAGCTATACGGTGCAGGCTGAAGACTAGCCCTCGGCCTTGCCGGCCTGCTGACGGGGGCTGAATTTCGGCGCGGGGGCCAGGCGCATCACCTCGCCCTGATAGCGTTCGTCGTCGCCCGCCAGCGCGAAGGGCAGGGCGTCGGCGCAGGCGTCGAGCATGGCCTGCAGCCAGGCCTGATCGGCCTTGGCGAAGTCGCCCAGCACATGGGGCATGACCAGATGGCTTTCGCCCGGATGGCCCACGCCCATACGGGCGCGGCGGAAATCGGCGCCCAGATGGCTGATCAGGCTGCGCACGCCGTTCTGGCCCGCCGCGCCGCCGCCGGTCTTCATGCGGAACCGGCCGGGGGCCAGGTCGATCTCGTCGTGGAAGACGATCACCTCGGACGGCTTGATCTTGTAGAAGCGCGCCGCCTCGCCGACGGCCCGGCCGCTCTCGTTCATATAGGTCTGGGGCTTCATCAGAAGCACCTTCACCGCGCCGTTCGCCGTGGAGACCTCGCCCTCGCGGATGACCGACTGGAACTTCGCCCGCTCGGGCCCGAAATTCCAGCGACGGGCGATCTCATCGACGGCCATGAAGCCGATGTTGTGGCGGTTCTTCTCATATTTCGGGCCGGGATTGCCCAGGCCGGCGACGATGATCATGGCTGTGGTCCAGACAAGGAAACGGCCCCATCCGTAAACGGAAGGGGCCGCTCCAGAAACAGTGGATCGAGGGCGACTTAGCCTTCGGTCTTTTCGCCTTCGTCCGATTGCTCGGTGGCCGGAACGTCGTCCGCGGCGGCTTCGACGGCGGCTTGTTCCTCGGCGATGGCTTCCTCGATCTCGTCGGCGGCCTTGGCGGCCGAGGACGACTTGATGGAGGCGATCACGAAGTCACGGTCGGTGATGGTCGGCTCGACGCCCTTCGGAACCTTGATGTCCGAGAAGCGAATGGTGTCGCCCAGCTTGTGACCGGCCAGATCGACCACCAGGTCTTCCGGGATGTGGTCGGCGCGGACCGAGATTTCGACCGAGTGACGGACGATTTCCAGCGAACCGCCCTGACGGAAGGCCTTGCACTGGTCTTCGTTGATGAAGTGCACCGGCACTTCAATCTTGATGGTCTGCTTCTCGTCGACGCGCATCAGGTCGAAGTGCAGCGGGCGATCCGACACCGGGTCGAACTGCACGTCGCGGGCGATGACCGGCTGGGTCTCTTCGCCGTACTTCAGGGTCACCAGATGGCCCAGCAGCTTGCCGGTGTAGAGCGACTTGCGGAAGTCCTTCTCGTTCACCGAAATGGCGACGGGGGCCTTGTCGCCGCCGTACAGGATGCCGGGCACCATGCCGGCGCGACGGGCGGCGCGGGCGCCGCCGGTGCCGACGCCGTCGCGGACGTCCACGTTCAGGATGATCTCGGCCATCTGGCTCGCCTCAAATAACAACAGGAACACCGCGCCAACCTTGGGCCTGCGCGGCGGGGGTCTGAACCCTCGAAATCAGGAGCGGGGGCTATTACACGCAAGCGCCCCGGTACGCAACCGCTGTCGACTCTTTGCGGTCAGCGGCCGCTGTTCAGCGAAGCGGTCGTGGTCGCCTGCGCGGCCTCGGCGGCCTGGGACGCGACCGGCGCCTCGCCTTCGGCCACCGCCGTCGGAGCCAGTTCGGGCGTCGGCGGAGTGATGTTCTGGGCGGTGCAGGTGGACAGATCGCGGGCGATGTGACGGCCGACGCAGAACATGTCCTCATAGCTGGGGCGCGAGGCCGCCAGGCACTGGAACAGCATCAGCTTGGACATATTCAGACAGAACTCGCTGTTCTGATCGACCGTCATGGCTTCGGTATTGGTGCGGAAGTCCTCGCCCCCGGCGCCGAGGGCGGCCAGGGCGGCCAGCGCCAGGGCGCGGGTCACCGCCGGGGTGTAGGGCGGGCCCGAACGGCCCGGGTTCAGATCCAGACCAGCGCCGGAGTGGGCGGCGGCGAACAGGCGGGCCGATTCTTCCGCCGACGGCAGCATCTGGGCGGCCGACAGGGTCTTGGCGCTTTGCAGACGACTGTCGCGATTCTGGATCGGGGTCACGGCCCAGCGGCGGCGCGGGTCGCGGCGTTCCTGGATGGTGTAGGCGTCGCCTTCAACACCTTCGGCGATGCGGTGCATGGCGGCGACGTCGCGGCCCAGGGTCTCGACGATCAGGCCCGCGGCGGCGTCGGCGCCCGGCAGGGTCGCGGCGACGGCCGGGTCCGCGATGATGCGGTTGATCAGGTCCTGACGCCCCGCCGGATCGACGGCGTAGGTGCGCACGCCCTGCACGAACTCGGGCGCCTGCAGCGCCAGAATCGAGCCGTAGGCGATCATGCCGCGCGACAGCTGGGCGGGCTCATAGGCCGCGCCCTTGCGGATGGCGGCCTGAATGGCCTCGGCGTCGGTGAAGCCGCCGGGCGGGATGGTGCCGACGTCGCGCATGAAGGCGACATAGATGGAGGCGGCCTGCGCCACGCCCTCGTTCATCGACACGGCGGGCGGCGGGGGCGGGGGCGGGGGGGCGGGCGGCGGCGCGGCCGGTTCATCCGTGGCGCAACCCGCGAGTACGGCGGCGGCGGCGACAGCGGCGAGCGTGAGTCCGCGACGCATTTGACCCTTGAACATTACAGAACCCCGACCCTCAGCGTCCCTCCGGCGGGACGCGACCACAGACTGCACCCTATATCGCGGAGAAAAGGGTTCTCCGAGCGTTAATCCAAGCGTAGCCGGAGGATGCGGATCACAAGGTGATGATTCTCCCTAGCGGAGACTGCTGTTCGGCCCGGAGTTGAGTCGTCGCGTGGGGCTGGGCGTCGGGCTGGGCGTCGGAGCGGGCGCCGCGGGCGTCGGCGCGGCCAGACCGTCCGGAGCGGGCGTGATGCGGGGCTCTTCCACCACCTGCACCCCGGACACCCGCACCGTGGCGGCCGGCAGGGCGGCGCCGCGCACACAGGTCGCGATGTCGCGCACCACATGACGGCCGACGCAGAACACGTCCTCATAGCTGGGGCGGGAGGCGGCCAGACACTGGAACAGCATCAGCTTGGATTCCGCCAGACAGGCCTGACTGACCGGATCGTCCTGAAGCGCCGTCGTCCGGGGAAGGGCGGCGTCGCCCGCCTCGCCCAGCGCCGCCAGAGCGGCCAGCGCCAGGGCGCGTTCGACCACGGGCGGGTAGCCCGGCTGGCGGGGGCGACCGGCGGGCAGGTCCAGTCCGGTCCCGGCGTGGGCCGCGGCGGTCAGGCGGCTCGCGTCGGGCGCGGAGGGCAGCATGGCCTGCGCCGAGCTGGCCTTGGCCCCGGCCAGTCGCCCGTCGCGGTTCGCCACCGGGGCCACGGCCCAGGAGCGCCGGGAGTCGGCCTGGATGGCGTAGGCGTCATTCTCGATGGCGGTCGCGGCGGCGCCCAGGGCGTCGATGTCGCGACCCAGGGCGGCCATGATCAGGCCCGCGGCGGCGTCCGCGCCCGGCAGGCGCGAGGCCCAGCGCGGGTCGGAGGCGATGTTGGCGGCCAGTTGCTCGCGGGTGGCGCGATCAACGGCGTATTGGCGTACGCCGCTGACGAACTCGGGCGACTGCAGGGCGACGATGGAGGCGTAGGCGATCAACCCGCGCGACAGCTGGGCCGGCTCATAGGCCGAGCCGCGCCGGAGCGCCGCCTGAATCGCCTCGGCGTCCGCGAAGCCGCCTTGCTGGGCGGCCATCTCGCGGGTGAAGGCCACATAGATGGAGGCGGCGTCGATGACGTCCTGATTCAGGGCGATGGGCGGCGGGGTGCGGGCGGCGATTTCAGCGGCGATGCGCGCCGCTTCCGCCTCGGCGGCCTTTTCAGCGGCGGACTGGGATGCGCAGCTCGCCAGCAGGGCGGCGACGGCGAGAGCGGCCACGGCAAGGCCGCGGCTCCGGTGGGCCGAACTCATCAGATCTCCTTCAGCATCGACGCCCCGCGCCGAATCTTCAGGGCCTAATGAGGCCGGACCAAGGACGTTCCCTCAAACCGTCCAGATCAGTCGAAGAGTTTGGAAACCGATTCCTCATTGGCGATCCGCCGGATGGCCTCGCCGATCAGCGGAGCGACCGAGACGCGGCGAATCTTGGAGCAGCCCAGCACCTCGTCCGGCTGCTCGATCGAGTCGGTGATCACCAGCTCCTTCAGCGGGCCGTCGGCCACGCGCTGGACGGCCGGGCCGGACAGCACGCCATGGCTGATGTAGGCCGAAACCTGGGTCGCGCCCTTGTCGATCAGCGCCTTGGCGGCGTTCACCAGCGTGCCGCCCGAATCGACGATGTCGTCGAACAGGATGCATTCGCGTCCGGCCACGTCGCCGATGATGTTCATGACCTCGCTCTCGCCCGCCTTGGGGCGGCGCTTGTCGACGATGGCCAGGTCGACGTTCAGGCGCTCGGCCAGCGAGCGGGCGCGCACCACGCCGCCCACGTCCGGCGAGACGATCATCAGATTGCCGCGCTGGTAGTTTTCCTTGATGTCGCTGGCCAGAACCGGCGTGGCGACCAGATTGTCGGTCGGGATGTCGAAGAAGCCCTGAATCTGGCCCGCGTGCAGGTCCATGGTCAGGACCCGGTCGGCGCCGGCGCGGGTGATCATATTGGCGACCAGCTTGGCCGAGATCGGGGTGCGGCCCCCTGTCTTCCGGTCCTGACGGGCGTAGCCGAAATAGGGGACGACAGCCGTGATCCGCTTGGCCGACGCCCTGACCAGGGCGTCCGTCATGATCAGCATTTCCATCAGGTTGTCGTTGGCCGGATAGCTGGTCGACTGGATGACGAAGACGTCCTCGCCGCGAACGTTCTCCTCGATCATCGCGAACACTTCATTGTCGGCGAACCGCTTCACCTGGGCCTTGGTCAGGGGCATGTCGAGGTGGCTTGCAATCGCGGCCGCGAGGGTCCGGTTCGAGTTGCCAGAGAGCAGCTTCATGTCCGGTCATCCTTTCGCCGTCATCGCCCGGCTGCATGTCGCCGTGGCGCTGGCGCGCTACATATCAGGGGACGCCGGGGTCACAAGTCGCGATCCATGCTTTTTTGGCGCTTCTTCGCGCATTGGCGCTGCGAAGTTCACTGGTATAGAGATCGCGTCTCGTTTCCGGGGGCGCCGTCGGACGGTGGTCCGTAGGCATGCATACTTGAGGTCGTCCTTGTCCGTTTCGAAGTTCCGCTCCGGTCTTGTTCTGGCGGCCGCCGCCGTTTCGGCCCTGACCGTCACCGCCTGTAACGGCGGTTCGAACCGTCCGCGTCTGGCCTATGAGGAACGCCCGGTCGAGGCCCTGTACAACACCGGCTACCAGCGCATTCAGGCGAAGCGCTGGAGCGACGCCATCGACTACTTCCAGGAAGTCGAGCGCCAGCACCCTTATTCGGAATGGTCGCGTCGCGCGATCCTGATGCAGATCTACGCCTATTATCAGGACAACCACTATCAGGAGGCGATCGCCGCGGCGGATCGCTTCATCGCCCTGTTCCCGGGCAATCCCAGCGCGCCCTACGCCTTCTACATGAAGGCCATCTGCAATTTCGAACAGATCACCGACGTGGGCCGCGACCAGGGCTTCGCCCAGGCGGCGCTGAGCGGCCTGCGGGATGTGGCCCGCCGCTATCCGGGCACGCCCTACGCCATCGACGCCACGGTGAAGATGGACATGGTCAACGACCAGCTGGCCGGCAAGGAAATGGCTATCGGCCGCTACTATCAGCGCGCCAACCAGCCGCTGGCCGCCCTGAACCGCTACAAGACCGTGATCGACAACCCGGCCTACCAGCGCACCTCGCACACGCCGGAAGCCCTGTATCGTCTGGTCGAGGTCAATCTGACCCTCGGCCTGAAGGACGAGGCCATGCGCAACGGTTCGGTGCTGGGCTTCAACTATCCGGGCAGCCCCTGGTACTCCGAAGCCTACGCCCTGCTGTCGGAACAGGCCGCCGCTCCGGAAGTCGCGCCGACCGCGCAGCGTGAAAGCTGGCTGCGTCGTCTGATCCCGGGCTGACGTTTTCTTTTTGTTCCTCTATTCCCGGGCTTGTCCCGGGAGGCGGTTGCTCCGCATTCTCCGGCATCGCCCGAGAAGACGATTCGCCTTGCCCCAGATTTCTGACCGCGTTTCCGGCCTGATGTTCCCGCAAGGGAGCCTGCCGTGCTGACCGCGCTTTCGATTCGCGACATCGTTCTGGTGGACGTGCTGGACCTCGAGGTCCGGGATGGCCTGACCGTGCTGACCGGCGAGACCGGGGCCGGCAAGTCGATCATTCTGGATGCCTTGGGTCTGGCGCTCGGGGCGCGGGGCGACGCCGGTCTGGTGCGGGCCGGGGCCAGACAGGCCAGCGCCACCGCCGTCTTCACCGCGCCCGACGATGCCGCCCTGATCGAACTGATCGCCGAGAAGGGATTCGAGGTCACGCCGGGCGAGGATTTGATCCTGCGCCGCACCGTCGCCGCCGACGGCCGCAGCCGCGCCTTCGTCAATGACCAGCCCGCGGGCGTCACCGCCCTGCGCGAGATCGGTCAGGCCTTGGTCGAGGTGCACGGTCAGCACGAGACGGTCGGCCTGCTGGACTGGAAGACCCACCGCGCCCTGCTGGACGCCTACGGCGGGCTGTCGCCCCAGCTGGAGGGGGTGGCCCGCTCCGCCGAGGCCCTGAAGACCGCCGAGCGCAAGGTCGCCGACCTGAAGGCCGCCGCCGCCGACGCCGCCGCCCACACCGAGGAACTGACCCAGAATCTGGCCGACCTCGACGCGCTGGATCCCCGCGCGGACGAGGAAACCGAGCTGGCGGGCGAACGGGCCCTGCTCGGCGCGGCGGAAAAGGCCATGGCCGATCTGACCGACGCCCGCGCCTCACTGGGCGGGGACAAGCTGTCGCGCAACCTGTCGGCGGCCCTGCGCGCGGTCGAGCACGCCCGCACCCGCGCGGCCCAGTCGGGCGCCGAGGGCGATCATCCGCTGCTGCTGAAACTGACCGCCGCCGCCGAGGCTATCGACCGCACGCTGGTGGAGGCCGAGGAGGCGCTGGCCTGCGTCGACGCCGCCGCCCACGCCTTCGACTTCGAGCCGGGCCGTCTGGACAAGACGGAGGAACGGCTGTTCGCCCTGCGCGCCGCCGCCCGCAAGCTGAACACCTCGGTCGAGCTGCTGCCGACCCTGCGCGAGCGCTTCCGTGAGCAACTGCGTCTGATCGAGGACGGCGCCGACGCCATCACCGCCGCCGAGCGCGAGGCCTCCGGTGCGCGCGAGGCCTATGATCTGGCCGCGACCCTGCTGACCTCGGCGCGGGAGGCCGCCGCCGAGCGGCTGACGATGTCGGTGATGGAGGAACTCGGTCCGCTGAAGCTGGAACGCGCCCGTTTCCGTGTCGCCTTCGAGCCGGTGGCTGAGGGGCGCCGTGGGCCGCTGGGCGTCGAGACCGTGCGCTTCGAGATCGCCACCAACGCCGGAACACCCTTCGGTCCGCTGGACGCCATCGCGTCGGGCGGCGAACTGGCCCGCTTCGCCCTCGCCATGAAGGCCGCGCTGGCGGGACGCGAGGACCAGCGCCAGCCGGTGATGATCTTCGATGAGGTCGATCAGGGCGTCGGCGGCGCCGTGGCCGAGGCCGTCGGCACCCGCCTGAAGCGCCTGTCGCAGGGGGCGCAGGTGCTGGTCGTCACCCACAGCCCGCAGGTCGCCGCGCGCGGCCACGCCCACTGGAAGGTCCGTAAGTCGGACTACGCGGGCGTCACCGCCACCACGGTCGACACGCTGGATGAAGGTCAGCGGCTGGAAGAAATCGCGCGGATGTTGTCGGGCGCGACCATCACCGATGAAGCGCGCGCGGCGGCGAAAACCCTGATCGGCTAGCGCTTCGGCGGCTCACGCCGCCTGCAGCACCTTGCGCAGGGCGGTGTGGATGTCCGGGTTGGCGGCCAGCACCTGCTTGCCGTTCTTCGGATCGCCGTCGATGTCGATGGTGGTGACCAGACCGCCGGCCTCGGTGACCAGCAGGATGCCCGCGGCCACGTCCCACGCCTGCAGATTGCGCTCGAAGAAGGCGTCGTAGCGACCGGCGGCGACCCAGGCGAAGTCCAGGGCGGCCGAGCCGAGGCGGCGGATGCCCGCGACGCGCTGGCCGACGGCGTGGATGTCCTTGATCGACTGGGCGTGGCCCGTCTTGCCGATGAAGGGCAGGCCGGTGCCGATCAGGCTTTCCGACAGGTCCTTGCGACCCGCCACGCGGATGCGACCGTCGTTCAGGTAGCAGCCCTTGCCCTTCTCGGCCCAGAACATCTCGTTCATGACCGGGTTGTAGGTCACGGCGGCGACGATCTCGGACGAGCCGTCCGGCGCGAAACGCTCCAGCCCGACCGTGATCGCGAAATGCGGCATGGCGTGGATGAAGTTGGTCGTGCCGTCGATCGGATCGACGATCCAGCGGTGCGACTTGTCGGTGCCTTCGATGAAGCCGCGTTCCTCGCCGAGGAAGCCGTAGCCCGGGCGGGCTTTCATCAGCAGCTCATACAGGGTGTCTTCGGCCTTGATGTCTGCGGCGGTGACGAAGTCGCCCGGACCCTTGCGCGAGGTCTGGAGCTGCGACACTTCACCGAAGTCGCGCAGCATGGGGCGGGCGGTCTTGCGGACCGCGTCCATCATGACGGTGAGCAGGGCGGAGGCGAGGGCCATCTTGGATCTCCTGGTCCGTCATGCCCTCCAAGGCGCGCGGCCCGGGCATGCGGAGAAGTTCAAACGCTAGCCGGCTCCGACGGAGCCGGTGAAGTGATTGGTGACTGGTGGTTGGTGATTGATGCGGCTCACACCACACCCTTTGGGCTTACGCTGGCTTTTGATCCAGCAGTCACCAATCACCAATCACTAGTCACGCGGCGAAGCCGCTTAGTCCGCGCGGCGGACGTATTCGCCGGTGGTGGTGTCGACGACGATCTTCTCGCCGGCCGACATGTACGGCGGGATCATGATGCGGACGCCGTTGTTGGCGATCGCGGGCTTGTAGGACGAGGAGGCGGTCTGGCCCTTCACGGTCGGCTCGGTCTCGACGACTTCCAGCGTCACCTGATCCGGCAGCGACAGACCGATCGGACGGTCCTCGTGCATTTCGATCACGACCTTCATGCCTTCCTGCAGGTACGGGATGCGGTCGTCGCCGACCCAGTCCTTCTGCAGTTCGATCTGCTCGTAGTTTTCGTCGTTCATGAAGACGAGGTTGTCGCCGCCGTCGAACAGGTAGGAGAAATCCTTCTGTTCCAGCGTCACGCGCTCGACCTTGTCTTCCGAACGGAAGCGCTCGTTCAGCTTGTTGCCGGTCTCGAGGTTCTTGGCCTCGACGTTGGCGAAGGCGCCGCCCTTGCCGGGCTTGACGTGGCTGGCCTTGGTGACGACCCACAGGCCGCCATTGTGCTGCAGGACCATGCCGGGCTTGATGGTGTTGCCGTTAATCTTGGCCATGATGTCTCGGAAGGGTTGAGGCGCAGCCCTTGCGGCGCGCGCGAACGGGCGCAGTCCCTAACGGAAGCCGGGGCTTACGGCAAGCTGGGCGCGTCAGTGCAGCGTCTGCCCGGTCTCGCGCGCCTTGCGGCCGATCATGTTGGCGACCGCCACCTCGCCGCCGACGGGGGCCGCCATCTTGCCGGCGCGGGCGTCCAGCTTGCGGGCCTCATGGGCGAAGGCGGCGGCCATGCCCGCCGAGGACATGGCGGCGGCGATCTGCAGCCCCCGGCTGGCGGGGCGCATGGCGATCCACACGGCGTTCAGCGCTTGCGCCCCGGCCCAGAGGGCCATGGCGACATTCCGCTCCTTCGCTTTCGGCGCGTTCCACACGCGCACCGCCGACAGGGTGGTGGCCGAGAAGACGGCGGGCAGGATGAAGCTCAGAGATCCTCGCGGCCGCTCGGTGATCGGGGCGTCGTCTTGCGCCAGTTGGACGGGCCGGGGCCTGATGGTGCGTCTGGCGAATGCCGTCGCCGCCAGGGCGAACCCCACCGTCAGGGCCACGCCCAGCACCACATGGCCGACGTCGCGGCCCCCGGCGTTCAGAAAGTCCGTCGCCGCGTCCTGCACGTCGTCGAACACATCATCGATATCAGTCATCCGCGCCTCCAGCTCGGGAGGGGAATGAGCCGGAGGGGGCGGGGTTCCCGCCCCTTCGACTACGATCAGTTCCCCGTCGCGCTCTTGTCCGGCGCGATCTCGGTCATGGCGGATTGCAGGTAGTTCTGCTCGCCCAGTTGTTCGATCAGCTTGTGCTGGGCCTCGAGGAAGTCGATGTGCTCCTCGGTGTCCGACAGGATGCGCATCACCAGATCGCGGCTGACGTAGTCCTTGGCGGCCTCGAACTGGGCCACGGCGGCGATGACGGTGTCGCGCGAGCCCAGTTCCAGCTGCAGGTCGGCGCCCAGGCATTCGAAGACGTTCTCGCCGATCTTCAGCTTGTGCAGGTCCTGCAGGTTCGGCAGGCCGTCGAGGAACAGCACGCGTTTGATCAGCATGTCGGCGTGGCGCATCTCGCCGATCGACTCGTCATAGATGATCTGGCCGAGGTGCTTCAGACCCCAGCTTTCGAACATGCGCGCGTGCAGGAAGTACTGGTTCACCGCCGTCAGTTCGTTGGTCAGGATCGCGTTCAGCGTCCGGATGATCGCGGGGTCGCCCTTCATGGTCGTCGTCCTTGCAGCGGTTGTGGCGTCCCGGGGGAGGGGAGTCGCCTTCAGTCCCGCCGTTCATACCATGAACAAACGCTGTGTGTTCACTTGCGAACACTTATCACGACATTGAAATTGCGAGTAAAAATCGAGCGCAGTCGGCGCTGCGATTGCTACTCAGCCGCCATGGCGAAGGCCTGCTGGCTGTCCTGGATCATCTGGCGCATTTCGCAGACGCATTTGGCGCACTGGGCCTGGCACTGGTGTTTGGCGAACACCTCGCGCGGACGCGTCGCGCCCGCCTCGATGGCCGAGGCGACGTCACGCTTGCGAAGACCGTTACAGTTGCAGACGTACAAGGAAGGCGGACCCACTCGATGCGAATGGTTCGCTATAGCAGCCCGATTAAGGCGACTGCAAGTCGTTCGCATGCGTCGGGTGGATTGACGCCGCGCGCGCATCGTCGCACTCCCCGCGCATGGCCAGAGAACCCGTCGTCCCGCCGCGCCCGCCGTGCGCCCTGTATCTGATCACCCCGCCGGCGATCCCGGACCTGCCCGCCTTCGCGAAGACGCTGGGCGAGGCGCTGGATGCGGGCACGGTGGCGGCCCTGCAAATCCGTCTGAAGGACGTGGAGGATGCCGCCGTGCTGGCGGCGGTCGAGGCGCTGAGGCCGGTGGCGCAGGCGCGGGGCGTCGCGGTGATCCTGAACGACCGCCCCGATCTGGCGAAGCGCTCGGGTTGCGACGGGGTCCATGTGGGACAGACTGACGCATCCTACGCCGAGGCCCGACGCACCATGGGGCCGGACGCCATGATCGGCGTGACCTGCCACGACAGCCGGGAACTGGCCATGGACGCCGCCGAGGCGGGGGCGGACTACGTCGCCTTCGGCGCCTTCTTCCCGACCACCACGAAGGAGACGGAGCACCGTCCCGAGCCTGAAATCCTGACCATCTGGCAGGAAACGGTCGAGACGCCCTGCGTCGCCATCGGCGGGATCAACGCCGGAAACGCCGCCGATCTGGCGCGGGCGGGGGCGGACTTCGTCGCCGTCAGCGGCGCGGTCTGGAGCCATCCACAGGGCGCGGCGGCGGCGGTTCGCGAGCTTGATCAGGTGCTTGCGAGCGCCTTCTGACCTTCAGGGGATGTTAGGAAGCCAAGGTTTAGGTATCGCCCCGGAATTTCCCTGCCGGACGTGAACATGACCATGAGCCGCGTGCTCGACCCCCAGCCCGCCGTCGCGGCAGATACGGTCTCGCCTTCGCGCGGCCTGCCGTCCGGGGCATCGTCGACGCGCGGGATCGGTCAGCCGCTGGCTCCGGTCTTCACCGCCATGGCGGTGCTGGTCCTGACGGTTCTGGCGCTCAGCTTCGCCCGGTCCGCCGACATGGTCGCGGCCCTTTGGGGCGCGGGCGGCGTGGCGGTCGCGGTCTGGCTGCGGACCTCGCGCGGACCGCTGTACGATCTGTGCTTCGGCGCCCTGGTGGCGTGCGGCGTCGCGGCGGGCAATCTGCTGGCCGGCAATTCCACCAAGATGACGCTGATGTTCACCGTGGCGAACATGGTGGACATCTATCTGGCCGTCCTGCTGGCGCGCCGGTTCGCCCCCACCCTGAATCTGGCCAGCGTCCAGGGCTGCTGCCGCTTCCTGATCAGCGCCGCGGTGATCGCGCCCATCCCCGCAGCCGTTGGCGTCGGGGCCATGCTGTACTGGATGAACGGCGCGGACTTCATGGAGACCGCCCAGACCTGGTGGTTCGGTCATGCGCTGAGCATCGCGGTGATCGCCAGCTTCGGTCTGGCGATCACCCGGCGCGAGCTGTTGCGCTACCGCGCGCCCGCGCGGGCGGCCGAGGCGGTCATCCTGCTGAGCCTGGTGACGGTCGCCAACCTGCTGATCTTCGGCATGCAGTCGCTGCCCATCAGCTTCCTCACCCTGCCGTTGCTGCTGCTGATCGCCGTGCGCCTGCGCCTGCTGGGCGTCACGGCGGCGCTGGTCATCATCAGTATTCTGGCCATCGGCGGCAGCATGATGGGACACGGTCCCTATGCCGCCGTGTTCAAGGGCGCGGACCGGGCCATGATGGCCCAGCTTCTGGTGCTGTTCGGCTATCTGCCTATCCTGCTGGTCGCCGCCCTGCTGGAGGAGCGCGACCGTCTGTCGGATCGCGCCAAGGCCGGTCAGGTCAGGGCCGAGCGGGCGTCGGAGGCCAAGTCGCGTCTGCTCGCCAATGTGGCGCACGAGATCAAGAGCCCGGTCGGCGGCATCATCGGCATCGGTGAGCTGTGGCGCGCGGGCCAGCTCGGGCCGGTCAGTCCGACCCAGGCCGAGATGGCCGACATGCTGGTCAAGACCGCCCGTCAGGTCGAGACCCTGGCCCACGACCTGCTGGATGTCGCCCGCGCCGAGTCGGGCGCCGTGAAGGTTGAACTGCGTCCCACCGACGTTCCGGGCGTGCTGGACGATGTGCGCCGCGCCACCGCCCTGCGGCCCGAAGCCCACGGGCTGAAGATCGACGTCATCAGCGAGGGCGACGGGCTTGTGGCGTTGGCCGATTCCCAGCGTCTGGCCCAGGTGGTCGCCAACCTGACCTCCAACGCGGTCAAATACGGCGGCTCGGGCGGGATCGTGGTCCTGCGCGCCTCGCGCATCCACGACGGCGTCCGCATCGAGGTCATCGACCGTGGTCCGGGCCTCAGCCCCGAGAAACAGACCCAGCTGTTCGAGCCGTTCAACCGTCTGGGTCTCGAACGCTCGACGGTCGAGGGGCACGGCATCGGCCTGGCCCTGGCCAAGCGTCTGGTCGAGCTGCAGGGCGGGACCATCGGCGTCAACTCGACGCCGGGCGAGGGCGCGGTCTTCTGGGTCGAACTGCCCTCCGCCTGATCCGGGCGCCTGATCCGGGCGCCTGATCGGGGCGGATCGGGCCTTGCCGTCGCCGCACTCTGGGGCGAAGGTCGCGGCCATGAAAGTCACCGTCGCGTCCGCCGCCGCCCTTATGATCCTCGCCGGAGCGCCAGTGGCGCAGGCCCAGACGGCGACGCAGACGCCGCCTCCGGTTCCCGCGTCCGATTTCACCCGCGACCTGAACGGCGGCCCGCCGCGTCCGGCCGAGTATCTGGCCCCCGCGCCCGCGCCGGTGGTGACGCCGGCGCCTGCTGCTGCGACGCCGACCCCGGCTCCCGCCCCGGCGACGATCACGCCGCGTCCGGCGACCGCCGCGCCGACACCGGCTCCGGCCATGACCGCTCCCCGTCCCGCGGCCCCGACGACCCGTCCGCCCGCCGCCGCGACCCCGAGTCCCACGCCGCGCCCTGCGGCCCCGACGACGCCCGCGCCCGCGACGGCCGCCCCCGCCCCTACGCCCACGCCCGAGCCCGTCGCGCCGCCGCCTCCGCCCGCCGTCTCGACGGTCACGGTGCTGGACGCCTCGGCCCGCGCGGCCCTGCCGTTCACGGTCGATCTTCCGGCGGGCTTCCAGATCGTCACGGGCCGTCCCGGGCCGGACTTCAGGATCTATACGATCCGTCGCGGCGACCGGTCGTTCGTCATGATCTACGCCGGACCGGCGTCGCAGTATCCGATCTATTCGGGCGAGCAGGTCGAGGCGGGCGGGCGCACCAGCGTGGTCTCTACCGAGGACGGTCAGCGCCACGCCGTGGAACATCTGTTCCAGCGCACGTCCGCCCCGAACGAAATCCACATCTGGACCATGACGCTGGACGGCCCTGATCGCGCCCTGGCCGAACAGATCGCCCAGTCGGTCGACGTTCGATAGGCCTTACGCCCGGCGGACCGGCGTGTCGGTCAGGCCCAGCCTGATCCCGCGCGTTCCGGCGAAGACCAGCACCTCCTGACCCGGCGCGGCGGCCCAGCGGCGCAGGGTGGCCTGATAGGGTTCGCGTCGCCAGTCGTGCGGGCGGGCGGCGTCGCATTCGACGATCAGCCGCGCGCCGCCCTGTTCGCTGTGCAGGACGAAGCCCGCCCGCGACGGCTTCCAGTCGTCGTCCAGCGCGTCGGTCAGCAGCCACAGGCAGTTGAACACCCGGCAGTCGTCGGGGCGGTCTCCATAGATGGCGCAGCCCCGCGACTTGCTGAAGTGACGGCACCACCTGCCCGCGGGCTTGTTCAGCGCCGTCACCCCCATCAGCTTGCAGCACAGGCCGCAGTCGCCGCAGGACTTGCTCAAGTCCGTCAGCTCTCCGACCAGACGGCCAGCTCGTTCCCGGCCGGGTCGCGGAAGTGGAAACGGCGGCCGCCGGGGAAGTCGAAGATCGGCTTCACGACCGCGCCGCCCGCCGCAACGACCTTGTTCAGCATGGCGTCGAGGTCGTGGGCGTACAGGACGGGCAGGGGCGTCTTCGTCGCCTCGGCGGAATCGCCGTCGAATCCGCCGTCCAGCCCCTCGTTGAAGGCCGCATACGTCGGGCCGTAGTCCACGAAGGTCCAGCCGAAGGCCGCTCCGTAAAAGGTCTTCACCGTCGGCAGATCGCCGCCGGGCAGTTCGAGATAGTCCAGCTTTCCGTCTTCACGCATGGGGATCGTCCTGTTTCGAGAAAGCCATCCGACCCGTCATTACTGACGGGCCGGTCCGGCGGGCGGAAGAGGGAACCGCGACCCTGAGCCGCTTTTTCCACCGCCCCGCTTGCCAGCCGATGGAATCCGCGCAAACCTGCAAATCGTTCGCAATCGCAAGGCTGCCCGATGATCATACTGATGACAGGACAGACTTCGCTGACCCGCCTCATGCAGGCGGACGCGGCTCCGCGCTCACAGCGCCTCGCGTCGCGACAGGTGCAGGGTCAGGGCGATCAGCGCCAGCAGACCGACGCCGCCGCCCAGCCCCAGCGCGGTGGTCACGCGCCACGGTTCTGAAGCCAGCATGTTCACCGGCATCTGCCAGGGCAGGAAGACGCCCTGTTTGGCCGAGGTGGCGACGACCGCGAAGAAGGTCCCTCCGATCCCGACCACCAGCCCCGGCACGAAGCTGGCGTAGCGCAGGGCGGTCCACAGCTGGACCGCAACCATCAGCAGGCCCGCGCCGAACATCATCGCCATCACCTTGATCCAGCGGGCGATCTCAATTGACCCGGTCGGCTCGACCGCGGGCTTGATCGTCGCCGCCAGCGTCACCGCCAGTATGGTCAGGGCCAGCGTCGCGGCGCTCATCACCGCCACCACGGCCAGCACGCAGATCGCCTTGGCGGCGTAGAGTTTCCAGCGGGGCAGGGGCAGGGCGCGCAGATGGTCCCAGCTCTTGGGCCCATGCTCCATGTGGGCCACCAGCGCGGTCAGGGCCGTCACGCTCATCGGCAGCATGAAGAAGGCCCAGATGCCCGCCGCGCTGCCCAGCCACATCTCCCACGGCATCGGCTTGTCGCCGCGCAACACCATGAAGAAGCCGAAGACGGCGATCAGGGACGGGGCCGCGATGGCCAGCAGGGCGGCCAGCGAGCGGTTCAGCTTGCGGGCTTCGACGGAAAGAACGGTCAGCATCAGGCGGCCTCCTGCCGGGGTTGGGGTTGCGAGACCTCGCGATAGATGCCCTCCAGCGACCGCTCGCGCGGACCAATGGCGAAGACGCTCAGTCCGGTCTCGATCAGGGCGCGGTTCAGGGCGGCGGACGCGGCGCGGGCGTCCTCGCCGGGCCTCAGCCGGGCCACCGCCTCGTCCTGCGTCACATCAAGGGTGAAGCCGCGCGCCGTCGCCAGCGCGGCGGCGCGGGTCTGGTCGTCGGTCTGGAACACCACCTCGGGCGCCAGATCGGCCTTCAGCCGGTCCAGTTCGCCCTCCAGCACCAGCTGCCCGTGGCTCAGGATGCCGACGTGGGTGGCGGTCTGCTCGATCTCGCCCAGCAGGTGGCTGGACAGCAGCACCGTCGCCCCGGTCCGCTCGGGCAGGGCGCGCAGGAAGCGGCGCATGTCGGCGATGCCGTCCGGGTCCAGCCCGTTGGTCGGCTCGTCGAGGATCAGCACCGGCGGCGCGCCCAGCATGGCGCGGGCCAGCCCCAGCCGCTGCCGCATGCCCAGCGAATAGTCGCTGACCCGGCGGTGGGCGTCCGCGGTCATCTCGACCACCTCCAGCGCCCGGTCGATCTCGGTCTTCGGCAGGCCCAGCAGGGTGCGGGTCAGGTCCAGGTTCTCGCGTCCAGACAGATTGCCATAGAAGCCGTGCGCCTCCAGCAGGGCCCCGACCCGCCGCGCGGCGTCCAGCCGGTCCCGGGCCACGTCGATCCCGTCGATCAGGGCCTGTCCCGACGTCGGCGCGATCAGGCCCAGCAGCATCTTCAGCGTCGTCGTCTTGCCCGCGCCGTTGCGGCCCAGGAAGCCATAGACGGCCTGCGTCGGCACGCTCATCGACACGGTGTCAACGGCGACGTGCCGCTTGAACCTCCGTGTCAGCGCATGGGTCTGGATGGCGGCGGCCATGTCGGCGCTCCCGATTTTGTTTAAGTCGGAATTAAAGTTGCGAAGCTCGCGTCTTTAAGTCAAGATTAAAGACAAGACAGGTTGCCAACCCCGCCGGAGCGCGCCGTGAGCCAGACCGAGACCGACCGTTTTCGCCTGATGTGCCGCCAGTTCAACTGGCTGGCCATCTTCATGGTGTGCAGCGTCGGCCTGCTGCTGCTCCTGATGTATGTGGCCTCGCCCATCGCCTTCATGGCCCGGGGGGAGGCGCGACCGCCGGAGTTCCTGAACCTCTGGCTGGCGCAGGCGATCAAGGACCTTCCGCAGATCTTCTACCTGTTCGCCGTCTGGTCCATCGGCGCGGCCATGGGGCAGTTGGCCAAAGGGCGGCTGATCCAGCCGGTGCTGGCGGGCGCCCTGCGACGGGTCGGTCTGGCGCTCGGCTTCGGCGGCTTGCTCAGCGTGTTCGGCATCACCAACATTTTGCGCCTGATCAATGATGGCGCGGGCGCGTGGCTCTACTTCGATGTCGCCGGCATGACACTCGGCATGATCGGAGGCGCCCTGTTCCTGCTGGGGCGAGTCGTGGAACAGGCGGGCCGCGTCCAGGCCGAACTCGACGAAATGATCTGATGCCCATTCGCGTGACCCTCGACCAGCTGATTATCAGCCGTGGCCTGAAGGCCCGCGATCTCGCGCAACAGGTCGGCCTCAGCGAGACCCAGCTGTCCCTGTTCCGCTCGGGCAAGGTGAAGGGCATCCGCTTCCGCACCCTCGCCAGGCTGTGCGCCGCCCTGAACTGCAAACCCTCTGATCTGCTGGACTACGAATTCGACCTCGCCGACCTGATCGGGGACGAGGAGGAGTAGGGCGCTACACCCACCCCCGCCTTCCCGCCCACCGCAACACCAGCTCCGGCCAGACCGCCGCCGGCTTGCCCGCGATCAGCCGTATCCCGAAGCCATGGCCACCCTCCTGGAACAGGTGCGCCTCGACCGGCACACCCGCCGACCGGATCACCGGCAGCAGCGACAGGCTGTTCTCCACCGGCACCGCCTCGTCATCCATGGCGTGCAGCAGGAAGACCGGCGGGCGGCCGGTCCAGTCCATCCGCTCCAGCGAATAGCGCGCGATCGCCTCCGCCGAAGGCGTCTCGCCCAGCATCTCCTTGCGGGAGCCCGCGTGAACGAACGGATCGCTCATCGTCGCCACCGGATACAGCAGGATCGACAGGTCGGGCCCCATGGAGACGGCGTCGATCTCATCGACCGGCGCATAGGTCTGGTCCGTCCGCGCCGTCAGCATCCCGGCCAGATGCCCGCCCGCCGAGGCGCCCAGCACCGCCACCCGCGCCGGGTCCAGTCCGTCGGCGACCGCCCGGGCCCGCACGATCCTCAGCGCCCGCTGCGCGTCCTGCAACGGCGCGTCCGGCCCGGCCGCCCAGCCGTCGCCCGGCAGGCGATAGCGCAGCACGAAACAGGTGATCCCCGCCGCCGCGAACACCCGCGCGCAGTCCAGCCCCTCCTTGTCCACCACCGCCCACTTGTAGCCCCCGCCGGGGATCAGCAGCAGCGAAGCCCCGTTCGGCCGCTCGGGCCGCAGGACGGTCAGGATCGGATCGGTGGTGTATCGGGCGAACCGGTCATGGAAGGCCGGATCGGTCGAGCGCTCGGTCACGACGGGAGTCACGGTCACCCGCTCTCCACCGGGCGCCGCGCTGGGCCACAGGCGGATCGTCTCAACCGGGTCCGGCGGCGCGAGTGTCTGCGACACCGGTGTCATCGCGAGCTCCGGAAGGGGCGTCGCGGCGGCTGCGGCAAGGCCCAGCGCGCCTCTGCGGGTGATGGTCATGGAAGGAGCCTCCGGAAGAGGGAGGCTAGGGCGGATGAGGGCGAAGGTACAGGCGTTCTCCCTCCCCATCCGGGGAGGGTGGCTGAGCCGCAGGCGAAGCCGGGTGGGGAGGGCTAAGGCAAGGCAGCGCTTGTATCGCCGAGCCGCCCCCACCCTGTCGTCGCTGCGCGCCGACATCCCTCCCCGGGACGGGGAGGGAGAGGGCTCAGATCACGCCAGCTCCACCGCCATCGCCACGGCCTCGCCGCCGCCGATGCACAGGCTGGCCACGCCCTTTGTCCCGCCGCGCGCCTTCAGCGCCGCCAGCAGGGTCGCCAGCACCCGCGCGCCCGAGGCGCCGATGGGGTGGCCCAGCGCCGTCGCACCGCCGTTGACGTTCAGCTTGTCGTGCGAAATGCCCAGCTCGCGCATGGCGATCATCGGCACCACGGCGAAGGCCTCGTTGACCTCCCACAGGTCCACGTCCTCGACCGACCAGCCGGCCTTCGCCAGGGCCTTCTGCATGGCGGGCACGGGGGCGGTGGTGAACTTCGCGGGCTCATGGGCGTGGGCGGCCTGACCGACGATGCGCGCCAGCACGGGCAGGCCCATCGCCCTGGCCACGCTCTCGCGCGTCACCACCACGGCGGCCGCGCCGTCCGAGATCGAGGCCGAGGAGGCGGCGGTGATGGTGCCGTCCTTGGCGAAGGCGGGCTTGAGGTTGGGGATTTTCGACGGATCGGCCTTGGCGGGCTGTTCGTCCTCGCTGACCGTCACCGGCCCCTTTCGGGTCTGGACCTCGACCGGAACCACCTCGCCGCCGAAGGCGCCGCCGCTGACCGCCGCGTTGGCGCGGCTCAGGCTTTCGATGGCGTAGGCGTCCTGGTCCTCGCGGGTGAACTGGTACTCATTGGCCGTGTCCTGGGCGAAGCTGCCCATCGGCTTGCCGGGCGAATAGGCGTCCTCCAGCCCGTCCATCATCATCGAGTCGACGATGACGTCGTGGCCGATGCGGGCGCCGCCGCGGTGCTTGTTCATCAGGTACGGCGCGCCGGTCATCGACTCCATGCCGCCCGCCACGATGATGTCGGCCGACCCGGCCTTGATGGCGTCGGCGGCCATCATCACGGCTTGCAGGCCCGAGCCGCACATCTTGTTCACGGTGGTCGCCTCGACGTGCTGGCCGAGGCCCGCCCCGATGGCCGCCTGACGGGCCGGAGCCTGACCCAGACCGGCGGGCAGGACGCAGCCCATATAGATCTGCTCGACCTTCTCCGGCGCGACCCCCGCCCGCTCGACGGCGGCCTTGACCGCCACGGCGCCCAGCTCGGTGGCCTTCACGCCCGACAGGGCGCCCTGGAAGCCGCCCATGGGGGTGCGGGCGACGGAACAGATGACGACGGGATCGGACATCAAGAGCATCCTCTAAAAAAACTGACGAGGCCTAGATCGGCGCTTTCGTCGCTGGACGCAAGCCCGGTCGCTAGCCTTCGGACGGCGTCGCCCCATTCGGGATGGGGGGCAGCCAGTCGGGGCGGCGCACCCGTACAGCACGCCCGTCCACGGTCAACTCTCCGTCCAGCCGGTCGACCCGCACCAAGGCCATGGCCACGCCGTCGCGCCCGCTCAGCACCTCGCCCGCGCGCAGGTCGCCGTTCAGGATTTCCGCCCCGAACGCCGGGGCCGGGCCGTCGAATTCCAGCGGCATCATCCGGTTCCTGATCGTGCCCCGGCGCTTCATGCGCGAGGTCGTCTCCTGACCGATGAAACAACCCTTCTGGAAGTCGATGCCGTTCAGCAGGTCGAAATTGGCCTCGATCGGATAGGTCTTGTCGGCGGGCGCATCCGCCGTCGGATCGGGGGCGCCCACGGTCAGCCGGTGGGCCTGCCAGTCGTCTTCGGTCGCATTTGTCTCGACCTCGCCGCCATAGCGCCGCCCGCCCAGCGCGGGCTCGCGCGGATCGACCGCGAAGCCCTCGACGGCGCCGTTCCAGCCGACGAGGACCGGGCGCTCATCCGCCTCGACGGCGACACTGGCGCGTAGCTTGTACATCGACAGTCGCTGGATCAGCGCGTCCCGCCGCTCCGCCGCCACATCCAGCAGCACATCATCGGCCTCGCCAAAAATGAACAGGTCGAACAGCAGCCGCCCGGGCGGGGAGAGCAGGGCGCCGAACCGCAGTTGGCCCTCGCTGATCGTCTCCACGTCCTGCGTCAGCAGATTGTGCAGGAAGGGCTTGGCGTCCGGGCCGCTCACCCGGATCAGGGCGCGGGAAGTCAGGCGGGCGATCTGCGTGGTCATGGAGGGTTAGATAGGGCGTTCCCTCTCCCGATGGGAGAGGGCTACGCCTGCCCCACCGCATACCGCGCCAGCACCCCGTCCGGCTGCCAGTCGTGCTGGTCCAGCCTGTCCAGCGACCGCACGACCCGCCCGACAAACCCTTCGAAATCCCCCGCCTCGACCGCCGGCCGCAGCCATTCGGTCACCACCGCCCGCGCCGGGAAGAAGCCCACCGGCCCCGGCACGCTCAGCGCCACCTCGATCCCCTCGGCCAGCCAGCCGGCGACCACGGCGAAGAAGTCCTCCGACGCCAGGAACTCTGACCTGCGGATGACGAAGAGGGTGATCACCCCCTCATCGATGCCGTCCGGCCGGACGATGATCCCGCTGCGGTCGGGCCGCCAGTCGTCGTCCAGCTCGATCACCCGCCACAGGCAGAACCACACCCGGCAGGTCTGCGGCCGGATCGCATGCACGCTGCATCCCGCGCCGTTGACGCAATAGCCGCACAGCTCGCCCGTCGGCTTGGCCAGCTCTGGCAGGTCCAGCGGGATCACCCGGCAGCACTCGACGCAGCCGCCGCACTCGCGACCGGGCAGAAGGGGAAGGCTCATCCTACAGGCACGTCCCCCAGGTCGGCCTGCCGGGGCGAGCCGTGATGCCGTCGATGTAGCTCCGCAGTTCCTCGACAGGCATCCGGGTCATGGCCTCGATCAGACCCTCGTCCGCATTGGCCCGACAGATTTCCGCCTCGGGACGTCCGACGTTCGCCTGCTCCCGTTTGAATTGGTCGAACTGGTCCTGCGTGATCTCCGAGTTCGCCCGGACATAGGCGTCCAGCCGCTCGACCGACCGCTTCAGCTCGGCCTTCATCCCGGGGCTGACGTCCGACGGGCAGCGCTCCACCACATCCGACGCGAAGCTGTAGATCGCCCAGGCGCAGATCACCCCTTCGCCCGGCGGCGTCTCGCGACGGATCTGAACCGGCGCGCTGCCGAAAGCGGTCAGTCCGGTCGCGGCGATGAGGGACAGGGTGATCAGGCTCAGGCGGCGGCGCATGGGTCTCTCCCGTTTCGTCCACACGAACCTACGCGTTCGCATCCGGAAAGCCATCATGTCCCGATGACGTGACGAGAATCCCTGTACAAACGAGTCATGGCGGGCCGTTTCCCCATTCTCTACATCGCCGAGGCCGGCGCGGAAGACGCCGTGATGTCGAGCGGCGTCCTGGCGTACCTTGTCGACGCCATGCCGCAGGCGACCTTCACCGTCGTCGGCTCGCCGCAGAGCGCGCCCCTGTTCGCCGACACCCCGCGCCTCGACAGGCTGATCGTGCTGGAGCGCGAGAAGCGGCTCGACTGGCTGGGTCTGTGGAACCAGGTCCGGGCGATCAAGTGGGGGCTGGTCGTCGACATGCGCGGCACCACCTTCTCGGGCAAGCTCAGCCGTCAGAAGCGCGCCGTGCGCGGCAAGGACGAGGCGGGCTTCCACAAGGTCGAACTGGCCGCCCGCGTCCTGCATCTGGACGAGACGCCACCGCCGCGCCTGTTCGTCTCCGACGCCACCCGCGCCTCCATCGACGCCTTGCTGCCGAATGAGGATGCGCCCCTGCTGGTCATCGCGCCGGGCGCCGAATGGATGGGCCGCGAGTGGCCGTCCGAACGCTATGCGACCTTGGCCGCGACCCTGACCAATGACGGCCCGCTGGCCGGCGCCCGCGTGGTGGTCATCGGCGCCGAGGCTGACAAGGACGCGGGCCACACCATCCGCCTCGCCATGCCGCGCAACCGCACCACCGAACTGCCGGGTCGGCTGACGCCCCTGCAGGCCGTGGCCGTGCTGGAGCGGGCGGCGCTGTATCTGGGCGGCGACTCGCTGTGGACCCAGCTGGCCGTGGCGGCGGGCGCGCCGGTCGTGGCCGCCTATGGCCCCTCGGACGAGACCGTGCGCGGGCCGTGGGGCGGCGTGGTCGTGCGCGGCCCCCGTTCGGTGGACGAGTTCCGCAAGATCGACCCCGGCCTCAACCAGGCCATCCTGCACATGAACGAGGTCCCCGCGGACCGCGTGCTCAAGGCGGCGAAGAAGCTGCTGGCGGAGCGGGGGTAGCGCTTACCCTTGTTGCCATCATCCCGCCGGCGCCACCCCTTTTGCTATCGCCATCCCGAGGGCGCGGAGCGAACCTCGGGACCCAGCGGCGCCGCTGCGCGCCTTGCCGGAGGATGACGAAAGCAGGGGAGGAGGACGCATACGTCCAATTCTGACGCACCCACCTGATACCCCACTGCCTCCGTCGATAGACGGCATAGACGGTGTATTTCACGCGTCTCCACCGTCTCGTCGTCTCACACCAATTACACTCTTCACACCCTGTTTTTTCGCCCCCGCCCCCTGCCTTTCACCGCCTTTGCGACTATTCAGAGCGCCCATGACCTATGACCTGATCGTTCGCGGCGGCGAAGTCGCCAATCACGCCGGACGCGGCCTCGCCGATGTCGGCATCATTGACGGCAAGATCGCCTTCATCGGCGACCTGTCGCAGGCCTCGGCGGGCGAGGTGTTCGACGCCACGGGGCTGACGGTCCTGCCGGGCGTCATCGACACCCAGGTCCACTTCCGCGAACCAGGCCTCGAGTGGAAGGAAGATCTGGAGACAGGCTCCCGCGCCGCGGCGCTGGGCGGCGTCACCGCCGTGTTCGAGATGCCGAACACCGAGCCGAACACCACCGATCCGGTCACGCTGGAGGACAAGCTGGCCCGCGCCCGCGACCGCATGTGGACCGACCACGCCTTCTACATCGGCGGCACCCACGAGAACGCGCGCTTCCTCGGTGATCTGGAGCGCCTGCCGGGCTGCTGCGGGGTCAAGGTCTTCATGGGCGCATCGACCGGAACGCTTCTGGTGGCCGACGACGACGGCGTGCGCGAGGTGCTGCGCCACGTGAAGCGCCGCGCCACCTTCCACTCCGAGGATGAGTACCGTCTGGTCGAGCGGCGCCCGCTGGCCCGCACCGGCGACTGGACCAGCCACCCGGAGGTTCGCGATCCCGAGAGCGCCATCATGTCCACCCGCCGTCTGGTCGGGCTGGCGAAGGAGACCGGCGCCCGCATCCACGTGCTGCACGTCACCACGGCGGAAGAGATCGAATTCCTGGCCCATCACAAGGATGTGGCGACCGTCGAGCTGACGCCCCAGCACCTGACGCTGGACGGGGACGAGGCCTATGATCGCCTCAAGGGTCTGGCCCAGATGAACCCGCCGATCCGCAACAACTACCACATCGCCGGCCTGTGGCGCGGCATCGAGCAGGGCATCGCCGACGTGCTGGGCTCGGACCACGCCCCGCACACGCTGGAGGAAAAGGCCCGTCCGTATCCGGCCTCGCCCTCGGGCATGCCGGGCGTGCAGACGCTGGTGCCGGTCATGCTGACCCACGTCGCCAACGGTCGCCTGACGCTGGATCGCTTCATCGACCTGACCAGCCACGGCGCGAACCGCGTCTTCGGCATCGCCGGCAAGGGTCGCATGGCCGAGGGCTATGACGGCGATCTGACCATCGTCGATCTGAAGAAGAAGCATGTGCTGAAGCACGAGGACATGGCCACCCGCTCGGGCTGGACCCCCTTCGACGGCTTCGAGGCCACCGGCAAGGCCATGGCCACCATCGTTCGCGGCCGTGTCGTCATGCGCGACGGCGAGCTTCAGGGAGCCGCCCACGGCCGCCCCGTCCGCTTCCAGGAGACCCTCGCCTGATGCAACTCTCGGAACAGATCGTCCTCGTCACCGGCGGGGCGCGCGGCGTCGGCGCCGCCGTGATCCGCGCCTTCGCCCGTGAAGGCGCGCGCGTGGTCATCAATTTCCGCGCCAGCGAGGATGCCGCCCGCGAGCTGGTGGACGAGTTCCCCGAGCAGGCCGTCGCCTTCCGCGCCGACGTCACCGACCGCGAGGCGGTGCACGAGATGGTGGCCCTGGCCGAGGATGTGTTCGGCTCGCCGGTCACCACCGTGGTCAACAATGCGCTGGACTACAGCTTCAACGGCGAGGCCCGGTCCAAGCTGAACGACATCGAGTGGTCCGAGATCGAGGATCAGTTCGCCACCGTCGTGCGCGGCGCCCTGAACGTCATTCAGGCCACGGCGCCGGGCATGGCCGCCAACGGCTTCGGCCGGGTCATCAACATCGGCACCAACCTGTTCCAGAATCCGGTCGTACCCTACCACGACTACACCGCCGCCAAGGCCGCCCTGCTCAGCCTGACCCGCACGGCGGCGGGCGACCTCGGCCCGCAAGGCATCACGGTCAACATGGTCTCGGGCGGCCTGCTGCGGACCACCGACGCCAGCAAGGCGACCCCGGAAGCCGTCTTCGACCTGATCGCCGGCATGACCCCGCTGCGCTCGGTCACGACCCCGGAAGAGTTCGCCGACGCGGTGCTGTTCTTCGCCTCGCCCTGGAGCCGGGCTGTGACGGGGCAGAACCTCGTGGTCGACGGCGGGCTGGTGCGGGACTAGGCCGCCCGCGCCATCGCCTGCGAACCGCCCCCTGTGATCCGGAAGCGCTGCATCAGCGCGGCCAGCTGTTCGGCCTCCTGGCTCAGGGCCTGATTGGCGGCGGTGGTCTGTTCGACCATGGCGGCGTTTTGCTGGGTGGTCTGGTCCATCTGGTTGACGGCGGTGTTGACCTCGACCAGCCCCACGGCCTGCTCATTGGCCGAGGCGGCGATCTCGCCCGCCAGCTGATTGATCTTCGCCACCTGACCGATCAGGGCGGTCAGGGCGCCGCCGGTCCGCGAGACCAGACGCGCGCCCTCGCCGACGCTGGCGCTGGAGGCGGCGATCAGCTCCTTGATCTCCTTGGCGGCGTCCGCCGAGCGCTGGGCCAGCGCCCGCACTTCCGAGGCGACCACCGCGAAGCCGCGGCCGGCTTCACCGGCGCGGGCGGCCTCGACACCGGCGTTCAGGGCCAGCAGGTTGGTCTGGAAGGCGATCTCGTCGATGACGCCGATGATCTCGCCGATCCGGCCCGAGGTGCTCTCGATCTGCTCCATGGCGGCGGTGGTGTCGGCGATGATCCGCTCGCGCTCGACGCCGCCCTTCTGGGCCTCGTCGGTGATATCGGCGGCGGCGCGGGCGCCCTGGGCGGTCTTCTTCACGGTGACGGTGATCTGGTCCAGCGCGGCGGCGGTCTCCTCCAGCGCGGCAGCCTGACGCTCGGTGCGGCGCGACAGGTCGTCGGTGGCGTTGCTGACCTCCGCGGTGCCCGAGCGCATGGCGCCGGTCAGGACGATGATCTCGCCCATCGTCTCCGACAGGGCGTCCATGGCGGCGTTGTAGTCGTCCTTCAGCTGGCGGCTGCGTTCGGCGAAGGTCGCCTCGATGCGGTGGGTCAGGTCGCCCTGCGCCAGCGCCGACAGGCCCTTGCCCAGCGCGTCGACGACGATGGCGTCCTCCTCGGCCAGACGGGCGCGCTCGGCTTCGGACGCGATGCGAGACTGGCGGGCGGTCTCGCGCATGCCCTCGGCCTCGCCCTCGACCTCGCGCTGGCGGATGGCGGCGTCGCGGAAGGCCAGAACGGCGCGGGCGATCTGGCCGATGTCGTCGCCGCGCGACGCCCAGGGCGCCTCGAAGGCGGTGTCGCCCTGACGCAGGCGCTCCATCCGGTCGCACAGGGCCCGCAGCGGCGAGAACATCCGGCGCGACATCAGCAGGGCGCCGCCCAGCACCAGCAGGGCCACGACCACCCCGCCGATGACCATGGCGATGATCGCCTGATGGACGTGGGCCATGAAGTCGGCCTTGGGCACGCCGACATACAACACGCCGATGGTCTGGCCCGCCGCGTTCTTGATCGGGTCGTAGGCCACGAAATAGGGCTTGCCCAGGATGTCGGCGGTCCCGCGATAGGTCTTGCCGTCGCGCAGGACGGCGTCGTGCACGGGGCCGGCCTTCAGCCGCGTGCCCACGGCCCGCTCGCCGTCTTCCTTGATGACGTTGGTGGTCACCCGCATGTCGCCCATGAAGACCGTCGCGGTGCCGCCGACCAGGGTCTTGATCCGGTCCACCGGCTCGGTGAAGCCGTTCAACGGCGTCTCGCCCGCCATCAGGGTGTCGCCCTGAACGCTGAAGCCGTCGCCGTAGTCGCCCAGCACCTCCCAGGCGACGCGCATGTTGGTCTCCTGCCGCTCGGCCGCGCTCTCGGTGGCGTCCATCGTCAGCAGCACCGCGGCGACGCCGACCAGCGCACAGGTCAGCAGACCCAGTGCGGCGATGACCATCAGGGCCGTCTTGGCGGACAGCGAGAGAGCTTTGAGCTTCATGTCGGACCTCGAAACGGACCCACGGAGGGGCGCCTGGATCCCGTGAAGCACGGCAAGGCTGAGCGTCTGGTTCACAGGCGTTTACGGTAAATCACGTAACGCGGTAATCCGTCGCAGGGTGTTGAATCAGATCGAGAAGCTGACGCCACAACCGCAGCTTGAGGCGGCGTTCGGGTTCCTGACGACGAACTGCGCCCCCGCCAGATCATCGACGAAGGCGATCTCCGACCCCTTGAGGAAGGGCAGGGAGACGGTGTCGATCACGGCGGCCTGACCGTCGGTCTCGATGCGGATGTCGTCGGGCTCGCCCGCCTCGATCAGCTCGAACCGGTACTGGAAGCCCGAGCAGCCGCCGCCGTCCACGGCCACGCGCAGCAGCACGGGACGCCCCTCGATCTCGCCCAGTTTCGCCAGCCGCCGGGCGGCGCTCTCGGACAGCGTCAGACCATGCCCGCCGGTCGGGGCGGAGATCGTGAAGGCGGGGCTGGATTGGACGGTGCTCACAAGGGCCTATATGAGGCGCGCACGGGCGTTCGCAAAGGCCCGTCCTCGCGAATGAGCAGTTCAACTTGATCCCTGACCGCGCGCCCTACGCCGAATATCCCGAGCACAGCCGCGGCCGGCTGTCGCCCGAGCCCATCAGCCGTACACGCAACGCCTTCGCCCGCGACCGCGACCGGATCATCCATGCGACGGCCTTCCGGCGGCTGAAGGAGAAGACGCAGGTCTTCGTGGCGCACGAGGGCGATCACTATCGCACCCGTCTGACACACAGCCTCGAGGTGGCGCAGATCGCCCGCTCTCTGGCCCACGCCCTGCGGCTGGACACCGACCTGGCCGAGACGGTGGCGCTGGCCCACGATCTGGGCCATCCGCCCTTCGGCCACGCAGGCGAGGATGAGCTGCAGGCCTGCATGTCGGACTGGGGCGGGTTCGACCACAACGTCCAGACCTTCCGCGTCGTGACCAGGCTGGAGAGCCGCTATCCGCAGTTCGACGGCCTGAACCTGAGCTGGGAGACGGTCGAGGGCGTCGTCAAACACAACGGCCCCGTCAGCCACCGGCTGGACGAGCCCGCCTGGAAGGCCATCGCCGAGTATGCGCCCGGCTGGGACCTGCGGCTGGACAGCTTCGCCTCGCTGGAGGCGCAGGCCGCCGCCATCGCCGATGACATCGCCTACAATAACCATGACGTTGATGACGGGGTGCAGGCGGGCCTGTTCTCGCTGGCCGACCTGATGGACGTGCCCCTGATCGGTCCGGTGCTGCACGGCGTTCGCGCCGACTGGCCGGACATCGACGAGCGTATGGTGCGGATCGAGGCCGTGCGCCGGATGATCGGCGTCATGGTCGAGGACGTGCTGGCCGAAACCGGGCGGCGGCTGGAGACCGACAATATCCGCTCGACCGAGGATGTGCGCACCGCCTCGCGGACGCTGGTCGCCTTCTCGCCGGCCATGCTGGCGGATCTCGGGGTGCTGAGGAAGTTCCTGTTCGAGCGGATGTACCGCCACTATCGGGTCAACCGGACCCGCAGTCAGGCGCGGCGTATTCTGGCCGAGATGTTCCAGCTGTTCATGGCCGAACCCGAGACCATGCCGCCGGAATGGTCGAAGCCCGCCCGCGACGGCGACGACGTGAAGCGCGCCCGCGCGGTCTGCGACTACATCGCCGGAATGACGGACCGTTACGCCATCGAGGAACACAGGAAGCTGTTCAGCCTCGACCTCGCGCTGGATCTGTGATTCGTAAGCCTCGCTGGGACGGGTAAGCTATCGGGCCGACGCGGGCGATTCGCGGGCGGCGAAAAGTCCTGAGGCGCGGTCATGTCCCACGAAGATCCCTATCGTCCGAACCCGGGTCGCGACCGCGGCGCCTACACGCCTCCGACCGAGGATGACCTGCCGTTCGACCGCGCCGGCTATGATCCGCGCCGTGGCCCGGGCGGTCCGGCCGGCGGTGGCGGCGGCAAGGCGCCGCCCCTGACCCTGATCATCAGCGTCGTGGTCCTGCTGGCGATCATTGTCGCCGTGCTGGTCATGAAGCCGTGGGAGTCGGCCAGTCCCGACAAGGCCCCGCCCGCTGTCGGCACGCCGGTCGGCGACATCAAGGTCGAGCCGCCGGTCGACGCCCAGCCGGTCGATCCGGAAGCGGGCATCGACGTCTATTCCGCCGGTGAGCCCACGACCACGCCGCCGACCTTCGTGCCGCCACCGGAAGCCGTGCAGCCGCGTCCGCAGCCGCAGCCTGAAACGGCCCCGCCGCCCGTGCGTCCGGCCCCGTCTCCGGCCAGGACCGAGCCCGCCGCGCCGCCGCCCGCCGCCGGTGGAACCTCGGGCGTCCAGATCGGCGCCTTCTCGACCCCGGCCATCGCCGAGAGCCAGTACAACCAGATCGTGGGTCGCTATCCCTCGCTGACCCGTGGCGGCAGCCGCCGGGTGCAGGAAGTGACCTCGTCCTCGGGCTCGACCCTGTACCGCACCACCGTCACCGGCCTGAGCCGTGAACAGGCCACAGGCCTGTGCACCGCCATCAAGTCGGCGGGCGGCGACTGCATCGTGCGCTGATCCCCCCGTGACCTCGGCGGCGATCTACGGCTGTGGCGGCCATCGACTGACGGCGGAGGAGAAGGTCTTCTTCTCCGACGCCCGGCCGTGGGGCTTCATCCTGTTCCGCCGCAACGTGGACAACCCCGATCAGCTGCGCGCCCTCACCGACGAGCTGCGCGACTGCATCGGCGGGGACGCCAATACTCCGATCCTGATCGATCAGGAGGGCGGGCGGGTCCAGCGGATGGGGCCGCCGCACTGGCCGAAGTACCCGCCGGGGGATGCCTATCTGAAGGCGACCAACGATCCGCTGGCGGCGCGCGAGCTGGCCCGTATCGGCGCGCGCCTGATGGCCCATGAACTGAAGGCTGTCGGCATCAACATCGACTGCGCGCCGGTCCTGGATGTGCCGGTGCCCGGCGCCCACGACATCATCGGCGACCGCGCCTATGCCCGCGATCCGGCCCTGGTGGCCCAATTGGGCCGCGCGGCGGCGGAAGGGCTTCTGGCGGGCGGCGTCCTGCCGGTGATCAAGCACATGCCGGGCCACGGCCGCGCCTTCGCCGACACCCACAAGGAACTGCCGACGGTCCACGCCGACCTGGAGACGCTGGACGCCTGGGACTTCGCGCCCTTCAAGGCCCTGTCCGACATGCCCATCGGCATGACGGCCCACATCATCTTCACCGCCATCGACCGGAAGCATCCGGCGACCCAGTCCAAGAAGGCCATCCGGATGATCCGCGAGCGGCTGGGCTTCAACGGCCTGCTGCTGTCTGACGATCTGGTCATGAACGCCCTGTCAGGCGACCTGACCGAGCGGGCGCAGAAGTCGCTGAAGGCCGGGTGCGATCTGGTGATCCACTGGAATGGGGTGCTGGACGAGATGCGTCAGGTGGCAGAGGGGACCGGCAAGCTGAAGGGCGGGGCCAAGCGCCGCGCCGATGCGGCGCTGGCCCGGATCGTCCATACGCCCGAGCCGCTGGACTACCGCGAGGCCCGCGACCGCTTCGATGCGATGCTGGCGGGGCGGCTGGATGCGGCCAAGGGGCCGGATGTGGCGGAGGCGTAGCCATGACCACAAGCAGCGCGCAGCTCGGCAGGTCAAAGACATGACCGATGCGTTCCAGCCAAACCTCGACTTCGCGGCGGCCGAACAGGTCGACACCCGCGACGCCTTCGTGGTCGATCTGGAGGGCTATGAAGGGCCGCTGCACGTCCTGCTGGCGCTGGCGCGGACGCAGAAGGTGGACCTGCTGAAGCTGTCCATCACCCGACTGGCCGAACAGTATCTGGCCTTCGTCCACGAGGCGCGCCGCCGGAACTTCGCCCTCGCGGCGGACTATCTCGTGATGGCGTCCTGGCTCGCCTATCTGAAGTCGCGCCTGCTGCTGCCCCGCAACGAGAAGGGCAAGGCGGACGAAGTCCCGGCCGAGGAAATGGCGGCGGCCCTGGCCTTCCGGCTGCAGAAGCTGGAGGCCATGCGCCGGGCGGTGGAGGCGATCCAGTCGCGGCCCCAGCTGAAGCGCGACGTCTTCACGCGTGGCGATCCGGAAGCCACCGTCATCATTCCGTCCGACCGCATCGACGCCAGCCTGTACGAGCTGATGGCCGCCTATGTGACCCAGCGGCGCCGCGAGGAACTGCGGCGCTACAATCCCGGCCAGCGGGTCGAGGCGTTCCAGCTGGAGGCCGCGCGCGACTGGCTGCGCGAAATCCTGCCGCGCATGGAGGACTGGACCCCGCTCCACCGGGTCGCGCCCGAGAAATACGATGACGAGGAAGGGCCGTCGCAGGCCAGCTATACGGCGTCCACCCTTTCAGCCAGTCTGGAGCTGGTGAAGGAGGGAGCCATGGACGTGAAACAGGCCGAGGCCTTCGCGGAAATCTACCTCAAGCGCCGGGGCAGGGGCCTGCCGCTGGAACTGACCCCGAACTGATCTGATGAGCATTCAATTCGCCCCTGACGATCTGGAGATCGAACGCCGCGTCGAGGCGCTGCTGTTCGCCGCCGCCGGTCCGCTGTCGGCGGCCGAGATCGCGCGTCGTCTGCCCGAGGGCGCGGATGTGGGCGGGGCCATCTCGGCCCTGCGCGACCGGTATCAGAACCGGGGCGTGGAACTGGAGTGCGTGGCCGACCGCTGGCGCTTCCGCACCGCCGCCGACCTGTCCTTCATGATGACCGAGGAGCGCGAGGAGCCGCGCCGCCTGTCCAAGGCCGCGCTCGAGACCCTCGCCATCATCGCCTACCACCAGCCCTGCACCCGCGCCGAGATCGAGAGCGTGCGCGGCGTCTCCCTGTCCAAGGGAACGCTGGACCTGCTGCTGGAGATGGGGTTCGTGAAGCTGAAGGGCCGCCGCCGCACGCCGGGCCGCCCGGTCACCTATGCGACGGCCGACAAGTTCCTGGAGCACTTCAGCCTCGCCAGCCTCTACGACCTGCCGGGCGTGCAGGAGATGAAGGCCGCCGGCCTGCTGGACCTCTCCATCCCCGTCGGCTTCGAGGTGCCCGACCCGACCCGCTCGGGCGACGGCGACGACGAAACACCCCTGCTGCCGGGCGAAGAAGACTCGCCGGAGTTCGCGCAGGACTTCGTGTCGGAGGACTGAGGGCTGAGGGCAGGATCGGTGGCGGTGCTCGGGTGTTCGACGCCGGCGCAGCCAAGTGCTTGGTGATTAGTGGTTAGTGGGTCGATGCCGCGACCGTCGGTGCAGGACCGTCTCCGGCCGTAGCGCTGCCACCCACTAATCACTATCCACTAGCCACTTTCCGGGCTCGCTGCCCGAAGGTGATGCATTCCGCCAAAACCCCTGCTAACCCGCTTCGATGATCGCTCGCCTTCGCCCCGTTCCGTTCGACCTCGGTCCCGTCCACTTCGTCGGCATCGGCGGCATCGGCATGAGCGGCATCGCCGAGATCATGCTCAAGATCGGCTATTCGGTGCAGGGCTCGGACGCCAAGGCCTCGGCCAATATCGAGCGGCTGGAGAAGCTGGGCGCGAAGATCTTCATCGGCCACGACGCCGCCCATGTGGGCGAGGACGTTTCGGCGGTGGTCTATTCGACCGCGGTGAAAGCCTCGAACCCCGAGATGATGGCCGCCCGCGAGCGCCGTATCCCGCTGGTCCGCCGCGCCGAGATGCTGGCCGAGCTGATGCGGCTGCAGTTCTCCATCGCGGTGGGCGGCACGCACGGCAAGACGACGACGACCTCGATGGTCGCGGCCCTGCTGGACGCCGCCGGTCTGGACCCGACGGTGGTCAACGGCGGGATCATCAACGCCTACGGCACCAACGCCAAGGTCGGCGACGGCGACTGGATCGTGGTCGAGGCCGATGAGAGCGACGGCAGCTTCCTGCGCCTGAAGTCGACGGTGGCCATCGTCACCAACATCGACCCCGAGCATCTGGATCACTACGGCGACTTCGACGGCGTCCGGAAGGCGTTCGTGGACTTCGTCGAGAACATCCCCTTCTACGGCTTCGCGGCGGTCTGTCTGGACCACCCCGAGGTCCAGCGCCTCGTGGCCTCCATCGATAACCGGCGTCTGGTCACCTATGGCGTCAATCCGCAGGCCATGGTCCGCGCGGACAACTGCCAGATGGGGCCGGACGGTTGCCGCTTCGACGTGGTGATCCAGCAGCAGGGTCTGGCCATGCTGGACGAGCCTGTCCGCATCGAGGGCCTGCACCTGCCGATGGCCGGTTGGCACAATGTCTCCAACGCCCTGGCCGCCATCGCCGTGGCGCGCGAGCTGGACGTGTCGGACGAGGCGATCAAGGCCGGTCTGGCGGGGTTCGGCGGGGTGAAGCGCCGCTTCACCACCACGGGCGTGGTGGGCGGCGTGCGCGTGGTCGACGACTACGGCCACCATCCGGTCGAGATCGCCGCCGTGCTGAAGGCTGCCCGTCAGGTCGCCGAGGGCCGCGTCATCGCCGTGGTCCAGCCGCACCGCTACACCCGCCTGCGCGACCTGATGGAGGAGTTCTCCACCTGCTTCTCGGACGCCGACGCGGTGATCGTGGCCGACGTCTATCCGGCGGGCGAAAGCCCCATCGAGGGCGTGGACAAGCATGCGCTGGTCGACGGCATCCGTCGCTTCGGTCACCGCCACGTCCAGCCCCTCGAGAACGCCGCCGTCCTGCCGCGCGCGATCAAGGAAGAGGCCAAGCCGGGCGATCTGGTCGTCTTGCTGGGCGCCGGCGACATCACCAGCTGGGCCTACGCCCTGCCGGCGCAGCTGGAGGCGCTGTCGTGAGCCAGTACCCCGAAGTCCGCGGCAAGCTGCTGCTGAACGAGCCGTTGGGGCCGTACACCTGGTTCCGGGTGGGCGGGGCGGCGGACGCGCTGTTCATCCCGGCGGACGCCGAGGATCTGGCCGACTTCCTGAAGGCGCTCGACCCGGCTGTGCCCGTGACCGTGCTGGGTGTCGGCTCGAACGTCATCGTGCGTGACGGCGGGGTCGAGGGCGTGGTGATCCGGCTGGCGGGGCGTCCGTGGGCCCAGATCACGACCGAGGGCGATACGATCACGACCGGCGCGGGCGCGCTGGACAGCATGGTCGCCAAGGCGTCCGCGAAGGCGGGCATCGGCTGGCTGGAGTTCTATGCGGGGATTCCGGGCACCATCGGCGGCGCCCTGACCATGAATGCGGGTTGCTACGGCTCGGAGACGAAGGACGTGCTGGTCTCGGCCTGGGGCCTGACCCGGGCGGGCGAGCGGGTGGACTATGCGCTGGCCGACTTCGGCTACACCTATCGCCACTCGGTCGTGCCCGAGAACGAGATCATCTGGGTCGAGGCGGTCTATCGCGGGACGCCCGCCGATCCGGAGACTGTCACGGCGAAGATCAACGAGATCACCAGCCGTCGCGAAACTACCCAGCCGATCCGCGAGAAGACCGGCGGCTCGACCTTCAAGAACCCCGAGGGCCATTCCTCGTGGAAGCTGGTCGATGAGGCGGGCTGGCGCGGCAAGCTGCACGTCGTGAACGGCGGCGGGGCCATGTTCAGCGAGCTTCACTCCAACTTCATGATCAACCCCGGCGAGGCGACCGCCGCCGACATCGAGGGGCTGGGCGAGGCCGTCCGCGCCGACGTGAAGGCGAAGACGGGCATCCAGCTGGACTGGGAGATCAAGCGGATCGGCCGCAAGGGCTGAACGCGTTGCGCCTCTGACGGCGGCCAGCTATGCCGTGGGACTCTCGGAGGGGGCTCCCATGAAATTCCTGTTCAGCGCCGTTGTCGGCGCCGTGGCGCTGCTCGTCGCCCAACCGGCGGCGGCGCAATTCGTGATGACCCGGACCACGCCGGGCGCGGCCTACTACCACAAGGCCGGCGCCAGCCTTGAGGATCACGACACCCAATTGGCCCAGTGTGTCGCCGATGCCCAAAGAACGGCCCAGCCGGCCAGCGGCGGCAACGCCCTTGTCCTGATCAACCCGGCGCTGGGCATCGCGGGCGTGGGCTACGACCTTCGCCGCAATCGCGCGGGGCGTCGGGTTAATATAGAGAACTGCATGGTCGCCAATCGGTGGACCATCATGAGTCTGAGCGAAGCGGAGGCGGCTCCGCTGCTCCCTCTGCTCCGTGAACGTGATAGCCTGCGTATGGCGCTGGCCCGGATGGTCGGCGCGGAACGGCCCATCGGGACGATGACGCGCTGGTTCACCAATGACGCCATGAACGGCGCCAGTGACCGCTTCTCCGGAGCCGAATTCGTCGAGGGCGTATCCCTGAGTCTGGAAGGCGGGATGACCGCCAGTCGGGGCCTGATCAGCTGGCCGCCGATCCCGGACCTGCCACGCCCCTCGCTCGACGCCCTGCCGCTGGACCCGCTGCGACCGCGGGATATCCGCGTCACGGATGACAGCGCGCTGGTGTTCATTCGGATGACTGGCGATATCCGCTTCAGCGCCGATATTCTGGTCTTCGAGCGGCTCGGGCCGGATGCCTCCACTCCGGCGTGGATTGATCAACGTTCGAACCTGTTCGCGCCCTCCCTCAATGACAGGACGGTCGAGCGCGGACGGCCACGTGTCGGTGTCTATGCCTACCGCCTGCCGCCGGGCCGCTGGCGTCTGACGGGAATGGCCCGCACCGACATGGCCTGGAGCTTCTGCCAAGGAACGATGGCCTTCGACGCGCGGGCGGGAGAGGCGCTGTATCTCGGCTCCTTCGACCTCTCGGGACGGATGATGCCGGACATGACGATGCGCGATGACATCGTTCCCGCGGGCCGGATTCCGGGGGGCTTGCGCCCCGTCGAATACACGGCCGAGGCCCGCTTCCCGTGCACCGGCGTCTACATCTATTCGGTCGACCCTACGGCCTCCTGAAGGGCATCCCCGAAGAACAGCGAGATCGTGGGTTAAGTTGACAGGCTGTTAAGGACGTTCGCGTCATGCGTTGAGCGTTCCGGAGCCGATCATGACCCGTCCCCTCGCAGAGCTTCATGTCGCCGTCCTGATGGGCGGGCTGTCGTCCGAGCGCGAGGTGTCGCTGAGTTCCGGCAAGGGCTGCGCCGACGCGCTTGAAGGGCAGGTGGCCAAGGTCAGCCGTGTGGATGCGGGCCGTGACCTGGCCCAGGTGCTGACCGAGCTGAAGCCCGACGTGGTGCTGAACGCCCTGCACGGCGAATGGGGCGAGGACGGCTGCGTGCAGGGCATCCTCGAGACCCTGCGGATTCCCTATACCCACTCCGGTCTGCTGGCCTCGGCCCTGACGATGGACAAGGACAAGACCAAGTCCGTCCTGCGCGCCGCGGGCGTGGTGGTGCCGGGCGGCGGGCTGTTCGACCGGCGTGAGGTGGCCAGCCGTCACGTCATCCCGCCCCCGTATGTGATCAAGCCGAACGCCGAGGGGTCGTCAGTCGGGGTCTATCTGGTGCCGGAAGGCGCCAACGGTCCGCAGACCGAGGTCGGCGCGCCCGACTGGACCTATGGCGAGGAGGTGATGGTCGAGCCCTATATCGCCGGCAAGGAGCTGTGCGTCACCGTGATCGGCGAGGCCTCTGGCCCGCGCGCCCTGACCGTGACCGACATTACGCCGGTGAAGGGCTTCTATGACTATGAGGCCAAGTACGCTCCGGGCGGATCTGTCCACAAGCTTCCGGCCGACCTGCCGCCCGCCGTTTTCGAGCGCGCGCTGCGCGAGGCCGAGCTGGCGCACAAGGCGCTTGGTTGCCGGGGCGTTAGCCGATCCGACTTCCGTTATGACGATGTTAAGGACGATCTGGTCCTGTTGGAGGTCAACACCCAGCCCGGCATGACGCCGACCTCCCTCGTTCCCGAGCAGGCCGCCTATTGCGGGTTGGAATACAAAGACCTTGTCCGGTGGATGGTGGAGGACGCCTCATGCCCGCGGTAGTTCGCGGCGGTCGGCGACAGAGTTCAGGCCAGACCGCAAAACGCGGCGCGGCGCCCCGGAACGGAGGGCGCGGTCGCGCGCCCCGCAATGCTTCGCCCATCCCCGGAAAGGTGGCCGCCATCGGCCGTCTGGACCTGTCGCCGCGCGCGGTGGTGATCTCGATCGCGGCGGGCGTCCTGCTGCTCGGCGGCGTGCTGGCCACGGGTGCGCGGGCTGACCGGATCGGCGCCTCGGTGGGCCGCGGGATCGACGGCCTGACCGTCGGCATGGGCTTCAAGCTGGACAAGGTGTTCATCGAGGGCGAGAGCGCCGAGGCGACCGTCGCGATCCAGCGGGCCGTGCAACTGGCGCCCGGTCAGCCGATCACCTCCATTGATCTGGACGCCGTGCGCCAGCGGGTCGAGGGCGTGGGCTGGGTCAAGTCGGCGCGGGTGGTTCGCCTGCTGCCCAACACCCTGATCGTACATGTGGTGGAACACGACCGGCTGGCGATCTGGCAGGTGGCGGGCCGCAATCAGGTCATCGACGGGCAAGGCCGGGTCATCCAGGGCGCCGACGCCGGTCGCTACCCGGGCCTGCCGCTGGTGGTGGGCGTGGGCGCCGAACAGGCGGCGGCTGAAATCCTGCCGCTGGTCGCCCAGCGCCCGCGTCTGATGAGCCGAGTCGAGGCTCTGGTGCGCGTGGACGAGCGCCGCTGGGACCTGCGTCTGAAGGACGGCAGCCTGATCCAGCTGCCCGCCCTGAACCAGGACGCGGCCCTCATCCAGCTGGATGAGATGGACCAGCGCCGCCGGCTGCTGGAGCTGGGCTTCGCCCGGATTGATCTGAGAACACCGGAAGAGGTCGCCGTCCGGCCCTCGTCCGACAACGGTAAAGCTTGAGAGGGCAGGGTATGGCCGGGCGGAGTCTGGACAAGGCTGTTGATGGTCGTGGCGCATCGAGCCGCGCGCCCGTGGTGGCCGCGCTGGATCTGGGTCAGTCCAAGGTCGGCTGCTTCATCATGAAGCCCGAGGGCGTGCGCCACGCGGACCGGACAATCCGGGTCGCGGGCGCGGGCCATGTGCAGTCGCGCGGCATTCGCGGCGGCGGGATCATCAGCATGGATGAGGCCGCGCAGGCCATCGGCCACGCCGTCGAACGCGCCGAGCGGGCCGCCGGCGCGCCCGTCGCGGGCGTCGTCGTGACCACGGCGATCGGCCAGATGGCCAGCCACCGGGTGCAGTCGCGCGTCTCGCTGGGGCAGAACCCGGTCGGCGACGGCGATCTGGCGCGCGCCATCGCGATGGCGCTGGCCCAGATTCGCCTGCCCAGCCGCCGCCCGATCCACGTGCTGCCGATCGCCTGGTCGGTGGACGGCGCGCGCGGCGTGCGTGATCCCCGCTCCATGCGCGGTCACTCGCTGGGGCTCGATCTGCTGGTCGTGTCGATGGCCGAGAGCGCCTTCACGGCCCTGAGCCACTGTCTGGAACTCGCCCACCTTGATCTGCAGGGCGTGGTCGCCGCGCCGGTGGCGTCGTCGCTGGCGGCGCTGGAAGACGACGAGATGGACCTCGGCTGCGTCTGCATCGATATGGGCGGCGGCGCCACCTCGGCGGCGGTGTGGGGCGGGCGCAGCCTGCTGCACATCGAATCGCTCAATGTCGGCGGCGATCACGTCACGGCGGACATCGCCCGCGGTCTGTCGACCTCGCGCGCGGGCGCCGAGCGACTCAAGACCCTGCACGGCTCGGCCATGGCCTCGGCCAATGAGGATCGCGAGATGCTGGAGGCCCCGCCGCGCGGCGAGGACCCGTCGGCCAGCCCGGTCGTGGTGCCGCGCGCCATGCTGAAGACCGTCATCGCGCCGCGCGTCGAGGAGACGCTGGAACTTCTGCGCGACCGGCTGCGCGCCGCGGGCGTGGGGCTTGAGCCCGGCGCCGGTCTGGTGCTGACCGGCGGCGCCAGCCAGCTGAACGGCGTCTGCGAAATGGCGGTGCGGGTGTTTGATCGCCCCGTGCGACTCGGCAAGCCCCAGCGCGCGCCTCACCTCGCGGACGCCGCCTCCGGGCCGGCCTTCTGCTCGGCGGCGGGCGTATTGCTGCGCGCCGCCTACGGTCCACGCGAGGCGGTGTCGGCGCGGAAACTCATGTCGCGTCAGATTACCGCAGCGGATGCGCCCCGCGCTCACACGGGCGGCTTGGTGGCGCGCGCCGCGGGCTGGCTGCGCGACAACCTTTAAGGCGCTGAAAGCCCCATTTGGCGGGCTAAATCCGGATAACGTCGCGCGTTTGGCCGTTATCCGGCCTCCGTTCGCCCGTTTTTCTCGCCTGCATGGCGAGACTGTGTCCAGATTGTAACAACACGGGTCTTCCGTGGTCGCCAAGCCGCCACAATCCCTTGTGGAGGCCATCTTTGCTGCTAGCGTGGAATCCGAAGCAGTGTCCCGACTTCAATCGGGGCGCGGCGTCTTGCATCCTTTATCGGTTGGGGCCCAACACATGCTAATCAAGCGCAAGTATCTCTTTGGCACTACGATCCTGGCCGGGGTCATGGCTTTGGCGGCTCCGGCCTTCGCGCAGAGCCAGCTCCCGGGCGTGAGCGTTCAGGGCCAGGCGGACCAGTCCGCGACCCAGATCGACGACGTCGTCGTCACCGGTTCGCGTATCCGTCGTGACCCGGTCAACTCGCCGACCCCGCTGATCCAGGTCACCGGCGAGCAGCTGCAGACCACCGGCCAGACGACCATCATCGACTACCTGGCGACCATTCCCGCCCTGTCGAACTCGCTGGTTCCGTCGGACACCACCGGCTCCAACCTCAACGACGGCGGCCTGTCGTTCGCCAACCTCCGCTCGCTCGGCACCGGCCGCACCCTGGTGCTGGTCGACGGTCGTCGTCACGTCGGCGCCGCCCAGGGCAACCTGGCCGTTGACGTCGACTCGATCCCGCGTCTGCTGATCGAGAACATCGAAATCGTCACCGGCGGCGCCTCGTCGGTTTACGGCGCTGACGCCGTCTCGGGCGTGCTGAACTTCACCCTGCGTCGTGACTTCGAGGGTCTCGAGATCGACGCCAACTACGGCATGATCAACCAGGCCGGTCAGGCCAACAAGCGTATCTCGGTGCTGGGCGGCATCAACCTGCTGGATGATCGTCTGAACCTGTACGGCTTCGCCGAGTACGAAGACATCGACATGGTCGAGTCGATGGACATCGACTGGCTGCGTGACTCGCGCGCCCTGGTCGGTATCGACGCCGACCCGACCAACGCCCCGAACGACGGCATGCTGGACAGCGCCGTGTTCAGCGGCCTGACCACCCTGTCGCGTCCGCGTTGGGGTCAGACCACGCTCGCCAACTCGCAGCAGCCCAGCCCGCTGAACGACCCGGATGTGCCGCTGGCCAGCTGTACCGCTCTGACCAGCGCCAACTGCTACTCGCTGGATCCGCTCAAGACCTACGTCTATGAAGGCACCACCGCCCGCCTCGCCAACTTCGGCCAGCGCATCGGCAACGTCGGCTCCAACCGCACCCTGAACATCGGCGGTGACGGCGAGAATCCCTCGCGCTTCGGTCAGGACAGCCGCGTTCCGGAATCGACCTCGGCCCGCTATCAGGTCGGCGCGAACTTCGCGATCACCGAGAACATCGGTCTGACGGCTGAATACAAGTACGTCGAGGAAGACACCTTCGACATCAGCCAGCCGACCTTCTTCGACATCTTCCTGCACGACGGCAGCTATGCCGCGAACTGGACCAACCCGATCCGGGCGACCAGCCAGTTCGACCTGCGTCTGGACAACGCCTATCTGCCGGCCAACGTCCGTGCGGCGATCCAGGCGAACACTGTCACCAACTACACCGCCAACGCGACCACGCCCGGCACGCCGGCCTTGACGCAGGCTCGCGCCTGGGCCCGTCACTCGATGTTCGGTCCGGATCGCACCCAGGACAACCACCGCGAAGTCGAGCGCTATGTGATCGGCCTGAACGGCGGCTTCGACCAGCTGGCCTTCATCAAGAACATCAACTGGGATCTGTCGTATGTGAACGGCGAGGCCCGCAACGAGAACGTCGAGCGTGGCGTTGACGTTCAGCGCTTCGCCCTCGCGGCTGACGCCGTGGTCGACACCGCGGGCGCCGTCAACGGCCGTCCGGGCGAGATCGTCTGCCGCGCCAAGCTGATCCAGGCCACCTCCGGCGATCTGGACGACTACTTCCGCGGCGGTCTGCTGACCGACAGCGTTGAAGGCACGCGCGCCCTGAACGAGTGCGTTCCGCTCAACGTCTTCGGCGCCGGCAACCAGAGCGAAGCCGCCCTGGCCTATGTCGATGCGGCGATCACCGTCAGCCACGTCAACCAGCAGGAGCAGGCCATCGGCGCCATCTCCGGCCAGCTGTGGGACTTCTGGGGCGCCGGCGCGATCGGCGTCGCCGTCGGCGCCGAATGGCGTCGCGAGTACACCGAAGGTGTCGGCCGCAGCGCCACGACGGGCGACCGTCTGCTGTTCCTCAACACCGGTGCTGACTTCCTCGGCGCGGAGTACGAGTCGGAAGAGTGGTTCGCCGAACTTTCGCTGCCGCTGGTCCGCGACAGCTGGCTGGGTGAGTACGCCGAAGTGAGCGGTTCGTACCGCGCCTTCGACTACACCACCGCCGGCGACGGCGATGTCTACGGCGTGAACTTCGTGTATCGCCCGATCCGCGACATCACCTTCAAGGCCAGCCTGAACACCTCGTTCCGCGCGCCGAACCTGGGTGAGAACTTCTCGCCCTTCAGCCAGACCTTCGCCAACGGCTACGTTGATCCCTGCGCGACGCTGAACATCGCCGCCCAGAACACGGAAATTCGCACCAACCGGATTGCCAACTGCCAGGCGCTGCTGAACCAGTACAACGCCGCCAACGGCACCGCTCTGGCCTACGATTTCGCGGGCACGACGGCGACCAACACCGACGACTTCAACCCGATCTATTCGTCGGGTATCGCGGGCGTCAGCGGCGGCAACGCCAACCTCCGTCCGGAAGAATCGGAAAGCTTCACCTTCTCGGTGGCGCTGGAACCGCGGATGTTCCCGAACCTGCAGCTGATCCTCGACTACTATGAAATCGAGATCACCGACGTTATCGCGTCGGTCAGCGCCCAGACGATGTCCAACCTCTGCGTCAACGGACCGACCCTGGACCCGCAAACCTGCGGTCTGCTGTTCCGCAACGACCCGACCCCGGGCCGTGAGTTCTACCTCGGCGCCGCTTCGGGCGATCCGATCGGCGGCTTCATCCAGAGCTCGATCAACTACGCGGCGCTTCAGACGCGTGGTCTGGACTTCACCCTGCGTTACTCGCTGGACACCGAAGAAGCCTTCGGCTGGAACCTGGGCCGCTTCAACTACAGCCTGGGCGGCCTCTGGCTGATCGAGCAGAAGCAGTTCCTGGACCCGGCGAACGCCGCCAGCTTCACCGAACTGTCGGCCGGCGTCTTCTACCCCCGCGTTCGCTTCACCTCGTCGCTGACCTGGGTTCCGAACGACACCTGGAGCGTCAACTGGTCGATGGACTGGCAGACGGCCCAGAACAGCGCTCGCATCCGCGACCAGATGTCCAACCTGGACTCTCGTCCGTATGACACCTACGACACCGGCGACTTCGCCCGCCATGACTTCACGGTCCGTGCGAACCTCCGGGACGACCTGTCGATCCGCTTCGGTGTGGTCAACGCGTTCGACGCCGAACAGCCCGCCTACCTGGGCACGACGACGTACAGCAACTTCGACCCCTACGGCACGCGCTTCTTCGTGGGCCTGAATTACCGCCCGTTCTAAGAACGAGCAGACGACACAAGACGGAAGGGGCGGCTCGCGAGGGCCGCCCCTTTTCGTTGCGCGGCGGCGGACGCGGCCGGGATTTTGCGGCCAAGGTTAACGATTTCCGTGGCCTCCGACCCGACTCAGCCTATCCGGTAACACTCCCTTAAGCAGTTCGGGCGCTTCCTTAACGCGCTCATAACCAATGCGATTCGGCGGGGATTTCGCATCGGGACTGCAAGGGCAGGGTCGGAATTAGGGTCGGAAAAATGTCTCTCTCGCTGGTGCGTCCGCAAGCTACGGAACTGAAGCCCCGGATCGTCGTGTTCGGCGTCGGCGGCGCGGGCGGCAATGCCGTCAACAACATGATCGACGCCGGTCTGGAAGGTGTCGAGTTCGTGGTCGCCAACACCGACGCGCAACACCTCTCCTTCGCCAAGACCGACCGCCGCATCCAGCTGGGTGAGACCATCACCCAGGGACTGGGCGCCGGCGCGCACCCCGAAGTCGGCATGAACGCCGCCGAGGAATCCGCCGAGGAAATCTTCGGGCACCTGGACGGCGCCCACATGGTCTTCATCACCTGTGGCATGGGCGGCGGCACCGGCACCGGCGCGGCCCCCGTCATCGCCAAATGCGCCCGTGATCGCGGCATCCTGACCGTCGGCGTCGTGACCAAGCCCTTCACCTTTGAAGGCCGTCACCGCATGCGTCTGGCCGAGGCCGGCATCGCCGAGCTGCAGCGCTACGTCGACACCCTGATCGTCATTCCGAACCAGAACCTGTTCCGCGTCGCCAACGAGCGCACGACCTTCGCCGACGCCTTCGGCATGGCCGATCAGGTCCTGCACTCTGGCGTGCGCTCGATCACCGACCTGATGATCCTGCCGGGCCTGATCAACCTCGATTTCGCCGACGTCCGCGCCGTCATGTCCGAGATGGGCAAGGCGATGATGGGCACCGGCGAGGCCTCGGGCGACGACCGCGCCCTGATGGCGGCCCAGAACGCCATCGCCAACCCCCTGCTGGACGAGACCTCGCTGAAGGGCGCCAAGGCTGTGCTGGTGAACATCACCGGCGGCATGGACATGACCCTGCTGGAAGTCGACGAGGCCGCCAACGCCATCGCCGGCGAAGTGGATTCGGACGCCAACATCATCTTCGGCGCCGCCTTCGATCCGGCCCTGGACGGCAAGATCCGCGTGTCGGTCGTGGCGACCGGCATGGAAGACACCGCCGCCGCCAAGGCGCCGCCCTCTTCGGGTTCGGCGACCTTCGACACGCGTCGCCCGGCCCCGGCCTTCGCTCCGCGCGCTTCCGAGCCGGTGCGTTCGGAGCCCGTTCGCGCCGCCGAGCCGGTCCGCGCCCGCGTCGAAGAGGCTCCGATCGTCCCCACCTTTCAGCCCGCTCAGCCGGCTTACGGCGCGGTAGCGCGCGCGCCGGAGCCCAAGCCCGAGCCGGTTATCCACGTCGCTGAAGAGCGCACGCTGGAGCCGATCGTCGATCCGTGGGTCGAGGAGTACGAGAACAATCCGCGTCCGGCCGCCGAGAAGGCGCCGCAAGCCCAGGGCGACCTGTACATGGAACGCGCGCCGGCTCCCGAGCCCGCCCCGCGTCCGGAACCGGCCTATGACGACGGCTATGACGACCGGGACCACCGCAAGAGCGGCTGGAGCCTGTTTGGCAAGAAGCGTCAGCAGCCCACCTATCCGCCGTCCGGCAACCGTCAGACGGAAATGCGTCACACCAGTCAGACCCAGCCGACCATCGAGCCGGAGCTGGGCCAGGCCGAAGACGATCTGGAAATCCCGTCCTTCCTGCGCCGGCTGGCGAACTAGGACCAGGGTTCAAGGGTAAAGGTTCGAGGGGCGGTCCGCAGGGGCCGCCCCTTCTTCTTTCGCCTCAACGCTCGTCTCTTTAGCCCTCAGGCCTCCTCTGTTTCAGGCCGAAACAATCCGAAACCCGACTTTCATTTCGCGGTTGCGAAGAGATCGGTAACCAAGGCGTGGGGCGAACTCCGCACAGAGAGGCGGGGCGCAAGATGAAGAGAGTTTGAGTTTGTCGGTCCGTCACGACCATCTTCAGAAGACGACCATCGCGCCCGCGATCATCGCCGGCGTGGGCGTGCACACGGGCGACCGCGTGCGTCTGGCCGTGCGCCCGGCGCCGGTCGGCACGGGCATCGTCTTCGTCCGCACCGACATCACTGACCGCGACAACCGCATCCCGGTGACGGGCGAGGCCGTGGTCGACGCCCGCCTGAACACCATGATCGAGAACGCCGCCGGCGTTCGCCTGTCGACCATCGAGCACCTGATGGCCGCCTTCGCCGCGCTGGGCGTGTCGAACGCCGTGGTCGAGGTGGACGGCCCCGAACTGCCGATCCTGGACGGTTCGGCCCTGCAGTTCGTGCAGCTGCTGGACCGCGCGGGCTTCCGCAAGCAGGAAGCCCCGGTCGAGTACATCGAGATTCTGGAGCCGATCCGGGTTCAGGAGGGCGACAAGTCCGCCGTCCTGCTGCCCTGCGACCGTTACGAGATGCGGTTCGAGATCGACTTCGCCACCCCGGTCATCGGCAATCAGGTCGTGGACTTCGTGGTCGATGAGCAGACCTTCCGCGACGAGATCATGGCCGCCCGCACCTTCGGCTTCGCCCATGAGGTCGAGGCCCTGCGCAAGGCCGGTCTGGCCCGTGGCGGCTCGCTGGAGAACGCCGTGGTCATCGACGGCGACCAGATCCTGAACCCGGGCGGGCTGCGCATGGAGCGCGAGTTCGTGAAGCACAAGGCGCTGGACGCTATAGGCGACCTGTACGTGCTCGGCGCGCCCCTGCTTGGCCGCTACGAGGGCGTGAGGGCCGGTCACGCGATCAACAACCTGCTGGTCCGGGAACTGCTGGCCAACCCGCAGGCCTGGCGCGTCGTGACCCGCGTGCCGCAGATGGCGATGGCAGGCTGAACACCCGTTAGGGTTGGCGAGAATTCGACGACGAATTTTCGGTGATTTCGGCGACGAATTCTCGGTGATTTCGACGACGAATTCTCGGTGATTTCGACGACGGCTTCCTGTGATTTGAGAGACGACGGCGACGGCGCGGGCCGTGTCCGTCCGCTGCGCCGTAGGTCATGGCCTGCGACTCGGCATTGCTCCGCAACGGGGGGGGGACAGGCTAGCCCAGGCTGATCGCGCTCATCAGGCGGCCGAAGTCGGGCTCCCCGTTCAGGAAGGCGCGGCGGTTCGAGAAGAACCGCACCTCGTCGGCGCGGGTGTCGTGGCCGGTCCATGCGGCCTGACCCACGCCCGCCTGCTCCAGACGCCACAGGACGAAGCCGGGCAGGTCGAACAGGCGTTTGTCCGGAGCCCCGGCGGGGATGAAGAAGCGCTCGCTGCCCGGATCGTGGTGGGCGAAGCGTTCCTCGAAATCGGCGCCGACCTGATAGGACGCCTGACCGATGCAGGGGCCGACCACGGCGACGATGTTCGCCGGACGCGCGCCGAGCGCCTCCAAGGCGGCGACGGTGGAATGGACGACCCCGCCCAACGCGCCCTTCCAGCCCGCGTGGGCCGCGCCGACGACGCCGGCGTCCGGATCGGCCAGCAGGACAGGGGCGCAGTCGGCGGTAAGGACGCCGCAGATGACGCCGGGCGCGGCGGTGGCGACGGCGTCGCCCTCGGGCCGCTCGCCCTTCCAGCCCGCCTCGGCCACCCGGCAGACGGCGGAGTGGATCTGGTAGCAGGCGGCGATGTCGTCCGGCGTCCCGCCCAAGTGGGCAGCGATGCGGCGGCGGTTCTCGGCCACGGCGGCTGGATCGTCGGTGGAGCCCAGCCCGGCGTTGAGGCTGTCGTAGATACCGGTCGAGACACCGCCCTGCCGGGTGAAGAACCCGTGGCGGACGCCCGCGCGGTCCAGCAGGGGATGGGTGATCGGTTCCAGCGACATGGTCACTCCTCGAATCCCGGCACGACCAGGGTGTGCGGAGAGAAGATCGCGCAGGCCTTGAACAGGGTTCCCATCTGGTCGTCGTCTGTCAGGCGGGCCAGTTGGCGCTCGATGATCGGGGCGGCGTCCGGGCGGCCGGACTTCAGCCGGTCGGCGCGAGCCTCGATGCCAAGCAGCTTCAGGAACTCGCCCTGACCCAGACAGCCGGTCACGCCGGCGCCCGCATGCACGGCGGCTTCCTGCACGGTGGGGAAGTCAGCCCACTGGGTCAGATCGGCCTCACCGGGCTCAGCCAGCGGATCGACCTTCTGGTGACGTTTCAGGGCCTGAAGGGTATCTCCGGCCTCGGGTCTTGCGCGGCCGTAGTCGATCAGCAGTGCGGCGCCGTCGGCGGCCTTCAGCAGGTTGGCCAGATCGCGACCGAAGATGGCCTGCTGGTCCGAAATCTCGATGGTCTGGCCCGGCGCGACCTCGAAGTCCGGGCGTTTGAAGCCGCCGGTGATCCGCACGAGCCCGAACTGCAGATCGCCCGCGCCGTTCTCGGCGTCGGTCACGCCCACGCAGCGCTCGGCCCAGCCATCCTCCGTCTTCACGAACTGGCGGGCGGGCATGCAGTCGAGGACCTCATTGGCGATCAGGATCACGGGGGCGTCGGTCTCGAGCTGCTGGAGGGACGAGACCCAGCGCGGGTGCACGTCGCTGTCGGCCAGCATGCGGGCCTGCGCCTCGCGCAGGGGCGCGCTGGGCTCAATCAGGATCAGATCGACCGCCTCCAGGAACTCCGGCGCCAGACGGGCGGCGCGCAGGGCGTCGGCCATCAGGGTCCCGTCGCCGGGGCCAACCTCGACCAGCCGCACCCGCTCGGGCGCGCCCAGCCGGTTCCACAGTTCGATAGCCCACAGACCGATCAGTTCGCCGAACATCTGGCTGATCATCGGCGCGGTGATGAAGTCGCCGGTCGCGCCGAGGGCGGGGCGGGTCGCGTAATAGCCGGCCTGCGGATCGTGCAGGCACCGGGTCATGTAGTCGGCGACCGTCATCGGTCCCGTCAGGGCGATCTCGCGCGCCAGCCGGTCCTTCAGGCTCATGACGCCGCGGGCGCCCCGTCCGTCCGGTCCACCGGCGGGCGGCTCCAGGCGCGCCAGATCAGCCAGGCGCCGATCAGCATCATCGGCGTCGACAGGATCATGCCCATGGTCAGGCCGAACGGCAGGTGATCCAGACCGACGTCCGGCTGGCGCACCGTCTCCAGCAGGGCGCGGATCAGGCCATAGCCCAGCAGGAACAGTCCGGTGGCATAGCCCGGCTTGCGCAGCAGGCCGCATTTCCAGACGGCGAAGGCCAGCAGGCCCAGCAGGAAGACGCCTTCGAGGCCGGCTTCATAAAGCTGGCTGGGGTGGCGCACGACGTCGCCGGGGCCCTGACCGAGGTATTCGCAGGTCGCGCCGTACATGTCGCGGGCGCGTTGGTTACAGAAGTTGACGCCCCACGGAACCGTCGTCTCGCGACCCCAGAGTTCACCGTTGATGAAGTTGGCCAGACGCCCGAACATCAGGCCGAACGGCGCCGCCGCCAGGGCGATATCGCCGATGGTCAGGATGCGGACCTTCGAGCGCAGGGCGAACAGGACCACCGCGAGGGTGCAGCCCAAGAGGCCGCCGTGGAAGGACATGCCGCCGTCCCACAGCCGGAACAGCGCCAGCCGCTCGCCCCAGTTCGCGCCGGTGAACAGGTCGCCGTACAGATGCGGCTGATAGAAGAGTGCGAAGCCCAGACGGCCGCCCAGAATGATGCCGAGGGTGATCCACAGGACCAGATCATCCAGCTGCTGGGTGCTGATCGGCGGCTTGCCCGGCGCCCATAGACGCTCGGTCCTGATGATGCGGGCGGCGTACCACCAGCCCAGAACGATGCCCGCCACATAGGCGAGGGCGTACCAGCGAATGTCCAGCGGGCCGATGCTGAACCACACCGGATTGAACTCGGGAAATTGCACGGGCGCTCCTGAAGGCGTTTCCTTGGGGCGTGGTTTAGCAAGCGTCGCCGATCACGTCCCCGAAATTTCAGTAACGCCTCGAGCGCGGTTTCGCCGCAAGCATGACAAGGTTTCGTTCACCATATCGGGTCAACCTTCATTAACCATGCTCATCAGTCCGAGTCGGAGCCTCTGAACACCATGCAAAGCCGAAATCCCTTCCTCGACGAGTTCTCGAAACTGGCCACCGGCGCCATGGGTCTGGCCCAGACCGCGGGCGAGGAAGCCCGGACCGCCATGCGCGCGCAGGCGGATCGCTTCGTCGCCGAAATGGACCTGGTCCGCCGCGATGAGTTCGATGCGCTGAAGGCGGAAGTCACGGCTTTGCGTGAGGAAATCGCCGCCCTGAAGGCCGCCAGAACGCCTCGCAAGGGAACGTCCACAGCGAGTGTTCCCCCTCAGGACGCAGCCGGTTGAGCCGAATCTGCGAACCCGCCTACGGTTCCTTAACAGGGCGTGAGTCGCGCCCAAGGAAGACTTGATGGACGCCGTTCGGCCCGAAGAAATCGACACGCCCTACGATCCGCTGGACGTGGTCGAGCATGTGCTGGTGGCGGAAAACCTGCCGTTTGATCGTACCGACGAGGGCGATCTGGCTTTCTCGCTGGCCGGTGACTGGAAGGACTACGAGCTGTGGTTCGCCTGGCGTCCGGAAGGGGATTGCCTTCAGTTGTGCTGCGCCCTGGACCTGCAGGCGTCCAAGGCTCGCCGCGCCGCTGCCTATGAGCTGGTCGGCCTGATCAACCAGCGCACCTGGATGGGGCATTTCGAGGTCTGGGCCGAGGATGGCGAGATCGTCTTCCGCCATTCGCTGGCCCTGCCGCTGGGCGAGCGTCCGACGCTGGCGCAGGCCGCGTCGATGATCGACGCCGCCGTGGAGGCCGCTGACCGCTACTATCCGGCCTTCGACTTCATGATCCGCGGGTCGAAGAAGCCGCAGGAGGCGATCGACGCCTGCCTGTTCGAGACGGTCGGCACCGCCTGATCCCATGACATCCGATGTTTCCCGTGACGGCGTGGTCCTGGTGGGCTGCGGCCGTCTGGGTTCGTCCATGCTGGAAGGCTGGCTGGCGACCGATACGGTCGCGGCGACCGACCTGATCATTCTCAGTCCTTCGTCCAAGCCCGCGACCGAAGCGGCCGGCGCCAAGGGCGCGCGCATCAATCCACCGTCGGGCGATCTGCATCAGGCGAAGACCGTGGTGCTGGCGGTCAAGCCGGCGATGTGGCGAGCCGCGCTGGCGCCGCTGGTCGAACACCTGAACCCCGACGCTGTGATCGTGTCCGTGATGGCGGGCGTGAAGGCCGCCGATATCGCCGCTGTCGCCGTTCGACCGGTGGCGCGGGTCATGCCCACCACGGCGGTGGCGCAGGGGCAGGGCGTGGCGGCGGTCTGGTCCGACGATCCACGCGCGCGGGCGGCGGCGGAAGCCCTGTTCACGCCGGTCGCCGATGTGGCGCCGCTGGAGGATGAGTCGTTGATGGATGCAGCGACCGCCGTGGCCGGATCCGCGCCTGCCTTCATCTATGCTTTCGTGCAGGGACTGGCGGATGCCGGTGTGGCGCAAGGATTGTCGCCCGAGGCGGCGGCGCGACTGGCGCGCGGGGCCCTGCGCTCGGCAGGGGCGGGGCTGGAGACGGGCGAGGGACTGGACGCCCTGATCGCCCGCATCGCTTCGCCCGGCGGCACGACCCGCGCGGGGCTGGACGCCATGACCGACGGCGGCGACCTGACGCGTGCAGCCGAAGCCGCCGTCAGCGCCGCCGTGGCGCGGGCGAAGAGCCTTTAACGGCCGACGACGTAGCGACCCGCGGCGATGTTCGACCCGAGGCGGCGATAGGCGCGATCGGCGTCCTGCCAGACCGCGAAGCCGCGAACGTCAGACAGGTTGTTCGAGAACCAGCGGTAACGCACGGGCTGAACCCTTCCGTCGGCCATTATGATCTGGCCCTCGATCGCCGCGCCGCCGATGGAGATGCTACGCATAGGGTCGATGCCCGGGCGATCAGCGACCTGCTGAAAGGTCGGGCGGTTGGGTTTCAGCTCGGTCAGCACCAGTTCAACCCGGGCTCCCGCCAGATCAGCATCTTCCGCAATGGCGCGGGACACGATGCGGGTCAGCTGATCGACCTGCTGTTGCACCTCCCGGGCGCCGAGCTCGCGGCTTTCCTTTTGCAGATCTTCGCCGAGGGTCACGGTCACCGACGGCTGGGCGACCGCGACGCCGGCGGCCGTGGCGGCGACGGCGAAGGGCACGATAAAGGCGAGGTTACGCATGGCAGTCTCCAGATCGCCCCCGATCTGACCTGAAACATGGGCGTGATGGCGCGGCTTGGCAATGGACGACCGGCGTTCCTAGCCCGGCAGGCGGATCAGGGCGCGAAGGCCGCCCAGATCGCTGCGCTCCAGGGTGATGTCGCCGCCGTGACCGCGCGCCACGTCGCGGGCGATAGCCAGTCCCAGCCCCACGCCCTTGCGGTTCTGGTTGCGGCTTTCGTCGAGGCGCGAGAACGGGCGGAAGGCTTCCTCGTGCATCTCGTCCGGGATACCCGGGCCGTCATCCTCGACCGTGATCTCCAGCCCGCCGGACGGCAGGGGGCGGGCGCTGAGACGGACGTGCTCGCCGTGCGAGGCGGCGTTGCCCGCCAGATTGATGATCGCGCGCTTGAAGGCGAGGGGGCGCACCAGCGCGGTCAGGGCGTCCGGGGCGATGACCTCGACCTCGGCCCCCGCGCGGCGGGCGTCTTCGGCGGCGGAGGCGAGAAGCTCGGGGATGGACACATCCTGCGCCGCCTCTCCGGCCTCGCCGCGGGCGAAGGCGAGGTACTCGTCGATCATATGCTCCATTTCGTCCATGTCGCCGCGCATGGCGTCCGCGCGCTTGAACGGCGGAGCGAGGGCGAGCTCCAGACGCAGGCGCGTCAGGGGCGTGCGCAGATCGTGGCTGACGGAGGCCAGCAGGGCGGTGCGCTGGTCGATGTGGCGCTGGATGCGGTCGCGCATGTCCATGAAGGCGCGGGCGGCGGCCCGGACCTCGCGCGCGCCGGACGGCTTGAACCGCTCCTGCGGCTCGCCCCGGCCGAAGGCTTCCGCCGCCTCGGCGAGGCGTTCGATGGCTCGGACCTGATTGCGGATGAACAGGATCGCCACCCCCATGAGCAGGACCGTGGCGATCAGCAGCCAAAGGACGAAGATGTGGGCCTGGGTCGCCACCGCGCGCTCTCGCGGAGCGATGATGCGCAGCACCCCTTGCGGCTGTTGCACCCGGATGTCTACGTAGGCGGGGTAGCGGGTGGTGTCGAACCAGACCGGCTGGTCGATGCGGTTGCGCAGCGCCGCCTCCAGCGTCCGGTCCACGACGCCGAGCGTGCCGCGCCGGGTCTCGCGCGGCAGGGTCTCGCCCTCCTGAAGGACGATGGACAGGGACATGGAACGCTCGGCCCGCTCGGCGATGACGTCCAGATTCTGGGGCGTCGGATCGTCAGCATAGCTTTCGACCGCCCAGGCGATGTCGCCCGCCAGACCGTCGGACAGGCGCGCGGTCACCGTCTGCCAGTGCATGTCGAAGAAGGCCCAGGTGACGGCCACCTGCATGACCAGCACGGGCAGGACGATGATCAGCAGTGACCGGCCCCAGAGCGAGGTCGGCAGACGCCGCTTCAGAAAGCGCGGCCACAGAGCGGTGGGAAGAAGCCTCATGCCCGTTCCTCCTCCCTGGAGGCGGGGGACCATCCGCAGGATGGTGGAGGGGTGTTGAAGCGTGCGCGGGGCCGGCGCCCCTCCACCGCTTCGCGGTCCCCCTCCCCCGAGGGGGGAGGAATGCGGTGCATCAGTCCGGGGCCAGCATGTAGCCGATGCCGCGCACGGTCTGGAGGTAGCGCGGGTTCTTCGGATCAGCTTCCAGCTTGCGGCGCAGGCGGGTGACCTGAACATCCACGGCGCGGCCGGTGATGTCGGCGGTGTCGGGCGACAGGCTCATGCGCTCGACCGGAGCGTGGGCATGGATGGCCAGTGTTTTCAGCAACTGGGCCTCGGCCTCGGTCAGGCGCTGGGGCTTGCCGTCCTTCAACAGTTCCAGCCGCTCCATGTCGAACACCGCCGGCCCCAGCTTGATCTCGCGCGGGGTCAGGGGCTTGCCGCCGGTGCGGCGCAGGATGGCGTCAATGCGCAGGGCCAGTTCGCGCGGGTCGAACGGCTTGGACATATAGTCGTCAGCGCCGCGGGACAGGCCCTCGATCCGGTCGTCCGGATCGCCCTTGGCCGTCAGCAGCAGGACCGGGGTCTTGGACGTTTCGGCCTTGGAGCGAATCCAGGTCGTCAGGTCGAAACCGCTTTCGCCCGGCATCATCACGTCCAGCACGATCAGGTCGAACTCGATCAGTTCGACAAGACGCTTGGCGGCGGCCGCGTGGGCGGCGCCGGTGACGCGATAGCCCTCGCGGGTCAGGAATTCCTTGAGCAGTTCGCGGATGCGGTCGTCGTCATCGACGACCAGCAGATGCCGACCCGCGCCCGGCCCCGCGATCGGGCCCGAACGGCCGCTGGAGCGAACATCGGTCATGCGGATACGCCCTCACACGCGCAACAGGCGTTGACCTGAGCGATTCCGGCGGGTCTAAACCGGTAAGTTTCGCGGGAGACGTTCTTCAATGGCCTTCGTTCCTTTCGACGATCGTGATGGTTGGATCTGGATGGACGGGCATTTCGTGCCCTGGCGGGACGCGAAAACGCACGTTTTGACCCATGCCCTTCACTACGGCTCGTCGGTATTCGAGGGTGAGCGTATGTATGGCGGCGAAATCTTCAAGCTGACGCCGCATTCGGAGCGCCTCCAGCGTTCCGCGAACCTTCTTGATTTTGATCTTCCGTACAGCGTGGCCGAGATCGACGCCGCCTGCAAGGAAACCTGCGAAAAGATGGGGCTTTCGGACTGTTATGTGCGTCCGGTGGCCTATCGCGGGCCTGAACAGGTCAGCGTCTCGACCGTCAACAACAAAACCCACGTCGCCATCGCCGTTTGGGAGTGGCCCAGCTACTTCGATCCGGAGACCAAGGCGAAGGGGATTCGGCTGGAGTGGGCCAAGTGGCGCCGCCCGGACCCGATGACCGCCCCGTCGGCGGCCAAGGCCGCGGGTCTCTACATGATCTGCACCATGTCCAAGACCGCCGCCGAGAAGCGCGGCTATTCGGACGCGATGATGCTGGACTGGCGCGGCTATGTGGCCGAGGCGACCGGCGCCAACGTCTTCTTCGTGCAGGACGGCGTGCTGCACACACCGCCCGTCGACGCCATTCTGGACGGCATCACCCGCCAGACCGTGATCGAAATGGCCAAGGCCAAGGGCATCGAGGTGGTCGTGCGCCACATCCGCCCGGAGGAGCTGGCCACGTTCAGCGAATGCTTCCTGACCGGCACCGCCGCGGAAGTCACCCCGGTCAGCGAGATCGGCGAGTACCGCTTCACTCCGGGCGCGCTGAGCCTCGGGCTGATGGAAGACTACGGCAAGCTGGTCCGCGGCCAGCTCTGATCAGGGCGGTGGCGTCTGGCGGCGCTTGCCAGATGCGACAACCTGTCGTTCAAGGGCTGAACGGGATCGGCGGAGTGCGTCGGTCGGGGAAGTGTTGATGTTCAGCCTTTTGAACCTGCAGAGCCTGCTGGGGCTCGTCGTCATTCTGGGCGCCTGCTGGGGTCTGTCCGAGAACAAGCGCGCCTTCCCGTGGAAGCTGGCGATCGGCGCCATCCTTGTGCAGGCGGCGCTGGTGCTGGTGCTGTTCAACCCCGCGTCGCGCGGTGCGCTGGAAGCGATCAACGGCGCGGTGGACGGGCTGGCGAAGGCGACCAGCGTCGGCACCAATTTCGTCTTCGGCTACCTGGCGGGTGGTGAGTTCCAGCAACCCTATGCGGTGCAGGATCAGGGCTCGCTGTTCACCTTCGCCTTCAACGTCCTGCCGCTGATCCTCGTGATCTCGGCCCTGTCGGCCCTGCTGTGGCACTGGAAGGTGTTGAAGTGGATCACCTACGGCTTCGGTATCCTCTTCCAGAAGACGATGGGGCTGGGCGGCGCCTCGGCGCTTGCCGTGGCGGCCAACATCTTCCTGGGCATGATCGAGAGCCCCATCGTCATCCGCGCCTATCTGGACAAGCTGACCCGGTCGGAACTGTTCCTGATGATGGTGGTCGGTCTGGCGACGGTGGCCGGTTCGACCATGGTGGCCTACGCCCTGATGCTCGAAACGACCCTGCCGAACGCCGCCGGGCACGTGCTGGTGGCCTCGATCATTTCGGCCCCGGCGGGCATCCTGCTGGCGCGCATCGTCATTCCGGAAAAGCCCGGCGAGGGCGGAGCCTACGCCGAATACGACTCGGCCCTGAAGTACGACAGCGCCATCGACGCCATCGTGAAGGGAACCTCGGACGGCCTGATGGTCGTGCTGAACATCTCGGCGGTGCTGATCGTCTTCGTGGCGCTGGTGGCGCTGGTGAACATCATGGTCGGCGCGATCTTTCCGGGCATCAGCGTCGAATGGCTGCTGAGCTGGGTCTTCGCCCCGGTCGCCTGGCTGACGGGGGTGGAGTGGGCTGATGCGCGGCAGGCGGGTCTGCTGCTGGGCACGAAGCTCACCCAGACGGAGTTCAAGGCCTTCATGGATCTGGGCGCGGTGCCGGCGAGCGAACTGACGCAACGGTCGCGCATGCTGATGACCTACGCCCTCTGCGGTTTCGCCAACATCGGTTCGGTCGGGATCACCGTGACCGGTCTGTCGGTGCTGATGCCCGAGCGTCGGGAAGAGGTGCTGGGGCTGGTGTGGAAGGCGCTGTTCGCGGGCTTCCTGTCGACGCTGATGACGGCGGCCATTGTCGGGGTCATGCCCGGCGCCATATTCGGCTGAACGGAAAGGCCGATCACATGAAGCTGTTCACCTCCCACCGCGCGCCCAACCCGCGCCGGGTCCGCTGGGTTCTGGCCGAGAAGGGCGTCGAGGACGTCGAACTGGTCGAACTGGACATCATGGTCGGCGAGCACCGGACGCCGGAGTACCGGTCCAAGGTCGGTGTGCCGCACGTGCCGGCGCTGGAACTGGACGACGGCACGACCATCTCCGAATCCGTCGCCATCTGCCGCTATCTGGAGGCGGTCTATCCCGAGCCTAACCTGTTCGGGCGCGACGCCGCCGAGCAGGCGGTGATCGAGATGTGGACCCGTCGGTGCGAGTTCTATCTTGCCAATCCGATCATGCTGAACGTGCGCCACTCGCACCCCGCGCTGGCCGCGCTGGAGGCGACCCAGCTGCCGCAGGTGGCCGAGTACAACAAACTCTCGGCCGAGAAATTCATGAAGACGCTGGACCGCCGTCTGGCCGATCACGAGTTCATCGCCGCCGACCGCTTCACCATCGCCGATGTGGTGGCGGTGGTCGGGCTCGATTTCGCCCGCTTGATCAAATACCGGCCGCCGGAGGAGTTCACTCATCTGGCCCGTTGGCTGGAGGCCGGCCGCGCCCGTCCGGCGGCGAAGGCGGGCGTCTAGCTTCTAGAGTTGATGGTCGAACGGGCCTTCTTCGGCCGGTTCCAGTGACTGCCCCTGATAGAGCTGCGCCACCCGGGCGCCGAGCAGATCGCCGGGGCCTTGCAGGAAACGCGGGGCGCCGAAGCGTTCGATATTGTCCAGTTGCCGTGCCAGCGCCTCGCGGTCCTGTCTGACCACGGGATCGAGAAACAGGCGGATGGCGCGCTCCTTCAGCCAGCCGGGGCCACGCCCCTTCGGCGTGGTGAAGCAGGCGAAGGGCATCAGGCTGGTCGGGGTCACGGGGGTGAAGAAGACCGTCACGCACAGGGTCAGGCCGCGCGGTCCCTCCCACCGCGCCTGAACCAGAGTGGGCGCATGCAGGCGTGTGATGCTGCGATCCCGCGGCGGCTCCAGCAGGCGCGACATCCAGCCGAGGTCGGGCTGGGGCTGTTCGATGATCGACTCGATCCAGTCCGTCCCCGCCCGGACCGACAGGCGCACGGGCATGCGACGGCTGCTGCGGCGGATGATGCCGTCGTGGATGAAGTTGGTGTGGAACGGGTCCAGCACATTCTCCAACGCATCGAGAGCCCGGCCGCCCCAGACGCCCTGCGACCACCAGAAGTGATCGTGATCCTCTGCGCCCCACGGGCCGAGGTCTGGCAGGTCGGGGCCGCCGGGCGACAGGCGGATCAGAACCGCGCCGTTCAGTTCGCGCACCTCGACCGGAGCGGCGGCCAGACGCGCGCCCTCGCTTTCGGAAAGGGCGCAGCCGGGAACCTCGACGCAGGCGCCGTCGGGGGCGAAGCGCCAACCGTGATAAGGGCACTGGATCGCGCCCCCGACCAGCTTGCCTTCGGAAAGCGGATAGTTCCGGTGCGGGCAGCGGTCGATCAGGGCGGCGATCGCGCCGTCGGCGCCCCGGAAAAGGACCAGCGGGGTATCGGCGACGGTGCGGGCCAGCGGCTTGCGTCCCACATCGCGCGACAGGGCGGCCATCTGCCAGCTGCGGGACAGGCTTTCGGGCAGGGGCGTCAAGGGCGGCTCCAGCGGTCGGGGGAAAGCGGCGCTCCGTTCCACTCGATATCAGCGGTCATGGCGGCGGTCAGCGACTGACGCTGTCGCAGCGCGCGCAGGGCGAAGCCGAGGGTGTCGATCAGGGCGCCGGCAAGGGGCGCGCGGTCGCCGGGGCGGGTCAGGGCGTCGAGACCGTCGCGCCTCTGCCGCCGCCACCCGGTCAGGCGACGCTCGCGCAGGGCGGCGGGCAGGCCGTAGCGCCACAGGGCGGGGGCGATATGGCGGGGCGTCGGGTCGGGCGTCGCCTCTCCCCGACCGATCAGGGCCAAGGCGAATGCGGGATCGGCGCCGAACCGATGCACCCCGCTGGTCGCGCGCGGATTGCACTCGATCAGCCAGGGGCGCCCGACGTCGTCGACCAACGCGTCACAGGCGAACTGACCGGTCCCGACCTCGGGCGCGAGCGCATCGCCCATCCGGCGCAACTCGGTGGTCAGGGGGTCGGGCAGAGGGTGGAGGGCATAGGCCGCGCCGCCGGGCAGCCTCCAGTCCGAGCCGTAGGCGCTGAAGGCCGCTATCTGTCCCGCGTGGGCGACGGCATGGAAGGAGACCTCTTCGCCCCGGATGCGTCGCTGGACGATCCATGGCCGGTCTCCGGTGGGTCGGATGCGCGCGACGGCGGCGGGGGACGGCGAGATCAGGGCCTCACCGAAACGGGACCACACCGGCTTGATCACCACATCGCCCATGTCGGTGACGGCCTGTGACAGGTCGGCGGGATCGGTCACTGTCCGGGTTTCCGGCGTCGGCAGGCCCAGCCGGGCGCACAAGGCGACGAAGCGGTCCTTGGCGTGAAGCTCGGCCAACGGCTGCGGGCGGGGAGCCAGTAGCCGGTCAGACCAGCCGTCAGCGGTCGCCAGCGCCGACAGATGGAAGACCTCCTCGCAGGTCGGGATGATCCACACCGGCTCCAGCCGATTGATCAGGGCGCGAATGCCGGCGGCGAAGGCGGCGGGCTGCTGTACCGGCGAGGCATGGCGATGCACCGGCCCGGCGCTGTTCGACCATCGCGCCAGCCGGGCCGGGACGCAGTCGGCCAGATGGGGCTCGAACCCGGCGACGCGGAGGCTGCGGGCGATGTCCAGCGCCGCGACGGACCGGGCGCCGGTGATCAGGATGTGCTCAGCCATCAGACCAGCGCACGCGGCGACGTTTGACGGCGAACGGTTCAGGCGCGCTCCGTGCGGTGACGGGGAGGTCGATCCCCTTGTCGGCCAGCAGGGCGCGGATCGCCCCGGCCACGGCCTCCATGCTGTCGGCGGCGGCCTCGACCCGGACGCCGGCCGGTCCGGCGACGGCCCGCCAGTCCTCGCCGGGCGGCAGGACGGCGCTGACGGCCTCGTCCACGGCGCGGGGCGGGATCACCGTCTCGCCCCATCGCCACAGGTCCTCAAGCCGGCCCTCGACCGGCCGGACCGCCAGCCGCGCGGTGCCGCAGGGGCAGGGCGTGGACAGAGGCTCCAGCAGATCGGGCAGGCGCATCCGGATCATCGGCTGTGTCACGCGCCGCAGGTCGGTGATGACCGGCAGGAAGCGGTTGGTTCCCGGCACGGGTTCGCGCTCAATGATCAGCACATCCTCGTTCAGGTGCAGGGCGCCGTGTACGCAGGGGGCGCCGATGAAGCCCTCCGTGGCCTGATAGATGGGGGCGGGGCGGCTCTCCAGCGTGGCTTCGATCCAGTCACGCTCGGTCTCCCCCATGGGCTCGGCGCCCCAGAACAGACGGGCTGGCCGCCATGGAGCGCCGGTTTCCACCCCATGCGTCAGCTCGGACAGGACATGGGCGGGGGCGATCAGGACGTGGGGCGCGAAGGCGTCCAGACGGTCCAGCTTCTCCGCCGTCGGCATGTCCAGCCCCAGGAACAGGAAGCGGAACGGCCCGGCGCCGGAGACGTCGCTGTAGAGCTTCGACGTCGCGCGCAGGCTCAGCGCGATCCGCTTCTTCCGGAACAGGGCGGACTTGGGCATCAGCCGCGCGATCATGTGGCCCAGATAGGCGGCGCGCTCGGCCTTGCCGCTGACGAACAGGCCGGGAGGTCCAGACGAGCCGGACGAGAAGCCGGCGACCACGCCTGGACGGACCTCGCCGGTCCCGCCCTGCTCGGCGGCATGGGCGGCGGCCTCGGTCTCGGCGCGGGTCAGGCCGAGGGTGTTCCAGCGGTCGAAGTCCGCGCGGACATCGTTCGGAGTGGTGATGGGGAAGGCGTCCAGCGGCTGTCCGGCCAGTTCCGCGACAGCGGGCGTCCGGGCGAGTGTGGGTGTCAGGTCCGCCCACAGTCGGGCCTGTCGGGCCTCGATGGCGGCGCGGGTGGTCAGGCGCGAGCCGGTCCAGCGGGCGTCCAGCCAGGCGCGCAGGACGGCGGGGCGATCAACCGCGCCCACGCGGCGCCTCCACCTCGACCTCGCCGCAGTGGGAGGGCGTGAGCAGCAGTTCGGGATTGCGGTTCCACAGCCGGTGCAAGGCCGTCAGGGTGTCGCGCCATGGCCCGGTCTCGCCCAGCAGGGCGGTGGTCAGGCGCGGGGGCGGGGCGTTGTCGCGCACGGCGCCGCTGGACCATGCGGCGTCGGCGATCAGGAAGCGGGTGCGTCCGTCCTCCTGCCGCACGACCAGCCCCCAGTGACCGGGGCAATGGCCGGGGAGCTGGACCGCCATCAGCGAGCCGTCGCCCAGCAGGTCGGCGCCGTCCTCGAACGGCGACAGGTCGGGACCGAGCGGCAGGCGGGGGTGGTCCTCGAAGAAGGCGGCGCGGGCGTCGATATCGGCCGGCGCCAGATCGGCCAGCACGCCCTGCCGCACCCGCGCGAACCGGCCCGGTTTGCGCACCTGCGCCAGCCCCGCCCGGGCGCAGAAGATGCGGGCGTTCGGAAAGCGCTTCAGACCGGCGATGTGGTCGCCGTGGAAATGGGACACGATCACCGCGCGGACCTCCTCCGGGCGAATGCCGAAGTCGGGCAGTTGGTCCGCCACCGCCTCGCCCGGTCCCAGATCAACCGGGGTCATCCAGCGATAGAGAATTTCCGGAAAGGTCCTGGTCGCTTCAAAGAAGGCGGGGTCGTAGCCGGTGTCGAACAGGATCGCGCCCTCGACCGGGTGCAGGATCAGGGCGGCCAGAGCCGGGAAGACCGCGGGATTCAGGCCGCCGTCACGCCGGGTCATCACCTCCGGATGCGAACACGCCCCGGCGCGCAGGATATGCACCCGGCAACGGGTCACGCCCGCTTCGCCAGTTCGGGCGCCATCTGCATGGCGGTTTCGATGGCGTCGTGCCGGGGCTCGTAATCGATCAGGCGCTTGGCGCCGGACAGGTCGAAGGTCTGGGACCAGGCCAGAGTGGACAGGGTGTAGGGCGTCAGCACCGGCTCTGGCTGGCCGGGCAGCAGGCGGCTGACGGTCTGGGACAGCACGGACATCACCTGCCCGATGACCAGCGGCACGGGGATGATCTTCACCTCCACGCCCAGCGCTTGCCCCAGCTTGCCGACCAGATCGGCCAGAGCCGTCGGGCGGCCCGAGGTGATGTTGACCACCTGCCCGCCTGCTCGTTCGCGATGCAGATCGGCCAGCAGCAGGGCACGGGCGGCGTCGCGGCTGTCGGTCAGCTCGACCATGGCCTTGCCGCCCCGGAACAGGGGGAAGCGTCCCTTCTTCACCAGCCTCAGGATGCGCGGCAGCAGCACCTGATCATCCGGCCCGACGATGGCGCGGGGGCGAAGGGATACGGTGCGGAAGCCCGTCGTATCCGCGGCGCGGACCATCCGTTCGGCCTCGCCCTTGGTGCGGGAGTAGGCATTGAGCGGGCGCGGATTGGGCAGGCTGTCCTCGGTCAGATCGGTCTGGTCTCCCCAGCGGGCGAAGACGGACGGCGACGAAACGAAGATGAAGCCGTCGGCCCCGGCGTTTCTGGCGGCGTCCAGCAGGCGGCGGGTCAGTTCGACATTGGCGCGCTCGAAATCGGCGTCCGGTCCCCATGGGCTGGACAGGGCGGCGGCGTGGAAGACGACGTCGATGTCACGGCACGCGGCTTCGGTCTGGTCCAGCAGATCGCCGCCGAAGGGCTCGGCGCCCATGGCCTTGAGCCGCTCCAACGCTTCCGGCTTGCGGCCCGAGGCGCGGACCGAATAGCCGGCGGCCAGCAGAGCCTCGACCACGGCCAGTCCCAGCCCGCCGGTGGCGCCGGTGACGAGTGCGCGACGGGTCATGTGCGGATCACCATGGCGGCTGCGCTGATCCCGGCGGCTGTGCCGAGCAGCAGGACGGTCTTGCCCGGGGTCAGCCGACCCTCAGCCTGCGCGAGGGTCAGGGCGGTGGGCAGGGAGGCGGCTATCTGGTTGCCGTGGGTGTTGAAGATGTCGATTACGCGGGCCGGGTCTCCGCCCATCAGGCGACGCACATGCTCCACGCCGGGCTTGCTGGCCTGATGGGGCACAATGACGTCCACGGAGTCTCGGGTCAGCCCGGCCTCGCCCAGCACCCTGTCGATCAGGTCCGGCAGGCAGCGGGCGGCGGCCTTGAAGATGCCGAAGGCGTCCATGTGGAAGCGGGCGCCTTCCGTCAGCGCCTCGAGTCCATGCTCGATACGGATGCGGGTGCCGCCGCTGCGTAGGGTGGCCAGGTCCTTGCCGTCGCCATAGGTCTCGAACCCGCGCGCCAGCAGGGCCGGGCCGCCTCCGCCTGTCCCGGCCTCGATGCAGACGGCGGCGGCGCCGTCGCCGAAGATGGCGGCGGAGGCGGGCGTGCCCCAGTCCAGACCGGCCGAGGCTATGTCGCTGGACACGATCAACGCCCGGCGGAAGCGGCCGGTCTCCAAGCCCATGGCCACGATGTCCAGGGCGGTGACGAAGGACAGGCAGGTCTGGTTCACGTCGAAGGCCCAGACTCCGGACTTGCCGAGGCCCAGCGCTTGCTGGATCAGCACCGATGTGCCGGGGATCGGCTGCTCCATCACCCCGCAGGCGCCGATGATGACGTCGAGATTGTCCGCCGCCCAGCCGGCCATGGCCAGCGCCTTGCGCGCGGCCTCGACGCCCATGGCGGAAGTGGTTTCCTCGGCGGAGGCGACGCCGCGCGTGGCGATGCCGAACTGGCTTTCCGTCCAGCCCTCCGGCTGGCCGAAGAGGGTGTCCAGCACCGTCGAGGGGCGTTGGTCGCGCGGCGCATAGGCCCCGAAACCGGTCAACGTCATCGGCGTCATGCCCGCAGGCTTAGCCTCGCCTGTGGCCTTGCGTCCATCACTGTTCAGTGACTGGTCTTCACCGCCCGCGTCGCCAGCACGTCCAGAACGTCCTGCAGCCCGAGCCCACGGGCGTGCAGCAGGACCAGCAGGTGATAGATCAGGTCAGCGGCTTCGGAGGCCAGTTCCTCATCCGGTCCGGCGGCTCCGGCCAGCGCTGTCTCGACGCCTTCCTCGCCCACCTTCTGGGCCACCCGCTTGGGCCCCTCGGCCAGCAGACGGGCGGTCCAGCTTTCAGCCGGATCGGCGGCGGCGCGGACGGCGATGGTCTGCTCCAGCCGGGCCAGACGTCCGACGCCCGGCGCGTCCTCTTCGCCGAAGCAGCTGACCCGGTTCAGGTGGCAGGCGTTGCCGACCGGGCGGACCTTCAGCACCAGCGCATCGCTGTCGCAGTCAGGCGTGATCGAGACGACGTGCAGCCGGTCGCCCGAGGTCTCGCCCTTGCGCCAGCGCCCGCCGCGCGAGCGCGAGAAGAAGGTCGCCTCGCCGCTGTCCACCGTCTCGTCGAAGGCGGCGCGGTCCATATAGGCGAGGGTGAGCACCTGAAGGGTCGCGGCGTCCTGCACCACAACCGGGATCAGGCCGTCGCCCTTGGCGAAGTCGAGGGTGTTCGGATCGATCATGGTCTTACCTCGATGCCGGATCGGATCAGGAAGCTCTTGAGCTCGGGGATCGGCAGGGCGCCGGTGTGGAAGACGCTGGCCGCGAGCGCGCCCGAGACGTCGGCCTGTTCGAACACGTCACGGAAATGCTCCGCCGAGCCCGCGCCGCCCGAGGCGACCAGCGGGATGGTCAGGCGCGAGCGGGCTTCGGCCAGCTGGGCGATATCGTAGCCCTTGCGGACCCCGTCCTCGTCCATGCAGTTCAGGACGATCTCGCCGGCGCCGAGCGTTTGCGCCTCCATGATCCAGTCCATGGTGCGGCGGCCGGAGCCCCGGCTGGCGGCGGCGTCGCCGGTGTATTGGTGCACGACCCAGTCATCCCCCGCGCGCTTGGAATCCACGCCGACGACCACGCACTGGGAGCCCAGCCGGTCGGCCATCTCGGCGATCAGGTCGGGCCGTTCGAGGGCGGGGGAGTTGATCGACACCTTGTCCGCGCCGTGGTCGAGGCAGAGCGCGGCCTGCTCGACCGAGCGAATGCCGCCCGCGACGCAGAACGGGATGTCCAGCAGTCGGGCGATGTCGCGCACCCAGCCATAGTCCAGCGTGCGGCCCTGCGGGCTGGCGGTGATGTCGTAGAAGACCAGTTCGTCGGCGCCCTGATCGCGATAACGGGCGGCCAGTTCGGCGGCGTCGCCCATGTCGCGGTGCCCCTCGAAACGAACGCCCTTCACGACCCGGCCGTCCTTCACGTCGAGGCAGGGAATTATCCTTCTGGCCGTCATGCGCGGGCGGTCTCCAGCGCCTGTTCCAGCGTGAAGCGGCCCTCGTAGAGGGCGCGGCCGATGATGGCGCCGGACGATCCGACAGAACGGGCGCCGGTCAGATCGGTCAGGTCCGCAACCCCGCCCGAGGCCTGAAGCCACAGGTCGGGGCGCTGCTGGTGGATCTCGGCCAGCAGGTCGAGGTTCGGCCCGGTCAGGGCGCCGTCGCGCCCCACATCGGTGACCAGCAGGTGTCTGGCGCTGCCGACCGGATAGCGCTCGAGCGCGGTCCACAGGTCCACGTCGGCGGCTTCGGTCCACCCCTTCAGCGCCGGGACATAGCGATCGCCGTCGGCCTTCACGTCGATGGCCAGGGTGATGTGGTCGGCGCCGAAGCGCTCGAGCCAGCCCAGCACCTCGTCCGGCTTCGTCACGGCCAGCGAGCCGACCACGACGCGGCTGACCCCGGCGTCCAGCAGGCGTGCGACATCATCGGCGCTGCGCACGCCGCCGCCGGACTGGATACGGATGTCGATGGCCGAGGCCAGTTCGCCGATCAGCTCATGCTGCATGGCGCGCCCGGCCTCGGCGCCGTCCAGATCGACGATGTGGGCCCAGGTCGCGCCTGACGCGCGGAAGGCCGCCAGTCGTTTGGGCGGCGCATCGTCATAGTGGGTCACCTGATCGAACTTGCCGTGCATCAGGCGAACGCAGACGCCGTCGCGCAGGTCGATGGCCGGATAGACGATCATGCGTCCAGCTCCAGAAAATTCTTGAGGATGCGGGCCCCGGCCTTGGCCGAACGCTCCGGGTGAAACTGGCAACCCCAGCGATTGGCCTGACGGACCACCGCCGGAACCACGCCGCCGTAGTCGGCCCGCGCAAGGGTGGCGGGGCCGTCGGGGCAGACGAAGCCGTGGACGAAATAGGCCCAGTCGTCATCGCCCAAGCCTTCGAGCAGGGGATCGGCCTGCGTCACCTCCAGCCGTGACCAGCCCATGTGGGGCACGGGCAGGGAGGGGCCGGGCTCCAGTCTGGAGACGCGCCCGGGGATGAGGCCGAGCAGTGGCGTGCCGCCGCCTTCATCGCTGTCGGCGAACAGAAGTTGCTGGCCCAGACAGACGCCCAGCAGGGGGCGGGGGAAGGCGCGGATCGCGTCGGTCAGGCCGAGTTGGTCCAGTCGCGACATCGCGTAGCCCGCCTGACCTACGCCCGGCAGGATCAGCCGCTCGGCTTCGGCCACATCGGCCGGGTCGCTGGTCAGGCGCACGGCGGCCCCCAGCCGCTCCAGCGCGAACTGGACCGAGGCGACGTTGCCCGCGCCATAGGTGAGGATGGTGACGGATTTCACAGAACACCCTTGGTCGACGGCACCGCTTCGCCCTCGACGCGGATCGCTTGACGCAGGGCGCGGCCGAAACCCTTGTAGGCGGCCTCGGTCTTGTGGTGGTCGTCGTCGCCGGTGACCTTGATGTGGACCGCGGCGCCCATGGCCTCGGCCAGAGAGCGGAAGACGTGGGCCGTCAGATCCGTGCGGTACTCGCCGATGAAGGGCGTGGCGAACGTTCCCTCGAACAGCGGATAGGGCCGCCCCGACAGGTCGATGGCGACATGGGCCTCGGCTTCGTCCATCGCGAGGATGAAGCCATAGCGGGCGATGCCGCGGCGCGCGCCCAGCGCCTGCTTCAGCGCCAGACCCAGCGCGATGGCGCTGTCCTCGATGGTGTGGTGCGGATCGGTGTGCAGGTCGCCCTCGCACGACAGGGTCAGGGAGAAGCCCCCGTGCGCCGCGATCTGCTCCAGCATGTGGTCGAAGAAGCCGACGCCAGTCGAGATCACGACCGGGCCGGTCGTGTCCAGATCGACGGCGCAGACGATGCGGGTCTCCTTGGTGTCGCGCACAGCCTGACCGGTGCGATTGGCGCGCGCCTTGGCGGGGGCGAGGTCCAGCGCGACCAGCAGGCGGTCGTTGATCTCCATCTTGGCGGAGACCGGCAGACGCAGGCGGTCGCCCGCGCGCTCGGCGACGACGCCGTAGCGGGTCAGGACGGCCAGCACGGCCCCGGGATCGGATGGGCGCGCCATCAGGACCGGGCCGAAGCCGGGTTCAATGGTCATCTCGCGCGACAGGGCCTTGGCCAGTCGCTCCCGCTCACGCCGGACGGCCCCCAGACGTTCCTTCGTCTCGATCAGGCGGGACGGATCGAGCGCCTGCAGGGCCAGCCGCACCGAGACTTCCGGCAGGGCATAGGGCTCCAGCACCGAAGCCAGTTGCGCCAGCGCCTCCGGCTGACCCAGCGCCGCCCCCACACGGGCGCCCGCGAGGCCGTAGGCCATCGACAGGCTGCGCAGAACGATCAGGTTCTGCTGTTCTCCAACGGCTTCAGCGGCCGAGGCGGCGTCGGCGTACTCGGCCATCCCCTCGTCCACGACCAGCAGGGCAGGCGCCACCCGAGCGGCCATTTCGGCCACGGCTTCGGGAGAACCGAGGGCGCGCACGATGACGGCTCCGGTCTCGGCCTGTGGGGCTGCCGTGCGATAGAGGGCGGCAAGCGAGCGGTAGGGCTCGGCGTCCGGCGCCTCGACCTTCAGGCCGTCGCGGGCGGCGAGGCGAAAGACCAGCTCCAGCCCGTGCGTGAGCCCCCGCACCGGCAGCACCTGACCGGCGGGCAGGCCGTAGACCTCGCCCATCCGGGCCGTGAGCGCGGCGGGCGCGGCCGGATAGCGATCCAGACCTTCACCACCCGCGACCAGCGGGGCGAAGGGGGCGGGCAGGTTCTTCATTGGCCCGACCTCAGGTCGGCGGCGCGGGCGTGGGCTTCCAGCCCTTCCATCCGGGCCAGCTGGGCGGCCACCGGCGCCAGACCGGCGGCGCCTGCGGCGCTCACGCTCTGGACTGACATGGAGGTCATGAAGCTGGCGGTGGTGATCCCGCCGAGGGTCCGTGCTCCGCCGTCGGTCGGCAGGACATGGCTGGGCCCGGCGGCGTAGTCGCCCAAGGTCTCGGCGGCGTAGGGGCCGACGAACACAGCGCCTGCGGCGGTGATCCGCTCGACATGCTTTTCCGCATCCAGCACCTGAAGCGCGAGGTGTTCCGGGGCATAGAGGTTCGAGACCTCGCAGGCTTCGGCGACGCTCTTCACCCGGATGACCCGCCCTTCGGACAGGGCCGCGCGGGCGATGTCGGCGCGGGGCAGGGTTTCGAGCTGAAGCTCCAGCTCGTCCAGCACGGCGTCGATCAGGCCCTTGCTCTCGGACACCAGCACGACCTGGGCGTCCGGGTCGTGCTCGGCCTGACTGAGCAGATCGGCGGCGGCGACCACGGCGTCGGCGTCCCGGTCGGCGATGACCAGCAGCTCAGACGGCCCGGCGGGCATGTCGACGGCGGGGCCGCCGGGGAGGGCGCTGGCCTGCTTCTTGGCCTCCGCGACCCAGGCGTTGCCGGGACCGAACAGCTTGGCCACGGGCTCGATCTCGCCGTCTTCGAACGTCGCGCCGAAGGTCAGCGCCGCGATGGCCTGCGCGCCGCCGATCAGCCACAGGGCGTCCAGTCCGGCCTCGGCGGCCGCGACGATCATGGCCGGGTGGGGCCGGCCGTCCTTCGACGGCGGCGTTACGGCCACGCGTCGCGCCACCCCCGCCACCTGGGCCGGAATGGCCAGCATCAGCAGGGACGAGAACAGGGGGGCAGTGCCGCCCGGAACATAAAGACCCGCCGACCCGATGGGTCGCCATACGATTCTCGAACGGACGCCGGGCCGGGTCTCGATCCATTGGCTGCCGTCGGGCCGGGTGGCCTGATGGAAGATCCGGACGTTCTCGGCGGCGATCTTCAGGGCGCGGGTGGCGGCGGGCGGGAGTGATGCGCGGGCGTCGGCCACCACTTGGTCCGTGATGGCGATGCGGCGTGGCGCGGCGCCGTCCAGCTTCAGGCTCCAGTCGGTGACTGCCGCGCCGCCGCCCGCCTGCACGTCGTCGAAGATGGCGCGCACGCCGTCGGTGACCTGCGCCTCGCTGCGGCGGGCAGGGCGCGCGAGGGCGGCGCGGCGACCGGCGGCGTCCAGCGACGACCAGTCGATGATGTTTCCAATCAGCCGGGTCATCACATCATCTTCTCGATGGGGAGCACCAGAATGGCCGAGGCCCCCGCGCCCTTCAGCTTCTCGAGCGTCTCCCAGAACACGGCTTCCTGACAAACGGCGTGCACGGCCACGGCGTCGTCCCGGCCGGACAGGGGCATGACCGTCGGGGCGCCGGCGCCCGGCAGGATGGCGGTGATCTGGTCCAGCGCCGCGCGCGGGGCGTTCAGCATCACGTATTTGGCGCCCTGGGAGGCGACGACGCCGCTCATTCGTTCGATGATGCTGTCCAGCAGTTCGGCCAGTTGGGGCTCGGGCGCGACGGGCGAGCGGATCAGCACCGCCTGCGAGTCCAGCACGGTGTCCCGCGCCGACAGGCCGTTCGCCTCGATGGTCGCGCCGGTGGAGACCAGGTCACAGATTGCGTGGGCAAGCTTCAGCCGCGGCGCGACCTCGACCGCGCCGCGCATGGTGACGATGTCGGCGCTGACGCCCTGCGCCTCCAGATAGCGGCGCAGGACGCGCGGATAGGAGGTGGCGATCCGCTTGCCGTCCAGCGAGGCGGGCCCGGCGTAGTCCAGTGTCGGCGGCACGGCGATCTTCAGCGTGCATTTGCCGAAGCCCAGCGGCATTACCACCTGCGCGACCGGCCCGCCGTTGCGGCCCTCCTCCAGCACATTCTCGCCGACGATTCCCAGATCGCAGACGCCGTCGGCGACAAAGGTGGGAATGTCGTCATCGCGCACGCGGAGCAGGTCGATGGGATAGTTCTCGACCCGATACAGCAGGTCGTTGTTGCCCTTCACCACGCGCAGGCCCGCATCGCGGACCAGATCGAGACTGCGTTCGGACAAACGGCCGGATTTCTGGACGGCGATACGCAGCCGACCCTCAACGGTGCTCATGATCTCAACTCAGGCTTTCAGTCTGTCCAGCACCAGGCGGTAGCCCTGATGCGGCATCTCTTTCAGAAAACGGGCGACCCGCACGACGGTGGTCGGGCTGGCCTGCGCCTCGGCGGCGATCTCGCGGTACGACTTGCCGCCGGCGTCCAGAAGCCGGGCCACGGCCCAGCGCTCGGTGAAGGCGCGCAGCTCCGCGGGCGTGCAAAGGTCGGCCAGAAAGGCGTCCACCTCCTCACGCGTTTTCAGCGTCAGAAGGGCGTCGTGCAGGGCGTCGCGGGCGGCGGGGATCGTCATGGCGCGTTCCATTATGCTGTAACGATGGAACGCGCAAGTGCATTCTGTCGCGAACACGAAAGACTCCGTGACTTGCCAAGAGCGCGTCCTGTCGCTGATAGTTAGCGCTAACATCCGCCCGGTTCCGGGACGGAGGGCGTGTTCAAACCGGTCGCGCCGAACAAGAAACTCTCCCGGGGGGAACCCAATGCTGCGCACTGTTTCCGTTCTCGCGCTGACGCTCGCCATCACTCAGCCGGCCTTCGCCCAAACCCCGCCGCCCGTGCCGAATGTCGCGCGGGCGAACCCGGCCCACTGGCCGCACGCCTCGTCGCCGGACGCGATGAGCGACGCCCGGACAGAAGCCTTCGTCGCCGATCTGCTGTCGCGCATGACGCTGGAAGAGAAGGTCGGCCAGACGATTCAGGCTGACATCGCCTCGATCAAACCCGAGGACCTGCTGACCTATCCGCTCGGCTCGATCCTGGCGGGCGGCAACTCCTCGCCTGGCGGGGATGAGCGGGCTTCACCGCAGGCGTGGGTCGATCTGGCGCGCCAGTTCCGCGCCGCCGCCGCCGCCCGACCGGGCGCGCGCATCCCGCTGATCTACGGCATCGACGCCGTGCACGGGCACAACAATGTGATCGGTGCGACCATCTTCCCGCACAACATCGGCCTGGGCGCCGCGCGTGATCCGGACCTGATCCGTCGCATCGGTGAGGCCACGGCTCTGGAAGTCGCTGTCACCGGCGCCGACTGGACCTTCGGCCCGACGCTGGCCGTGCCGCGCGATGACCGCTGGGGTCGCGCCTACGAAGGCTATGCCGAGGATCCGGAGGTTCAGCGCAGCTACGCCGGGCCGATGACGCTGGGCCTTCAGGGCGAGCTGTCGCCGGATCATCCCCTGCTTCCGGGCCGCATCGCCGGTTCGGCCAAGCACTTCCTCGCCGACGGCGGCACCACGGACGGGAAGGATCAGGGCGACTTCGCCGGGACGGAACAGGAGCTGATCGACATCCATCTGGGCGGCTATGTGCAGGCGATCGACGCGGGCGTGCTGTCGGTGATGGCCAGCTTCTCCAGCTGGAACGGCTTCAAGCACTCGGGCAATCCGACCATCCTGCGGGACGTGCTGCACGGTCCACTGGGCTTCGACGGCTTCGTGGTGTCGGACTGGAACGCCCACGGCCAGCTGCCGGGCTGCTCCAACGAAAGCTGCGCCTCGGCCTTCAATGCCGGTATCGACATGTTCATGGCGCCGGACAGCTGGAAGCCGCTGTACGAGAACACCCTGGCTCAGGTGCGTTCGGGCGAGATCAGCATGGCGCGTCTGGACGAGGCCGTGACCCGCATCCTGCGCGCCAAGGTCAAGGCCGGCCTGTTCGGCTCACCCTATGAGGTCGAGGGCCGTTTCGAGCATCTGGGTTCGCCCGCTCACCGCGCCATCGCCCGTGAGGCCGTGCGCGAGTCTCTGGTTCTGCTGAAGAACGAAGGTTCAGTCCTGCCGATCCGCGCCGGGGCGCGTGTGCTCGTGGCCGGAACGGCGGCGGACGACATCGGTCAGGCTTCGGGCGGCTGGACCCTGACCTGGCAGGGCACCGGCAACACCAATGCCGACTTCCCCAATGGCCAGTCGATCTGGAGCGGCATCAACGAGGCCGTCAGCGAAGGCGGCGGCACGGCGGTGCTGAGCGCCGATGGTTCGTTTACCCGGAAGCCGGACGTCGCCATCGTCGTCTTCGGCGAGACGCCATACGCCGAGTTCCAGGGCGACGTGGACACGCTGGACTTCGTTCCGACCGAGCCGCTGGAGACCCTGCGTCGCCTGAAGGCGGCGGGTATTCCGACCGTGTCCGTCTTCCTGTCGGGCCGCCCGATGTGGGTGAACCCGGAACTGAACCAGTCCGACGCCTTCGTCGCCGCCTGGCTGCCGGGCACCGAGGGCGCGGGCATCGCCGACGTCCTGATCGGCGACCGCACCGGCAAGGCGCGTCACGACTTCCGCGGCGCCCTGTCCTTCTCGTGGCCCAAGGATGCGACCGGGGCGACCCTGAACCGGGGACAGCCGGGCTATGATCCGCTGTTCGCCTATGGCTACGGCCTGACCTATGCGCGCGGCGGTTCTGTGCCGACGCTGTCGGAAGTGTCGGGCGTGAGTGGCGAGACCTCGGTGGTCGATCGCTATTTCGTGGACGGCAAATTCGTCTCGCCCTGGTCGCTGTTGCTCAACGACACCGGCGGTCAGGCCAAGCCGACCCTGGGGCTGGGCGGCGTCAGCCCGCGCGGCGCTATCGAGGCCTTTGTGGTCGATGACCGTGCGCAGGAAAGCGCCCGTCAGTTCCGCTGGAACGGCTCGGGCCACGGCGACGCCCAGATCTGGGGCAGCGCGGTGGACCTGACCCGTCAGTCCAACGGCGAGATGGCGCTGAGCTTCCGCTACCGCGTCGACGCCCGTCCGGCCTCGGCGGTGTCGCTGAAGGTGCAGGGCGGTTCGGTCGACATGACCTCGATCTTCAACAGCGCGCCCGTGGGGGAGTGGAAGTCGGTGAAGATCCGTCTGTCCTGCTTTGGCGAGGCAGGCGCCAATCTGGCGGGCGTGGAGACGCCGTTCCAGCTGGGCACGTCCGGAACCTTCACGGTCTCGGTTTCGGAAGTCCGGCTGGCGTCGAACGAAAACGACACGGTCTGCCCGGCTCACTAAACGCTGAGGCAAGCGAACGGGGGCGGTCGTGATGCGGCCGCCCCTTTTTGCTGTTCAATCGCTCAGGCTCTAGAAGGCGGCATGGCGAAACGCCCGGCGACCCCGAAAAAGACCCTGACCGCTCCCAACCTCGCCGTTCTCGGCGCGGATCGGCTGGCCGCGCTCCTGATGGAGGTGGCGGGCGGCGATGCGCTGTGGAAGCGGCGGCTGCGCATGGAGCTGGCAGGCGAGGTCGGTGCGCCTGATCTGGCGCTGGAGCTGGACAAGCGTCTGACCACGTTGGGCGACAGCCGCGTGCGGGTGTCCTGGCGCAAGCGGCCTGAGCTGATCCGCGATCTGCAAAGCCTGCGCCGGATGATCGTTGACCGGCTGTCGCAACTGGATGCGCGGCTGGCGTTCAACCGGATGGTGGCGTGGTTCGACCTCTATCCGGGGCTGACGGTGCGGGTGAAGGATCCCAAGGGCGAACTGGGTTTGCTGTTCGACGGCGCGACCGGAGAGTTGGCGAGGCTGGCCTCGGCGCTGGGGCCGGAGGGGGCGGCGCCGATCCTGTCGGACGCGCTGGCCACCCGGCTGTCGGAGTGGGCGTCGTGGGTCGGACGCGGGGTGGATGATCTCAGCCCTGCGGTTGCGTCAGCGCTGTTGACTGATCTGACGAAGGGTAAGCCGCGTCCAACCGGGCGACTGGCGCTGGTGGTTCGCAAGCTGGCCGAGCGCAGTGGCGATCTGGACGCCTGGATCAGCGCCATTCCCGACGATGACCAGAAGCGGCCCGAGGTCGGCTCCGTCATGGCCGCGAGGCTGGCGGCCGCCGGACGGGCTGAGGAGGCGAGGGCCGCGCTGGACGCCTCCCGCCCGGCGGCGCCGCCGTCCTCGCGCTGGGGGCGCAAGCCGGAGCCCGCGCCCGCACCGCCCGAGCAATGGTTTGAGGCCGAGATCGCTGTGCTGGACGCGGAAGGGCGCGTCGCGGAAGCGGACGAGGCGCGATGGGCGCTGTTCGAGCGGAACCTGTCACCCGACGCCCTGCGCGCCATCATCGCCCGTCTGCCGGACTTCGAGGACGTGGCGGCGCTGGATCGGGCCTTCGCCCATGCCGCCGGCTATTTCGACCCGGTGAAGGGGCTGGCCTTCCTGATGAACTGGCCCGCCCTGCGCGAGGCGGCGGAGATGGTCGAGGCCCGCTCGGGCGAACTGCGCGGCGGGCATGAGGATACGCCCCTCTGGGCGGCTCGATTGGCGGCCCGCTATCCGAAGGCGGCGCTGGTGCTGCTGCGGGCGCGGGCGAAGACGCTGGTGCGGCTGGGCTCGGGCATGACCGAGGAGGTCGAGGGCCTGATCCATGAGGCTGAAAGTCTGGCGACCCAGACCGGCGATGACGGACATGCCGCCTTCGTCGCCGGTCTAAGCACCGATATCGGGACCGGTCGGCTGCTGCGGCGCTAGCAGCCCGAGTCGGCGGGCGGCATCGGCGGCGAGGCCAGACCCGTGTTCCAGTTCCAGCCGATCGTCCCGGCCGCGCGGCGGCGGCACATGGTCTGTTCGTGCAGGTCGAACATGCCGGGGAACAGGGCCGTTTGCGGCTCCGGCCCGTCGCGGAAGGTCATCCAGCTGCGACTGTCTCCATAAGGCGCCCAGTCCGGGGCGTTCGTCGCCACCGGCTGACCAGTGCGGATAAAGCTGGTCCAGTAGCCGACCATGGCGTCCGACAGGCGCCGTTCCGCCGCGGTGTCGGGAACCTTCGGCCAGCGGGGCGGGGTCCGCTCCAGCGTGCCGAACACGTAGGGCAGTTCGCTGGCATGGAAGCCGTGCAGGCCCGCGCTGTCCGCCGCCGGATAGCCGTGGTCGAACAGATAGAGGAAGGACGGATGTCCCGCCGCCGTCTGGGACCGCACCATACGCTCGGAGGTCCAGCCGTACAGGGCGTCCCGGCTGGCGGCCAGGATGCTCTCGCCGACATCGGAGGACGGGTAGAGAGCCAGGAAGGCGTCGGCCATGTCGCCGTAACGTTCGCGGATCATCCGCTCATAGTCCGCAGCGCTGCCTGGGGCGGCAGGCGCCAGAACGCGCAGGGACCGGATTTCACCGCTGTTGAACCCCGCCAGCACCGGGATAGGCGCCTGCTCGCCCCGATCGAAGGTGTCGACCAACTGGCGCGGCAGCACCTTGCCGTCCACGACGCCGAAGGTGGCGAAGCCGCCCAGCGCCGCGCGATCAGTCAGGGTCTGGGCGTCCATGCTGCGCAGGGCGCGCAGGCTGGGCGCCTGCAAGGTGCGCGAGAGGGCCGATCCGGCCTCCTCGCCTGACGGCGCGCCGAAACGGGCGGTCTTCAGCTCGGGCGTCGAGATCATATAGGCGCTCTGGGCGATAGCCCGGTCGAACAGGCCGCGCGCCAGCGGCGTACCCATCAGATACAGGACGCTCAGGCCGCCCGCGGACTCGCCCGCGATGGTGACATTCTCCGGATCGCCGCCGAACGAGGCGATGTTTCGCTTCACCCATTCCAGCGCCGCGACCTGATCCATCAGGCCGTAGTTGCCGGAGATGCCCAGCGGGCTTTCGGCGCTGAGGTCCGGATGCGACAGCCAGCCCAGAACGCCGAGGCGGTAGTTGATCGAGACCACGACCACGCCTTCGCGGGCCAGCCGTCCGCCGTCGTACAGCGTCTCCTTGCTGGAGCCGGTGACCAGAGCCCCGCCGTGGATCCAGACCATGACCGGCGCGCGGCCGGTGGTGGACGGGGTCCAGACGTTCAGGGTCAGGCAGTCCTCGCTCGTCGCGCCGATGTCGGACGAATAGATGGTCTGGAAGACCGGCGTGGGCTGGATGCAGGCCGCGCCGTAGCGGGTGGCGTCCCGCGTGCCGGTCCAGCGGGCGGCGGGGGCGGGCGGTCGCCAGCGCATCTCGCCGACGGGCGGGGCCGCGAACGGGATGCCCTTGAACCCGGCGATGCCGTTCTCGGTCGTTCCGCGCACGGCGCCCGCGGGGGCGGTGACCGTCTGGGCGTTCGCCGTGGCGCAGGCGGTCAGGGCCAGGGCGCTGACCGCGATGGAGAGGAAACGCTTCATCAGACGGCCTCCGCCTTGAGCCGGCGACCGATGACCTTCGACAGCCACAGGAACAGGCCGATGGCGGCCAGATAGACCGGGATCAGGGTGTAGAGCGCGATCTGCAGCGAGTTCTCGGGATGCGTGGCGCGGAAGAAGTCGCTGGCGGCGCCGACATAGGTCGGACCGAAACCCATGCCGATGAAGTTCATCACCAGCAGCAGCAGGGCGCCGGACATGACCCGCTGGTTCGGTTTCACCTCCTCCTGCACCAGCGCCACCGACGACGACAGATAGAAATAGTTCAGGAAGTTCGGCCCCAGCATCAGGACCAGCGCCAGCGGCCAGGACGGCGCCCACACAAAGGCGATGTAGAGCGGCAGGGCCAGTGTGAGCGAGAGCGCCGGGAGCAGGGCGTAGGCCTTCTTCGTCCGCTTCGTATATTTGTCGATCAGATAGCCCGAGGCGAAGATGCCGCCGCCCATGCCGATGGCGACCACCAGGGCGTACCACAGGGCCACGTCGCCCAGCTGCATGCCCTTCTCGCGCATCAGGAACAGCACGGCGAAATTGCCCAGACCGTAGGTGACGATCTGGGTCACGCCGCTGCCCAGCGAGGCCAGCACCAGCACCGGGTTGGAGAAGAACATCTTCACCGTCGCCCAGAAGCCGGCTTTGGCGGGCGTCGCGGCAGGGGCGGGCGCCAGCGGGGCGTCGGTGGCGGCGACCGCGGACTGATCCAGTCCGCCACGGCGGGGCTCCTTGACCAGCAGGGGCGTAATCAGCGCGACCAGAACGCCGACCGCGCCGATGGCGATGAAGGCGTCACGCCAGCTGAAGGCGGCGGCGATCGAGGCGCCGAAGGCTATGCCCAGCGCCGCGCCCACGGGCGGTCCGAGATTGTAGATGCCCAGCGCCATGCCGCGACGGCCGGGCGGGAAATAGTCGGTGATGATCGCATAGGACGGTGGCACGCCCCCGGCCTCGCCGAAGGCGACGGACATCCGCGACGCGGCCAGCTGGCCGAAATTCCTCGACAGGCCGAAGGCGATGGTCGCCGCGCTCCAGATGCCGCAGGCGACGGAGACGACCCAGACCCGGTTGGTGCGGTCCGCCAACCAGCCCACCGGAATGGCGATGAAGCAGTAGAAGAATGCGAAATACAGCCCGCCCAGCAGGCCCAGCTGACCATCGGTGATGTGAAGGGCGTCCTGGATCGGCTTGGCGAGGATCGACAGCAACTGCCGGTCCAGAAAGTTCAGCACATAGATGAACCACAGCATGCCCAGGGCGACCCAGGCGTTTCTGCCGACCGAGGGGTGGGCGGAGGGCGGTCCTCCGGATTCAATCGGTGTGGCGCTCATGGTCGTTTCCTCGGCTGCGGGCCTTGTGGCCCGTCTATTTCTCGGGATGGGTCAGGGCGGCGTAGGTCAGACTTCGGGCCCGGATGCGGAACTCGCCGCTCACCGGGTCGGCCATGCGCTGGATCAGGCCGACGAAAATCAGGTCGTTTTCCGGGTCGATCCAGAACCAGGTTCCGCCGCCGCCGCCCCAGCTGAGTGTGCCCTTGCCCTCGACCAGTCCGAGCCGCTTCGGATCCTCGGTGATGGCGAAGTCCAGACCGAAGGTCAGGGCGCGGCTGAAGGGCAGCAGGCGCAGCGGGTGGGTGGTGTCCAGCACGGCCTCTGGGACAGCGTTGGTGGCCATCAGGTCCACCGTCGCCGGCTTAAGGATGCGGACGCCGTCCAGTTCGCCCCGGTTCAGGATCATCTGGCAGAAGCGGGCGTAGTCCATGGCCGTCGAGACCAGCCCCCCGCCGCCACCCTCGAACCGGGGCGGGCGGGTATAGTCGTTGATCGGCATGTCGAAGGCGTCGGTCGCGACTCTGAGGCCGCCCGCGCCGTCGTCGCAGTACATCTCGGCCAGCCGGTGGACCTGATCAGCGGGCACATGAAAGCCGGTGTCGGCCATACCGAGCGGCTCGAAGATGCGGGTGCGCAGGAAGTCCGCGAAGCTCATCCCCGACAGCCGTTTGACCACCAGCGCCTGCAGATCCGTGGCGATGGAGTAGAACCACTCGGTTCCCGGTTGGAACATCAGCGGGATGCGGGCGGCGCGTTCGGCCAGTTGCTCATGGCTGTCGGCCATCATCACGCCGCTCTCGCGATAGGCGCGTTCAACCGGATGCACGTCGAACAGGCCGTAGCCGAGGCCGGTGGTGTGGCTCATCAGCTCGCGCATGGTTGGCGCGCGAATGGCGTCTTTGGTCAGCATGGAGCCGTCGTCGGCGATGCCCGCGAACACCTTCTGGCCGATGAACTCGGGCAGGTAGTCGGTGATCGGGTCGTCCAGCCGCCAAAGCCCCTGTTCGTACAGGATCATCATGGCCACGCCCGTGACCGGCTTGGTCATCGAATAGATGCGGAACAGGGTGTCCCGTTCGATCGGCTTGTCGTCCGCCAGATCGGCCTTGCCGAAGGTGCTGAAGGCGGCGACACGTCCGTGGCGGATCAGCAGGGTGGATGTCCCGGCGACCTTGCCGCTCTCCACCATTCCCGACATGTACCCGTCAAGCGACGCGAGGCCTTGCGGGTCGAAGCCGAGCGCTTCGGGGCTGGAGGCGAAGGGCAGGTCGCGCGCCGTCATCCCTGCGTCCCCTGTCGCGCCGCCGCGCGATCCCGGCAGACGCCGATGAAGCCGTGGGCCATGAAGGCGGCCATCCGCTCCTTGATCGCGTCGAAGTCGTCGGATCGGCATTTGCCGCCGGACAGGTGATCGATCCGGCCTGTCCGGGCGAGGCTCAGCGTCAGGGCGCCGGTCACGAAGTGGTAGCCCCAGAAGATGTCTTCTTCCGCCGCCTCGGGCAGGGCCTGTTTCAGCAGGCCGATCAGACGCAGCACGACGGGATCGTACAGCCGGTCCATCACCTCCGCGCCCCAGGCCGGGGTGTTGTTGATCTGGGCGCTCAGGGCCCCGAAATGCCGCCAGCCGTCGCCGCCGTTGGAATAGGTGTCCAGATCGGTGTCCAGAAACGCGCGCAGGGCGCCCTCGACCGTCGGCTTGCCGTTCGCGGCCTTCTCATAGGCGTCCAGCGCATCCATCCGTCGTCCGCTGGTCACCGGCGCGCGACGGGCCATGACCTTGTCGAACACGTCCTGCTTGTCGGCGAAGTAGTAATGGACCAGCGACTTGTGGACCCCGACCTTGTCGGCGATGTCCTTGATCGTGACGCCATAGAAGCCGTGCTGCGAGAACAGCTCCTCGGCGGCATCGAGCAGTTGCTCCAGACTTTCGGCGCGCTGCTCGGCCTTGCGGCGGGGCTTCGGGGACGGGGTGGGCATGACCTGAAACTCCGGGCGGTCCGGCGTCTCCGGTTGGGGATACGCCGACTCGATGCGTGAGACGGCGGTCATCCTATGCGCCTCCATAGGTGGCGCGAAGCTGGGTCTTGTTGATCTTGCCCGTCGCCGCCAGCGGCATGGCGTCGACGCGGACCACCTGCTCGGGAATCCACCAGTCCGCGACCTGTCCCTTCAGCGCGGCCTTCAGGTCTGTGTCGGCGATCTCCTGTCCACGCGCGGGTTCAATGACCATCAGCGGACGCTCGCCCCACTTCGGGTCAGCCCGTCCGATCACGGCCACCAGACCGATGCCCGGCAGGGCGCCGATGATGTCCTCGATCTCGACCGGATTGATCCATTCACCGCCGGACTTGATCAGGTCCTTGGAGCGGCCCGCGAGGGTCAGGTTGCCGTCGTCGTCCAGCGAGGCAAGGTCGCCGGTATCAAACCAGCCGTCGGCATCCACGGCCGGCTCGGCCGCGCCGAAGTAGGCGTTCACGACGCTCTGGCCCTTCACCTTCAGGCGCCCGACGCCGTTGCGTTGGTCGGGCAGGGGGATGCCGTCGGCGTCTGTCAGCAGCAGGTCCAGACCCAGGGGCGGCCGTCCCGAACCGCGCGTCGCGCCCGGCTGATCGGTGCGGGGGGAAATAGCGCCCAGCGGCGAAAGCTCGGTCATGCCCCAACTGGTCTGCACCGTGGCTCCGAAGCGGCTTTCCATCCGGCGCAGCAGGCTGTCCGGGCAGCTGGAGCCGCCGATGATGATGCGCTCCAGACTGTGGGTCTGGCCGCCGGTGGCGTCCAGATGGTCCAGCAGGCCCAGCCAGACCGTCGGCACCCCGACCGCGACCGTGACCTGATGCCGATCAATCAGGCGGGCCAGGCTGGCGCCGTCCGTGACCCGTCCGGGCAGCACCAGGGTCGCGCCCACCGCCGGCGCCGCGAACGGCAAGCCCCAGGCGTTGGCGTGGAACATGGGCACGGCGACCAGCACCGTATCGTGGGCGGTCAGGGCGATGGAGTCCGCCTGCAGCGCGCGCAGGGTGTGCAGGTAGTTGGAGCGGTGGGTGTAGGCCACGCCCTTGGGCGCGCCCGTAGTGCCCGAGGTGAAGCACAGGCCCGCCAGAGCGGTCTCGTCGAACTGGCCCCAGATCGCGGGACGGCCACGCGAGGCCAGCAGGCTCTCGAGATCGCAGATGTCCTTGCGGCCCGGCTCGGCCGTTTCGCCGTCCAGCAGGATCAGCCGTTCCAGCGAGGGGCAGGCGTCCATCAGGGCCTCGGCCATGTCGCGCAGCCCGGCGCCGACGGCCAGTACGCGGTCGTCCGCCTTGGCCACCATGGCGGCCAGATGGGCGACGGTCAGGCGGGGATTCAGGGTGTGGCAGACAAGGCCGACGCCCATGGCGGCATACCAGACCTCAACGTGATGCCGGGTGTTCCAGGCCAGGGTGGCGATCTTCTGGCCCGGCTTCAGGCCCATATCGAGCAGGGCGCCGGACAGGCGGTTGGCACGGTCGCGCAGACCCGCGTAGCCCAAGGCGTCGTCGCCGTCCGGCCCGCTCGCGGTAACCACCTGCGCGGTCCCGTGCCACTTCGCCCCATGATCCAGAAAGCGATCAACGGTCAGGGCGTAGTCCTGCATCGGAGCGGGGAGAAAGGCGGTCATCCTGAAGCGGCGGTCCAGTCGATAGGCAGGGGGGAGGAAGGGCAGGGAGGGGCGACGGCCGGAGCCGTCGCCCCCACGCGGTCAGAAGGTCCGCGTCAGGTTGACGCCGAACTGGCGCGGCGGTCCGGCGTAACGCAGGCCCGCGTTGATCGCGGCGATGTAGGTCTGGTCGGTGGCGTTGTGCACATAGCCGGCCAGCGTCCAGTTGTCGGTCTTGTAGCTGAGCAGCAGGTTGACCAGGTTGCGGGCCTCCAGCCGATCACCCAGCGCCTCGTTGTTGAAGATGCTGGTCCAGGATTCCGCGATGTGGGCGTAGTCCATGCGGGGCGACAGCGTCGCGCCATTCGGCAGGTGGACGTCGTACTGGACGCCGATATTGAACGTGAACTCCGGCGCATAGCCCTGGGTGTTGCCGTCCAGATTGAGGCAATTCGGGCTGGCCGGACCGGTCTCGGCGTTACAGGTTCCGCTGCGGGCGATACGCGGATCGGCGGCGTAGAACTCGCCCAGCTCCGACTTCGACAAGGCGGCGCCGACATCGACGGTCCAGTCGTTGATCCGGGCCTGCGCCGAGGCTTCGAGACCCATCAGCACCGTCTCGTCCGCCACGTTCACGATCGAGCTGAACAGGGGAACCGCCGGGTCGCCGACGATGACCTGGAAGCCCTCGTAGGTCATGTAATAGGCGCCCACCTGGGTGCGGACGCGACCGCCGAACATGGTCGACTTCCAACCGATTTCGTAATCGACCACGTCTTCCGGACCGAAGGAACTGGCCGGCACATAGAAGTTCGGCGCGTTCAGGCCGCCCATCTTGAAGCCGGTCGCTACGAAGCCATACAGGAAGTTGTTGTCATCGACCTTGTAGTTGAGGCTCAGCTTGCCGGTGGTCTTCTCGGCGGTGACCTCGTCGTTCTGGAGCAGGGTCAGGCCGAACGCCGGGTAGGTCGTGTAGACGTTCTCATTACGCGAGGTGCTTTCCGACCAGCGGGCGCCCAGCTGAATCTGCAGCCGGTCCGAGATGTCGTAGCTGATCTGGCCGAAGACAGCCTTGGTCTCCTTCGGCGTCTCACCGAAGATGTAGTAGTCCAGCACGCCCTCCGGGAAGCCGACGTGGTAGGCTCCCTCGGGGAAGGTGGTGACCGGGAACGTCACCTTGTCCTGTTGCCAGAAGGCGCCGACCAGCCAGGTCAGGCGCTGGTTGTCCGGCGAGACGATGTTGAACTCCTGCGACCAGACCTCTTCCTCGACGCGGTCGTAGAAGGTGTTGTTCAGGGCGCTGGTCCCGTCCAGATCGGTCGAGAAGACGCTGATGCCGTCCTGATAGCCGGTGATCGACCGCAGGGTGATGCCGTTGTCCAGCACATAGCTGACGTTCAGCGACACGCGCGCGGTCTCGTCCTTGCCCGAGTGCGGGCCGTTGGCCGTGATCTCGAACGGATCGTTGGTGGCCAGCGCCGGGTCCGCCGGGTAACCGCCGAAGTCCAGGCTGTTGTAGTCGACCTTCAACAGGACGCGCAGGGCGTCGGTCGGCATCCACAGGAAGCTGGCGCGCACGCTGTTCATGTCGATGTCGCCCGGGGCGCCGCTGTACGGGCCGGTGATGTCGTGGAAGCTGGAGCGCTGCTCGCTGTTGAAGGCGAAACGGGCGGCGAAGGTGTCGCTGATCGGCAGGTTGATCGCGCCCTGGAACTTCAGGTTATCGTAGTTGCCGGCCTGCCCCATCACATAGCCGTTCACGCCCGTGAAGTCGGGGTTGCGCGATGTGATGAAGACGGCGCCGCCGGTCGCATTGGTGCCGGCGAAGGTGCCCTGCGGGCCCCGCAGCAGTTCGACGCCGCCGATGTCGTAATAGGGCTCGGTCTGGAAATAGCCGGGGAATACCGGCACGCCGTCACGATAGGTGGTCACGCCCACGCCGATGGCGGTGGTGGCTTCGGACTTGCCGATGCCGCGCACGTTGAAGAAATTTCCTTGGCCGTAGTTCTGGACGGTCGTGGAAGGGGCCACGAACTGCAACTGCTCCAGTGAGAAGACACCCCGGTCGTCCAGGCTTTCACCGGACAGGACGGTGGCCGCGACGGCGGTTTCCTGGAGGTTGCTGGTGCGGCGCTCGGCGGTGACGACCACCTCGCCCAGGGTGGTGGCCTCGTCCTGTTGATCGGTCTGCGCGGTCGCGGCGTCCTGAGCCTGCGCGGCTCCGGTCCACAGCAGGACGGCGGCGGATGTGGTGAGCCAGAGCTTGCGCCCCATGGTCTTCCTCCCTCGATGTTTCCTCGTGCGCTCTGACGGCGCCATGAGGTCACCGTCTCACCGATTCAGAAGATCGTCAATACTCACTCGCCGCCTAGTGAATATTGACCTTTCGGCGAACATCAGCAGAGTGCCGCCGCCCGGAACGGGGCAGGGCGGCGATGTCCGCGACAGGGATGAGGACGCAGAATGAGCATCGATCTGAAGGGCCGCGTGGCCGTCATCACGGGCGCCGGCGGCGGTCTGGGACGCAGTCATGCGCTGGCTCTGGCCCGCTACGGCGCCAGGGTGGTTGTCAACGATCTGCAGTCCGCCGCCTGCGACGCGGTCGCGGCGGAAATCACCGCCGCGGGCGGCGAGGCCCTGTCGTGGCCGTGCAGCGTGACCGACCGGGACGGCGTCTTCGCCATGGTCCAGGACGTCATCGCGCACTGGGGTCAGGTCGATATTCTGGTGAACAACGCGGGCATCCTGCGCGACAGGACCTTCGCCAAGATGGACCTGGACGATTTCGAACTGGTGCTGGACGTGCACCTGATGGGCTCGGTCAATCTGACCAAGGCCGCTTGGGACCATATGCGCGAGCGCGGCTACGGCCGGGTGATCTTCACCACCTCCTCGTCGGGCCTGTACGGCAACTTTGGCCAGTCGAACTACGGCGCGGCCAAGATGGCGCTGGTCGGTCTGATGCAGACCCTCGCACTGGAAGGGCGCAAGTCCGGCATCCACGTCAACTGTCTGGCGCCCAGCGCGGCGACGCAGATGACTGAAGGGCTCTATGCCGAGGAGGATCTGAACGGCCTGTCCACCGATCTGGTCAGCCCCGGCGTCGTCGCCCTGGCGGCGGAAAGCGCGCCGACGCGGACCATACTGCTGGCCGGGGCGGGGGCGTTCGAGCAGGCGCATATCACCATGACGCAGGGCGTTCACATCGGCGCCGCGCCTGATGCGGCGGACCGGATCGACGCGCAATGGGGCCGTATCTCCGACCGTGCGGGCGAGCAGGTCCCGGAATCCGGCGCCGCCCAGTACACCCACGAGGTCAATCACCCCGATCGCTTGCGTCAGGACGCCCTCAGCGCGGCCTGACGCGGCGGCTCCCGGTGATCCGGGTTCAAATCTGAAGCGCGAAGTGCTTAAAGTCGGTTCCTGATCCACGTTCGCACGCCAACCCGAAGGCAAGGAGGGCCGGGATTGTCTGATCGCACTGCCGCGCTTCCGGCCGGGACAGCCTTGCCGCCGACCTTGCCGCTGATGGCCGATGACCGGTTCGCGCCGGGCATCACCGAAACCGGCGATGCGGGCGACAACTTCCTCTACGGCACGCACAACGACGACACCCTGAACGGTATGGCGGGGAACGACGTCCTGAATGGCGAAGACGGTTACGACTGGCTGATCGGCGGCGCCGGGAACGATGTGTTCAACGGCGGCGACGGCATAGACACCGGGGACTATTCGGCCGCGGCGTCCGGCGTGACAGCGCGTCTGGATATCGGCCGGGCGACCAATGACGGCGACGGCGGCGTCGATATCCTGAACTCTATCGAGCGGTTGTACGGCTCGGCCTTCAACGACGTGTTGATCGGCGACGGGCAGGACAACCTGTTGGTCGGCGGCGCGGGATACGATGTCCTGATCGGCGGGGCCGGTAATGACCGCATCTACGGCGGCGTCGGCGCGGCCAACGAGCTGTACGGTGGCGCGGGCGACGACACCTTCTATCTCGACGCCAACGACACGGTCGTGGAACTGGCGGGCGGCGGTATCGACACCGTCCGGACCTCCCTCACACTGGTGAACCTGGCCGCCAATGTCGAGAACCTCTGGTACGACGGTCCGCAGGATTTCACCGGCAACGGCAATGCTGGAGACAATGTCATCACCGGCGGATCGGGCAACGACGTCCTGCGCGGCGGGGTCGGCAACGACACCCTGAACGGTCGGGGCGGCATGGACACCGCCGACTATTCCACCGCCGCGGCGGGGATACACGCCCGACTGGACTACATGACCGCCTTCAACGACGGCGACGGCGGGGTCGACACCTATGTGGATATCGAGGCCATTGTCGGCTCCGCCTTCGACGATCTGCTGGTCGGCGGCGCGCTGAACGACCATCTGTCCGGCGGCCTCGGTCGGGACACCCTGCTGGGCGGCACCGGGAACGATGTCCTGAGTGGCGGTCAGGGCGTGGCCAATACGCTTCAGGGCGGGGTGGGCGACGACCGCTACATTCTCGACGCCAACGACACGATCGTGGAGCTGGCGGGCGAAGGGTTCGACACCGTCGAGGTTCATATCGGCGCCTATGTGATGGCGGCCAATCTTGAGAACATGGAGTACGTCGGCCAGACGACCTTCAACGGCACGGGCAACGCCGGAAACAACAATATCTACGGCGGTGACCTGAACGACGTCCTGCGCGGCGGGGGCGGCGATGATCACCTCTATGGCGGCCGGGGTGATGATACCGTCGTGCTGCGCGGCGCCGCCGGCGACTACACCATCACCGGCGATGGCGTCGGCTATCGGATTGTTGACGCCGTTCCGGGCCGCGACGGCTCTACCTATGTGACCGGTATCGAGACCGTGCTGTTCGAGGCGGACGGTACGACCCGCACCCTCAGCTACACGCCGCCACCCGCGCCCTCCGAGCTGATCGACAAGGCGGATTACGGCGACGCCCAGGTGTTGCCGGGCGTCATCGACGACGCCTTCCTTGATCTGGGCGGGGTGGATTTCGGACCGCAGACCCTGCCGCCGGTGTTCGACGACTTCCTGGTGCTGGACGACGGTCTGTCCGATCCGGTCTGGATCGCGGCGGCTCATAACGCGGCGCCGGAAATCCAGCATATCCTTGACATCTTCCACGGCGACGACGCCGGTCACCACGGTCCGTTCAACGCCGTCGATCCCTGGGCCTGACGATTGCGAGGTTTCACTGGGGCGTCGGCGGCCAGCCGGGTTCGCCTTCACGCCGCTTGGCCCAGCCGGTCGGCGTCGTGTCCGTGAACCGGCGAAACAGCTTGTAGAACTGCGACGCGCTCAGGCCGGTGGCCTCGGCCAGTGCGGCATGGGACATCGGGCCATTCCGGTCGATCAGGCGGCAGGCCGTCTCGATCAGCGCCCTTTGCCGGTCCAGCAATGAGGGCTCCTCCGGGAGGCACCGGCCGCAGGGGCGAAAGCCGGTGGCGCGCGCCTCGGACAAGGTGTCGTGCAGCCGGATGTTCTCGGGGCGGGCATGGCGCGACGGGCAGGTCGGGCGGCAGTAGACGCCGGTGGTCACGACGGAACACCAGAAGCGGCCCTCCGCGCGCGGGTCGCGGCGATACAGCTGGGCCAGCCGCCTGTCGCGCCGATGCGGATCGTCTGATGAGGGGTGCATCAGAAAAGGGGAGAATGGGCGCGCTGATCGGGGGCGGAAAGCGCGCCCATCCCTTCCATCAGAAGCGGCGGACGTAGCTGACCGACCAGACATCGGCTTCGCCGGCGCCCTCGTCGGTGAAGTCACGTCGGGTCCAGTCAACCCGCAGACCGTCGTTTCTGAAGAAGGCGGTGGCGCCGACGCCGTAGTTGAAGCTTTCGCCGTCGCTCTGGACGGTCACGCCGGAAGAGGTGGCCTCGATCGCCGACGTGCCGTAGCCGGCGCGGGCGAACAGTTCAAAATTCTCGCCCAGCGGCAGGAAGGCGACGGCGTAGGCGGCGGCGTCGTGCTTCAGCTCGATAGCGCCCGAGCCGCCGCCGATGGAGACGTCATAGCCCTCATCCTTCACGCCGAAGCTGGCTTCGGCCTCTGCGCCGACCCAAGGCAGGATCTTGTAGCCGAAGCGGCCGGTGACGGCGCCCAGATCGGCCTGGTCGGTGCTGACGGCGCTGTAGCCGACGCTGCCGTAGAAGCGGCTTTCATCCTGAGCGTGGGCGGCGACCGGCAGGGCGGTCAGAACAAGGGCGGAGGCCGCGATGGCGGTCTTGAACATGGGAAACTCGTCGTCGGAAAGACAATGCCGGGGGGAGGCGGGGCCACGAGTGCGGCCTTGTCTTCAGGACGCCGTCGGCGATCAGACGCCTTACGGTTTCAACCCGTTTTTCTTCAGAACGCGGCTTCCAGCGTCAGTCGCACGGTCAGCGGGCGAACCGGAGCCGCCTCGGGCTCGGACAGCTGATAGGGCGAGCCGATGCCGTAGCGGATGCCGCGGGTGTCGAACGGGTTGGAGACGCGCAGCACGGCCGCCCGTCGCTCGTCGCCCCACCGCGCCGTCAGGGCCGATTGCAGATAGCCGCCCTGCGGCACGTCCAGCATCGGGCCGACGCCCAGCCTCGATTGGCCGATGTAACGGAAGTCCGCGCCCAGTCTCAGCGGCAGGTCCAGCACCTCGCCCGGCTCCCAATCCAGACTCAGCTGCGCGCCGAACGGGGCGACGTTGGGGATGTCGGTCGTGCCGCCGCCGATGGTGCTGAAGCGCGTTCGTGTCAGGCGGCTTTCGTTCAGGAAAACTCCGCCGGACAGATCGAGGGTCTCCAGCGGCCGCCAGGCCGCCTTCAGGGCGATGAACTGGATCACGCCGTCGCCGACGTTGTCTGTGACCAGATCGCCGCCTTCGGTGACGATGTCCGCCTGCACATCGCGCCAGTCGACCCAGCCGACGGAGACCTCGCCGGACAGGCCGTGCCAGCTGTCGCGGCTGCGGGCGCCGACTTCCAGCAGGGTGACCCGGTCGCCCTGATAGCGGGCGAAGGCGCCGTTCGCTTCGTTGACCCCGGCGGGACGGACCGATTGTTCGAACCGGCCATACAGGGCGAAGGCGGGCAGGGCGTTCCAGCGGGCCGACAGGCTGGGCGTCAGTCGCCAGGTCATGCCCCGGCGGTCATCCGCGATACGCACGCCGTACGCCACGTCCTCAATATCACTGTCGATGCGCACCGCCGACAAACGTGCGCCGATGGCGACGCGCCAGTCCGGGCTGGGGGACAGGGCGGCCTCCCCAAAGGCCGCGAGTTCGGCGAAGCTGCGGGTCAGGTCCATGCCCTGCTCCGGACCCGGCGCCGGGGACAGGTCAAGACGGCGGCGCTCCACCCGCGTTTCGCCCAAAGCCACGCTACCGCCGCCCGACAGGGTCCAGCCGCCGTCCGCGCGATAGTCCACCCGGGTCTCGGACGAGAGGGCGAAAAGTCTCTGACGCCGGTCCACCGCGCTGGGGAAGGGATCGCCGGGCTGGCTGGCGTCGAACCGCTCGGTCAGGCTTTGTCGCGACATGCTGGTGGCGGAGATCAGGGTCGAACGCCCCATCTCGCGCCGGGCGGTCAGTCCCAGAATCCGGATACTGCTCTCATAGGGCTCCAGCACCTGCCCTGACCGGCTGAAACCGATCTGGCCGGCCGGAATGGTCTGGGAGTCGTCGGCGGACACGGTCTGCACCGCGCCGGCCAGATCAAGGCTCCAGTCGCCGTCGGTCCAGCGCAGGGCCAGTCGCCCGCCGACCGTATCGATGCCGTCCGTGGCGTCCAGATCGGCGTCCGGGTCGTTCAGAAAGCCGCCGTCCCTCCGCGCATAGGCGACCAGACGCGCGGCGGCCTGATCCCCGAAGCCTTGATTGAGCACCAGCGCCGCCTCGTGACTGGGATCTCCGCCTGACGTGGCGCCGCCGCCGACGATGATCCGGCCCGAGCGTTCGGACAGGGCGGGCGGCTCCGGCTGGATACGCAGCACCCCGCCGATGGAGCCCGCGCCGAACCGCGTCCCCTGCGGGCCCTCGAACACTTCGATTCGGCGGATGTCGATCAGGGTCAGGTCGGGATCGGGCGAGCCGTAGCCCAGCCGCAGGTCGCCGAAATACTGGCCGACGGTCGCCTGTAGCGGGCCGTTCATGGCAGAGTCCGCCAGTCCCCGCACGAACAGCTTGTTGCGCCCCGTGCCCTGACGGGTGGAGTCGACCGTGGACGACAGATCGGCGACCGCGTCGCTGGCGCCGGTTCCCTCTATTCTTTCCAGAGCGCCCGGGGTGATCAGGCTGCGGCCGGTGGAGTCGCGCAGGCCGACCGGCGGCACGGCGGTCACGACCACCTCACTCAGCGTGGTGGGTTCAGGGATGACGAAGGGGGGCGGGGACGGCGTTGAAGCAGGGCGGGGCGAGGCCGGGCGTCGCGGCGCGGTCTCGATGCGGTAGACACCGTCGCCGATCCGCACGGCCCGCGCGCCCAACGGCTCCAGCAGTTGGTCCAGGGCCGCCTCCGGCGACATTCGCCCCCTCAATGCGCGTGTGCGCCGCCCGGAAAGGTCGGCGGTGATCACCACGTCGATCCCCGCCTGCGCCGCCAGTCGGTTGATCGCCGGCACGGCGGGACCAGGGCTCAGGTCAAAACTCTGCGGAGTCCCGGCCTGCAGCGTCAGCAGCCCGGCGGCCAGCCACGCGGCGACGCTCACGGCTCCAGCCGCCAGCCTTCACCGTCCTCGATGACGGTCACGCCCAGCAGAAGGGCGATCCGCTCGCGCTGATCGCGGGCGTCCGGTCCGATGTTCAGGCTGCCGCTGAACGAACGCCCGGCCAGGGCGGGGGCGATCCGGATCGGGCGGTTCAGGGCGCGGGCCAGATCCTGCGCCACCACGTCCAGCCGCTCGCCGTTCCACGACAGTCGGCCTTCGCGCCAGTCATCGACGGCCTCGATATCCACCGGACGACGCTCCAGACCGCGGGGGGAAGCCACGACACTGTCGCCGGGATTCAGGGTCGCGGTGTCGCCGCGCGCATCGACCCGGACCGAGCCTTCGGAGACCGCGACCCGCGCGCCGTTCTGCAGATGGGTGACGTCGAACACCGTGCCCAGATCGGTCAGGATCGCTTCCCCCACGCCGACGATGAAGGGGCGGGCGTCGTCATGCACCACGTCGAACAGGGCGCGGCCGCCTTCCAGCGTCACCTCACGCGGCTTGCGCCGGTCCATGCTCAGGCGGGTGCCCCCGTCCAGCGTGATCTTCGAGCCGTCAGCCAGAGACACCGTGCGCTGCTCGCCCGGCGCGGTCTCGACCGACCATGGACGGGGCGTCTGCGTCCAGCCGATCCAGCCCAGACCCACGGCCAGCGCGCCGACGGCGGCGGCCATCACCGCGCGGCGGGGCAGGGGGAACTGAACGCCCCGTCGGATGACGGGCGCGGCCCGGCGCGGCGGCGCGGACTTCAGGGCCTCGACGGCCTCGCCCTCGGCCTCCGCCAACCGCCAGTAGGTCTCGGCGTGGCGCGCATCGGCGGCCAGCCAGGCCTCCCACGCGTCCCATTGGTCGAACGCGGGATCGTTGACGCGGACCAGCCAGTCCAGCGCCGCCTGTTCAATCTTCATGTCCGTGGCGCTCATCCCCATCCCCCAAGGACGCCGCCGAAACGATCTTGCCTCATGCCCGATCCCCCGAAAGATCGAGAATGGCCGCATAAACCCGTCGCAGGTGCTTCTCGACCGTACTCAACCCCATGCCGAACTCGACCGCCAGTTCCCGCTGGGTGACGCCGTCGATGCGGTGACGGCGGAACAGGGCGGCGGCGGGATCCCCGATGGCGTCCAGTCGGGCCTGCACTTCCGCCAGGGTCTGCGCCGCGATCAGCCGGCGTTCCGCGTCGGCGCTTTCAACGCTGTCCTCGGGCAGGTTGGCCGGGCTCTGCCAGGCCGCATCCCGCGCCGCCGTGCGCCGCATGCCCCGCCGCCGATCCAGCACGGCGGTGTAGACCATGCGCAGCAGATAGGCCTGCGGGTTGGCGATCGGTCCCTCGGCGTGACGGATTTTCAGCCACACATCCTGAACCACGTCCTCGGCGTCTTCGCCCACGCCCATGGCCCGCGCCCGCCGCATCAGGGCCGGGCGCATGTCCGCGAAGACCGCTTCGAGCCCTGCGGCCGGTCCCGTGGGCGGAATGTCGGATGACGCGTCCATCAGCGCGGGCCATAGCCCTGCAATAAAGGCGAAATCTAGCCCGTCGGTGGCGGCTATAGCACCGAGTGCAGCACCGCCTCCCCGGCGACGGCCTTGTCGAAGCCCGGAGTCCGGCGCGCGTTCGGGGCCCAGGCGGTCAGACGGCTTTCGGCGTCCTCAAGCTTCCGCACGGCGGTGACCAGATCTTCGGCCACCTGTTCCGGGTCAATCAGGTCGAAGGCGGTCACCCATCGGATCACCGCGACCTCCGCTCCATCCGCCGCCCGGGTGACGATGTATCGTAGAAGGGCGCGGGCGGTGGTCCCTCGAAAGGCGCCGAACGTGCCTTCTTCCGTCACGGAGCGGGCCAGTTGCGCGGTCCAGTCCGGCAGGGTCAGCGCCGGATCATACAGCCGCGCCAACGCATAGGTCGGCAGGGCGTCTTCCGGGGTCAACAGGCGCACGTCGAGGAGCATATCGATCCTATGCCCGGTCCGGACGTCCCGCGCCTTGATTTCGGTCAATCCCGGTTTGCGTCGACGGCGGCCATGGACGTAAACTGCCGCCCTCCCATGCTCGAACTCCGCACCCTCCCCAATGATTGCGCGAAACGGCGTAGCGAAACGGCCTGTGTCGGCTGCGGCGCGCGGGCGTTCAGCGTGTGCGGAAGCCTCGCGCCCACCGATCTGGCCCGGCTGGACGCCATCGTGGAGCGCACGGCGCTGAAGGCGGGCGACAGCCTGACCCGCGAGGGCGATCCGGCGACCCACGTCTTCAACATCACCTCCGGCTCGGTGCGGGTCTACAAGCTGCTGCCGGACGGGCGCCGCCAGATCACCGGCTTCCTGTTCGCCGGAGACTTCGTCGGGCTGGCCAGCGGGTCGGACTACGCCTTCGCCGCCGAGGCCATCGAGGACGTGACCCTCTGCCGGTTCCGCAAGACCGAGTATCGCGCCCTAATCCGCGAGCTTCCGGCGCTGGAAGAGGCCCTGCTGGACCGCGCCACGCATGAACTGGCGGCGGCGCAGAACCAGATGCTGTTGCTGGGGCGCAAGCGGGCGCAGGAGCGGATCGCCTCCTTCCTGCTGGACCTGCCTGAGCGGGATCCGATCCGGCCCCAGACCGAAGGTCACATCCGCCTGCCGATGACCCGTTCAGAGATCGCCGACTATCTGGGCCTGACCATCGAGACGGTCAGCCGGGAACTGAGCAAGCTGAAGGCCGCCGGTGTGATCCGCCTTCTGTCCCTGCACGAGCTTCTGGTGCTTCAGCCTGACCGTCTGCGCGATATCGCCGAGGGGCTGGATTAAGCCGCGGCCGGGCGGCAACCGGGCGTCAGCCTGATTCGGCCATCGGCCTCCGCGCCCTCGATCCGCGCCTGCACGGTGCACAGCCCCATCGGCGCCGCGCGGTGGCTGACGAGGATCAGCCCTTGTCCGCTCGCCGTCATCCGCTTGTCCAGAGCGGCCAGCACCCGGTCTTCGGTTTCGGCGTCCAGTCCCTCGGTCGGCTCATCCAGAACCAGCCAGGGCGCATCTCTCAGATAGGCGCGGGCAAGGCCGAGACGGCGGCGCTCCCCGCCTGACAGTCGCTCGCCGTTCGGGCCGATCGGCGCGTTCAGCCCCAGTGGATCGGCGCGTACCCGGTCGGCCAGTTGGGCGTCTTCGAGCGCAGCCCACAGGGCAGCATCATCCGCCGGCCCAGCCAGCAGCAGGTTGCGCCGGATCGTGTCGTCCAGCAGCCGCACGTCCTGCGCCGCATAGGCGAACAGGTCCCGTCGGATGTCCGGCGTGATCTCCGCGACGTCAAAACCGCCCAGCATCGCTTCGCCCGGCCGGGCGTCGCGCAGACCGCACAGCCGTTCGATCAGGCTGGTCTTGCCCGCGCCTGACGGCCCGTGCAGGCCCAGACGTATCGGTGGCGACAGGGGCTGATCCAGCGCGATCAGCGCCACCCCGGCGTCGTGCGGAACATGGCCACGGGACACCGGGGCCGCCGGCAGGGCGGCGTCCAGCCTGTCCAGCGCCTCCTCCGCACGGCCGTTCAGGTGCAGGGCGCCGGTCAGGCCGCCGGCGGCCTCGATGCCCATCACCGCCGCCAGCACCGCCAGCGCGATCATCGGCAGGTCCGCATTTCGGGCGGCGACGGCGACCCCGATGATGGTCAGGGCGGTCGCGGCGGCCTGCCAGGCGGCGATCCAGCCGCCGGCGCGGGCCATCGCGATCTGCGCGCGGTCTGACTCGGCGGCGCCGGCAGCCACCTCGCGCGCCGCCCAACGGTCCAGACCATAGGCCTTCAGTTCCGGCGCGGCGGCTTCCAGCGAGGCCAGCCGTTCCTTCAGCGCGCCCATGGCGGTCTGCGCCTGCCGTCCCGCCGGAGCCGACAGGGCGCGGGCGATCAACACGCTGACCCCGCAGGCGGTCGCCATGCCCGCCGCCAGCGCCAGACCCGCCCATGGGCTGGCGATCATGGCCAGCGCGACCGAGGCCGTCAGCCCGGCGCCGAAGCTCCACGGCGCGGATCGGCGCACGAACACGGTCTGAACGGCGTCTATGTCCTGAACCAGTCGCGCCGACAGCTCCCCGGACGACAGGCCCAGCGCATTGTGGAGCGGTCCCCGGGCGAGGGCGTCGAAAAGTTGGGGCCGCAAGCGAGCGAGGGCCTTCAGCGCCGCCCGATGCCCTGCGACGCGTTCAATGTAGCGCGCGCCGGTCCGCAGGATCGCCAGCAGGCGGATGATCGCACTGGGCATCATATAGTTGAAGGCGTGCACGGCGGCCGATCCCGCGACGCCTGCCAGCGCCGCGCCCGTGATGAACCAGCCTGACAGCCCCAGCAGGCAGACGGCCGCCACCGACACCAGCGCGCCCGAGGCGGCGGCCAGCCTGAGCTGATCCCGCTGGACGCGGCGCTGGTCGAGGATCAGGTCGCGGATATGGGTGTGTGGCTTCACAGGCGAACCACCTTGTCGGCGAGCGCCGCGACGGCTTCGGAATGGGTGGCGATCAGGGTGGTGCGGCCTTGCGCGGCGGCACGGATCACTGTCAGCATCGCCTGTTCGGACGCGGGATCCAGATTGGCCGTCGGCTCATCAAGCAGCAGGATCGGGGCGCGCTTCAGAATGGCGCGAGCCAAGCCGAGCCGCCGCCGTTCGCCGCCCGACAGGCCGCCGCCGCGCTCGTCGATGGGGCGATCCAGATCGGCGGTCAGACCGGCGGTGCGCGCGGCCATGGATAACCGGCCGGGGCAGGCGGACGGATCGGCCACGGCGATGTTTTCACCCAGCGATCCGGGCACGACGACCGGCGCCTGTCCCGCGAAGGCGACCTGTCCGGCGACGCCGCCGGTTTCGCTCAGCCGCGCGCCGCCGATCTCGACCTCGCCCCGGCTTAATGGAGCCATGCCCAGCAGCAGATGCAGCAGGCTGGACTTGCCCGCGCCGCTGGCGCCCAGCAGGGCCACGCTTTGGCCGGGCGCGATATCCAGATTGAAGCCCGTCAGCACCGGCGGGACGGCGGGATCATGGGCGATGGTCACATCCCGGAACCGGATCGCCGGCGCAAGCTCTCCGAGGGCGGCGGCCGTGCGGGCTTCAGGCTCGTCCACCGTCAGGGCCGGGGCGGCCGCCTCGGCGGCCTGACGGTCATGATAGGCGGCGGCCAGACGGCGCAGGGGCTGATAGACTTCCGGGGCAAGCGCCAGCACGAAGAAGGCCTGCGCCAGCGTCAGCTGCTCCGGCACGGGGAAGGGCAGCAGGCCCAGCAGGTTGAAGCCGCAGTAGACGGCGATCAGCGCCACAGCGAGCGCCGAGAAGAACTCCAGCACGCCGGACGAGACGAAGGCGATCCGCATGACGCGGTTGGTGCGCTTCTCCAGTTCGTCGGCGCCCCGCGCGATCTCCGTTGTCGTCCGCTCGACCGCGCCGAAGGACAGGACGGCGGGCAGGGCGCGGACCCGGTCGATGAACAGGCCCGACAGCCGTTCAAGCGCCTCGAACTGCTTGCGGCTCTCCCATGCTGCGGCGGTGCCGGCCAGCGCCATCCCGCAGATGAAGGGGAACAGGGTGAAGACCAGCACGCCCGCCGCGACCGGGCTGGCGAAGGCGGCGGCGGCGATGACCAGCAGGGGCGACACGGCGGCCGCCATACGCAGGGGGGCGAAGCGGGAATAGTAACCGTCCAGCGCCTCAACCCCCTCAACCACGGCGGTCAACCGGTCGGTCGAGCGGCGCCCCCGACCGAACAGATCGGTCAACAGGCGCTCGCGCGTATCGGACTTCACCGCCCGGCCCATCCGGGCGCCCACCACCACGGCGGCCTGTCCGATCAGGCCGCGCAGCAGCAGGCTGGCCACCGCTAGCCCCAGCCAAGGCAGGGCGGCGTTCAGACCGTTCTCGAACCGGGCGATCATCATCGCCAGCCCGGCCGCGAACCCGATGGCCGGGATCACATCCGCCACGGCCAGAAGTCCGGCGAGGCCCGCCAGTCGCTTCCAGGGCCGTCCGGCGCGCTTCAGCCAGCCGGCCGGCGTGTCGTTGCTGATAGGCGCGGCGGTCATCGTCTCACTCCAACGCCCCGGGGCCGCCCGACGCTACTGGACAAAGCGCCGCTGGACGAAATGTCCCGGGACAATGCGTCCCATTAAATTCCCGCGCGGACGAGAGCTTTGATCGAAATCAAGGCGCGTGCCTCGCCGCGATTTTAAGGCACACTGAAACGCCGGTCGTCGTGCCCGGCGCGCTGGAGCATTGCCATGATCGACCTCGCGGTCGTCGACCTCTCCCGGCTGCAGTTCGCGCTGACAGCCCTGTACCATTTCCTGTTCGTGCCCCTGACCTTGGGGTTGTCGTTCATGCTGGTGATCATGGAGTCGATCTATGTGATGACCCGCCGGCCGATCTGGCGGACCATCACCCGGTTCTGGGGCGTCCTCTTCGGCATCAACTTCGTTCTCGGCGTCGCCACCGGCATCACCATGGAATTCCAGTTCGGGATGAACTGGAGCTACTATAGCCACTACGTCGGCGACATCTTCGGGGCCCCGCTGGCCATCGAGGGGCTGATGGCCTTCTTCCTCGAGGCCACCTTCGTTGGACTGATGTTCTTCGGCTGGGACAAGCTGAAGCCGCACGCCCACCTGTTCGTCACCTTCATGGTGGCGCTGGGCACCAACCTGTCGGCCCTGTGGATCCTGATCGCCAACGGCTGGATGCAGAACCCGGTCGGCGCGGCCTTCAATCCCGACACCATGCGCATGGAAGTGACCGACTTCATGGCCGTGCTGTTCAACCCGGTCGCCCAGGCCAAGTTCGTGCACACCGTCAGCGCCGGCTATGTTTGCGCCGCCGTCTTCGTGCTCGGCGTCTCGGCCTTCTACCTGCTGCGGAACAAGCACGTCGGCTTCGCCAAGCGGTCGATGACCGTCGCCGCCGCCTTCGGTCTGGCCGCCTCTCTCTCGGTCGTCGTGCTGGGCGACCAGTCCGGCTACGCGCTGACCGACAACCAGAAAATGAAGCTGGCGGCGCTGGAGGCCATGTGGCGCACGGAGCCGGCCCCGGCCGGTCTGACGCTGGTGGGCATCCCCAGTATGGAGGATCGCACCACTCACTACGGCGTGCATGTGCCGTGGGTTATGGGCCTGATCGCCACCCGCACCATCGACAAGCCGGTCGAGGGCATCTTCGAACTGGTCGCCACCGCCGAGACGCGGATCGAATCCGGGGTGATCGCCTATGACGCGCTGCAGAAGGTGAAGGCCAACCCGCAGGACATGGCCGCCCGCGGTCTGTTCGAAACCCACCGTCGCGACCTGGGCTACGGCCTGCTGCTGAGGCGTCACGTCGCCGATCCGCGTCAGGCCACGCCGGAGCTGATCCGTCAGACGGCGTGGGAGACGGTGCCGAACGTGCCGGTCCTGTTCTGGAGCTTCCGCGTCATGGCGGGCATCGGGATGTTCATGATCGCGCTGTTCGGCACGGCGTTCGTGCTGTGCACGCTGCGCAAGCACCAGACGAAATGGTTCCTGCGGATCGCGGTGCTGGCCATCCCCCTGCCGTGGATCGCCATCGAGTTCGGCTGGATTCTGGCCGAGTTCGGGCGCCAGCCCTGGGCGGTCGAGGGCGTGCTGCCGACCTTCCTCGGCGCGTCCAGCCTGACCGTGCCGCAGCTGTGGGCGACCATCGCGGGCTTCACCCTACTGTACGGCACACTGGCCGTCGTCGAAGTGAAGCTGATGCTTCAAGCCATCAAGAAGGGTCCGTTCCACGAACAGGAGACGTTCGGCGAGACCGACCCCGAGCAGCCCGGCGAGCGCGCCCCCGCGCCGGCCGTGGCCTGACCCAGACCTTCAGGACATCCGATCATGGAACTTCCTATCGACTTCGCCACGCTCCGCCTGATCTGGTGGGGACTGCTGGGCGTGCTGCTGATCGCCTTCGCCCTGACGGACGGGTTTGATCTCGGCGTCGGCGCCCTTTTGCCCTTCGTCGCAAAAACGGATGAAGAGCGGCGCATGGTGATCAACACCGTCGGCGCGACCTGGGAGGGCAACCAGGTGTGGTTCATCCTCGGCGGCGGCGCGATCTTCGCGGCCTGGCCCTTCGTCTACGCGGTCAGTTTCTCGGGCTTCTACCTGGCCATGTTCCTGGTCTTGTCCGCCCTGATCCTGCGGCCGGTCTCGTTCAAATACCGCTCCAAGCGGGCCTCGAAGACCTGGCGCACGATGTGGGACTGGGGCCTGTTCATCGGCGGCTTCGTGCCCTCGCTGGTCTTCGGCGTCGCCGTCGGCAACGTCCTGCTGGGCGCCCCCTTCCGGCTCGATGCCGACCTGCGCTCCTTCTACGACGGCAATCTGCTGGGCCTGTTCACCCCGTTCAGCCTGATCGCGGGCCTGCTGTCGGTCTGCATGCTGGTCCTGCACGGCGCCGCCTGGCTGTCGGTGAAGGCCGAACATGGGCCGGTGCTGGAACGGGCCCGCCTTTACGGCACCATCGCCGGCGTGCTGGCTCTGGTCCTGTTCGCGGTCGGCGGTCTGTTCATCGCCTTCGGAGACATGGGTTACCGCATCACCGGCGCGCTGGACCCGAACGGCTTCTCCAACCCGCTCCGCACAACGGTGGAGGCCGCTCCCGGCGCCTGGCTGGACAACTACAGCCGCTATCCCTGGATGCTGATCGCTCCGGCGCTGGGCTTCCTCGGCGCTCTGGCGGGCCTGATCGGCATGTGGCGCCGCTCCGCCCCGCTGGCCTTCGGCGGCTCCTCGGCCTCGGCGGTGGGCATCATCTCGACAGTCGGCCTGTCGATGTTCCCCTTCATCCTGCCCAGTTCGATCAATCCGCAGTCCAGCCTGACGGTCTGGAACGCGTCCTCCAGCCACCTGACGCTGTTCATCATGCTGTTGGTGACCATCGTCTTCCTGCCACTGGTCCTGCTCTACACCGCTTGGGTCTACAAGGTGCTGTGGGGCCGGACCTCGACGGCGGCGCTCAAGACCAACCCCGACTTGTACTGAACCCCGAGGAGATCTGACCCATGTGGTATTTTGCCTGGATCCTTGGCCTTGGTCTGGCGGTGGCGTTCGGCGTCCTGAATGGCCTGTGGCATGAGTTCGCCCTGTTCGATGAAGGCGATGAGGGCCTGTCCACCCCCGATGCGTCGAAAGAGGGCGATGTTCCCCTCTAGTCCCGCAGGCCTGAAAACGCGGGAGCTGATCGCGCGCTACGACGCCCACGCCCCGCGTTACACCTCCTACCCGACGGCGGCGCAGTTCACGCCCGCCGTCGGAGCGGACGACTGGAGCGGCTGGCTAGTGGCCGCCCGTCCGGATCGCGCGGTGTCGCTGTATCTGCACATCCCGTTCTGCAAGCGGCTGTGCTGGTACTGCGGCTGCAACACCCGCGCGGTGAACCGCGAAAGCGTGATCACCAGCTACGTCGATCTGCTGCTGCGTGAGGCCGATCTGGTGGTGGCGCGGATGGGGCGGCGCCCGCGCGTCGGCTCGATCCATTTCGGCGGCGGCACGCCGAACATGCTGCCGCCGGTCGAGCTGGAGCGGCTGTACGCCGGTCTGGCCGAACGCTTTGACCTGACCGACTGTTTCGAGGTCGCCGCTGAACTGGACCCCGAGGTCCTGACGCAGGACTGGATCGAGGCGGCGGGGCGCATCGGCCTGAGCCGCGCCAGTCTGGGCGTGCAGGACCTGTCGCCGGACGTTCAGGCCGCGGTGAACCGGCCCGAACGGTTCGAGACCATCCAGTGGGCGGTGGCGGCGCTGCGGGAGCAGGGCGTCACCTCCATCAATCTGGACCTGATGTACGGGCTGCCGCTTCAGACCATCGAGCATGTGGTCACGACTTTGGGTCTGGTGACGACGCTGCGGCCCGAGCGGATCGCCCTGTTCGGCTACGCCCATGTGCCGTGGATGAAGCCGCACCAGAAGCTGATCCACGACGCCGACCTGCCGGGCGCCGAGGTGCGCTTCGCCCAGAGCCAGTCCGCCGCGCGCTATCTGACCGGCAAGGGCTGGGCAGCGATCGGACTGGACCACTTCGCCCTGCCGCACGACTCGCTCGCGGCGGCGGAGCGCGCCGGGCGGCTGCGCCGGAACTTCCAGGGTTATACGACGGATGAGGCCGAGGTGCTGATCGGGCTGGGCGCGTCGGCGATCAGCCATGCGCCCGGCGGCTTCGCCCAGAACCATACCGTCGAACGCGACTGGCGCGCCGCCGTCGAACGGGGCGAACTGCCCATCGCGCGTGGCGTGGTCCTGACCGAACGGGACGCCTTGATCGGCGAGATTATCGAACGGCTGATGTGCGACTTCACCGTCGATGTCCCGGCGATAGCTGACCGGCGCGGACAGCCTCTGTCCGAGGTCGCCGGCGCGTGGCCGGCCCTCCGCCGGTTCCAGCGCGACGGCCTGGTTCGGGTCGATGAGGGCAGGGTGGACGTGACCCCTCCTGGACGACCCTTCGTAAGGGCTGTCTGCGCTGCCTTCGACCCGGATGCGGCCCGCATCCAGCAGCGGCACGCCCGCGTCGTCTGACCGGATAAATTGCCCGGCCAGACAGGGGTTTGCGCTGGATCAATGCCGTGTTCGGCATAGGCGCGCATCACTCTTCCAAGACGCTCGCAACCGGCCGCATGAGGCGACCCCGGGCGTCGGGGATGAAAGAGATGAACTTCAGGACCCTGATCCTCGCCGCCGCCGCCGCCGCGGCGACCGCCTTCGCCGCTCCGGCGATGGCCCAGACCGCCAACACCTGGGAGGCCCCGCGCAAGGGCGACTGGCTGGTCACCGGCCGTGTCACCGACGTCTTCTCGGGCGCGGACAACGCCATCCTGACCAGCGCCGGCGCCGACAGCGGCCTGCATGTCGATGTGGGCGACAGTGTCATGCCGACCCTCGGCTTCACCTACTTCCTGACCGACCATTTCGCGATCGAGGGCATCCTCGGCACGACGCAGCATGAGATCCGCGCCCAGGGCGGCGGGACCGATGTCGCCGTGCATGAGACCTGGGTGCTGCCGCCGGTGGTCACCCTGCAATACCGCCCCCTGAGCGGCGGGCGTGTCAGCCCCTACGTCGGCGCGGGCGTGAACTACATGCTGTTCTACAGCGGCGACGACAAGAACGGCTTCACCGTCGATCTGGATGACGGCTTCGGCTACGCGCTGCAGGCGGGCGCGGACATCGGCATTCAGGGGCCGTGGAGCGTCAACGTCGATGTGAAGAAGATCTGGTTCAACACGGACGCCGACGTGAACAACGGCGCCCTGCACAGCGACGTCGACCTTGATCCGTGGGTCGTCTCGGTCGGTGTCAGCCGCAAATTCTAGGCTGATCAGGCCGCACCGACGCCCGGGCGCCGGTGCGGCCTTTCGCTGATCAGAGCTTCATGCCCAGACGCAGGCCGATGTCGTTCGAGCCTTCGTTCGGCAGCGAGGTGTCGGCGTTCGAGATGTGGTGGAAGGTGGCCGTCAGCGACCATTTTTCATTGAAGCGATAGCCGACGCCGAAACCGGTGCGGAACACCACACGGCTGCCGTGCGATTTCCATTCGTCCTCCAGCGGCGTGCCGCTGACGTCCAGCTTGCCGTCGTGCCAGGCGGCGCCGACCATGCCTTCCAGATAGATGGCGTCGTTCGGGCTGAAGACCTGGGATGCCAGGGTCCGTTCGGCCTGCAGGCCGAGATAGATCTGGTTGGTGTAGCCGTCGGTGTTCACCAGCGCGCCGGCCACGACCTTCGGTGAACCGATCAGACGCAAGGCTTCGATGGGCGTGGACAGGACTTCAACACCCAGATCGACACCGTCCTCCCGGTTCTCGCCGATCACGCCGGTGTCGTGCTGAAGCACGGCGAAGCGAACCTCGTCGACCAGCCGGAATTCCGGCGCGGTCTGGGCCCGGGCCTGTCCCGCGAGGGCGAGGGCGGCGGTGCAGGTCAGCAGGGCGCAAGTGCGGACGAACATGGTTCTCACCTTATTGTAGCGGTCCCGGACCGGGCGCGCCCTGCCGAGGATATGGACGGACGCCTGAAGGTCGCGACGCAAGCGCCGTCGAAGGCCGGGATTCCGTGAGGTTATTCAAGAATCCGGGGGTTGCAAGGGGAGGCCCGCCGATTGAATTCCGCCCCCCGGAAGCTTTGCCCGGCAAGGTTGCCGCGCCCGTCTGCCCGTGCCAGAAAGTCGCGAACGAACGGCGCTCTGACAGGAGAGAATCGATGAAGCCCGGCATCCTTGTGACTGGTGTGGTCCTTTCCGCTGCTCTTCTGGCGGCCCCGACGACGCCGATGGCGGCCGCCCCGGCTGACGAGGTCACCATCCACGAAATCGCCAATGTGCTGGAGCGTCCCGAATACGCTTCGCAACTGGAAGGCGTGACCTTCTATTTCGGCGACGCGCCGCACCCCCGTGTCGCGCGCCGCATCGAGGCTGACGCCACCACCTCGCAACGCAGCCGCCGCTTCGGCCGCTCGGCCGAGGAATCCTGCCAGTGGGTCATGCTGTCGGCCCTGATCCGCCTGAAGAACCAGACCCTGGCCAACGGCGGCAACGCCGTCATCAACGTCCGGTCCAACTGGGACAATGTCGAATGGTCCAGCCGCACCCAGTACAAGTGCTCGGCGGGCTTCCTGATGGCCGGCGTCGCCCTGAAGGGCGACATGGTCAGCCTTCGCTGATTTCAGGCGGCGCACAGTATGCGCTTGTGCGCCGTTGTTCCGAGTTATCGCCATGTCAGCCAGCTGCCGCGTCTGTCGCGACGGCTGGTTGAGCTTTGCGACCACGTCCTGATTGTTGACGACGGCAATACGGAGCCCGTGCGCTCTGAAATCGCCGCCCTGCATGATCCCTCCAACGGCGTTCAGGTCCTGCGGCTGGACGTCAATGCGGGCAAGGGCGTGGCGGTCCTGACGGGCTTCCGCGAAGCCATCGCCCAGGGCTTCACCCACGCCCTCCAGATCGACGCCGACGGTCAGCATGACATCGAGGACGTCCACCGCTTCATCGAGGCCTCGCGGCAGCGGCCCGAGGCCCTGATTTGCGGTCAGGCGGTCTATGACGAAAGCGTGCCCAGGGCGCGCAAGATCGGTCGATGGATCACCCACGTCTGGGTGTGGATCGAGACCGCTTCGCTGGCCATCGCCGACTCGATGTGCGGCTTCCGCCTCTACCCGCTGCCCAAGGTGGCCGAGGTCATCGCGGGGACCAGAATCGGCTCGCGCATGGATTTCGACACCGAAATGGCCGTGCACATGCATTGGCGCGGGACGCCCGTGGTGAACCTGCCGACCAAGGTCATCTATCCGCCGGACAACGTCTCCAATTTCGAGATGCTGGCCGACAATGTGCGGATATCGAAGATGCACACCCGGCTGGCGTTGCAGGCCCCGTTCCGCCTGATCCGCAAGCTGTGGGTTTCAGTCTTCGCCCGGTAGTCGGACCGCTTCAACGGGGCCGTCCCAGACCAGCGTCAGGGCGAAATCTCCGTCGACAGTCTCATGCAGGACGTTCAGCCCCTCCGTCGTGCGGTAGGTCGGGGTTGTCGTGCCCGCCACAGCGCGCAGTCGCGCTGGGCCCGCCATCTCGCCGAACGCCTTGAAGTAGGCTTCGTGGAAGGTGAACACCCGCCAGGCGGCGTCGTCGTCCGTCGGCGTGGCGTCCATCAGCAGCCGGGCGATGTCCCGGATCGGCCGCGTTGGAAGACGATGCTCGATGTCGATGCCGATCCGGCCTTCCGGCGTCGCGGCCACGGCGATCCCGTTCCGGCTGTGCGCCCTGGACGACGGACCTTCGAACAGTCCGGTTCCAGCCCTCAATTCGGCCAGCAGGCTCGCCGCCGCTTCGCTCTGGATCGGGCGCGGCACGCGGGCGTCGCGGGGAAACTTTGCTATAAATCGAACAGCATAGCTCGCCGTCAGGGATCGATGGGTGCGCTGCATTACCCCGGATTATATTGAACTGCCCCGTGCAGCCATATAGGTTGCAAGGTGAACGTCGGGGGATGTGGGACAGTGCTAGCGTTGGGTGTGACCGCATGGGGCGCCATCCTCTCTTCAGAGAGCGATGAGCGTTTTGGCGTGGCTGAGGACGCCTCCGCCATCCCTGTGCAGCAACGCCGCCGCCTGCCTGCCTTCACCCGCAATGTCCTTCAATGCGCCCTGCCGCTGCTGCGCGATCGGCCCGGAACGCCGGTAGTGCTGTCCAGCCCCAACGGCGATCTCGACAGCACCGTGACCCTGCTCAGCGACATCGCGCGGAACGAGTTGCTGTCGCCGTCCCTGTTCGGCCTGTCGGTCCATAACGCCCCGCTGGGCGCGCTGAGCCTGTCCATTGAAGGTCCGGGCGATCAGATTTCCATCGGCGGCGATACGGCGACCCTGTCGGCCGGTCTGGTCGAGGCCTGGGCCCAGCTGACGACCGGGGAGGCCTCCTCCATCGTTCTGGTGCACGCCGACGAGCGCCTTTCGGGCCTCTACGCCGATCTGGATGAGGCCACCCCCGGCGTGTTCATCGCCATGACCCTCGCCCTGGTGGGTGACGGCGGGGAGGGCGTCGTGGTCACCCCCGGGCGCACCGGCGCACTGGCGGTGGTCAACGCCCTGAGGGCCGGACAGACGCGTCTGACCTTCTCGCCGCCGCGACTGGACGCGCTGGCGGCATGAAGGCGCTCGCAAGATTCTGGCTGCTGATCGCGACGGGCACGTCCTTCGCCCTGTTCGGGCTGGGGGGGCTGTTCCTCGCCATCGTGGTCTTCCCGCTGATCAACCTGCTTGTCCGCGATCGGGAGCAGCGGACCCGCATCGCCCAGCAGACCGTACACCGCGTCTGGCGCACCTATGTGCGGATCATGGTCTTCCTCGGGGCCGTTTCCTACGAGGTTCACGGCGCCGAGCTGCTGCGGAATGACCGGGGCACACTGGTCATCGCCAACCACCCCTCCCTGCTCGACATCGTCTTCATCATGTCGCTGATGGAGCGGACCCAATGCGTGGTGAAGGCGGGGGTCTGGCGCAATCCGTTCATGCGCGGCGTGGTGACGGCGGCCAACTATATTCCCAACGAGAACGATCCCGAGCGGCTGATCGAGGACTGTGTCGCGGCGCTGGAGGCCGGGAACAATCTGGTCATCTTCCCCGAGGGTTCGCGCACGCCGCCGGGCGTCAAGCCGAAGTACCAGCGGGGCTTCGCCTATATCGCCCACCGCTCACAGGCGCCGGTCCGACTGGTCACCATCACCTGCAGTCCGCCGACCCTGCTGAAGGGCGAGCCGTGGTACAAAGTCCCCAGTCGGCGCGCTCACTGGGTCATCCAGGTCCATGAACATATTGACGTTCCGGACCAATCCATTCAATCCGCCATCGCCGCCAGGAGCCTGTGCATGCAGGTGGAGCGCCGAATAGAAGAACTGCTTGCCGCATGACGACACCCACCGAATTCGAGATGAAATCCGCGATCATCGAGGTCCTGAACCTCGAGGACATCACCCCGGATGACATCGGCGCCGACGAGGATCTGTTCGGCAATACCGGTCTGGCGCTCGATTCCATCGACGCGCTGGAGATCGGGGTCGCGCTGCAGAAGAAGTTCGACATCAAGATCGATGTTGATGACAAGCAACTGCACAGCCACTTCCAGACGATCAACGCCCTGATCGCCTTCGTGGCCCAGCAGAAGGCCCTGAAGCAATGAGCGCCGTCATGGAACGTGAGACCATCTATTCCGAGATCAAGGAGTATCTCGTCTCCGCCTTCGACGTGCCCCGTGACCTGATCACGCCCGAAGCCGATCTGGTGGAGCAGCTCAACCTCGACTCGATCGACGCGATCGATCTGATGGTCCAGCTGAAGGAAATCACCGGCCGCAAGATCGAACCGGACGAGTTCCGCGGCATCCGCACGATCGACGACGTGCTGAACCTCGCCCAGAAGAAGCATGCCCAAGGTTGATGTACCGGCGGTTCTGCTAGTCGCAACCTCGGTACTCTACCCTGTCGTCGCCGCGATCGCGGTGCGCACCGTCGGACCCGGATGGGTGGTCGGCGGGCTGCTGGCCTTCCTGCTTCTGCGCACCCTGTCTGACCGCGCCCGTCGCACGCCCGGAGCCCTGACCTTGGGGCTGTTGCTGGCGGCGGGGGGGCTGGTGACGGTGGCCCTGTTTGATCGCGAGCTGTCGGTCCGGCTCTATCCGGCCTTCATGAACGCGGCGATGTTCCTCGCCTTCGGTCAGACGCTTCTGCGCGGTCCCAGCATGATCGAGCGGTTCGCGCGGATGACCGATCCGGACCTGCCGCCCAGCGGAGTCGCCTACACCCGCGTGGTCACCATGATCTGGACCGGCTTCTTCGTTCTGAACGGCGCCGTCGCGGTCTGGACCGCCATCTGGGCCGACTGGCATGTCTGGACCCTCTACAACGCCGGCGTCTCCTATGGGCTGATCGGTGTCCTGATCGTCGGCGAGCTGGTGGTGCGTCCCTTAGCCCGGCGCGCCATGGAAGCACGATGAACGGCCTTATCCAGACCCTGATCCAGACCGACGCCGCCCGTCCGCTGTTCCAGCGCGACGGCGAGGTCGTGACGGCGGGCGACGTCCGACGTCTGGCCGCCGCCCTTCTGCCGCGTGTACAGGCCACGCGCGACACGGTCTTCCTCAGCGTGGCGTCCGCCGCGCACCTGACCGCCAGTCTTCTCGCCGCCGCCGCGGCCGGGCGGATGATCGCCATGCCCGCCCACGCCCAGCCGGAGTATCTGGCCGAGATCGGCTGTCCGCCCGAGGCCCTGATCACCGACGACCTTTTCGGGGGTCTGCTGGATGGCGATGTCGCCGCGCTGGCTGACGCCGTCACGGACCCGGTCATCGATTTCTTCACCTCGGGCTCCTCGGGCGCGCCCAAGCGTGTCCGCAAGAACCTGTCCCGGCTTGAGGTCGAGGCGCGAGCTCTGGACAACCTTTGGGGCGCGGAGGCGGGGCCGGTCATTTCGACCGTCTCCCATCAACATTTCTACGGCTTCCTCTTCCGCGTGGTCTGGCCGATCATGTCCGGTCGGGTCAGCGACGACGCTCCCGCCGTCTATTGGGAGAACCTCGAAGGCCGTTTCGGGGGGGGCACGCTGGTCTCAAGCCCGGCCCATTTGACCCGTCTGTCGCCGCGCGTGGAGATGTACCAGCCGACGCCCGGTCTGATCTTTTCCTCCGGCCAGCTCCTGCCGACCGATGCGGCGGCTGAGTGCGTGACGGTCTTCGGTCGCCCGGCCACCGAGGTGCTCGGCTCGACCGAGACGGGCGGCCTCGCCTGGCGCCGTCAGACCGCGCCTGATGCCCTCTGGACCCCATTCCCGGACGTCTCGATCACCGCGGATGAGACGCAGGCCCTGATCGTCCGCTCGCCCTATCTGCAGGACGACGGGCCCGAGCGGACGGGCGACGTCATCGACCAGCAGCCCGACGGCCGCTTTCGTTTGAAGCCGCGCGGTGACCGGATCGTGAAGATCGACGGCAAGCGGGTCTCGCTGGCCCGGGTCGAGGACATGCTGGGCCGACTGCCAGAGATCGCGGCCGTCGCCGCCCTTTCGCTGTCGGATCACAAGGGCGCGCTGGGCGCGGTGGTCGAGCTGACCCTCGCCGGTCAGGCCGTGCTGGCGGAGGAGGGGACATTCCGCCTGTCCCGCCGCCTGCGCGCCGCTGTCTCTCCCCTGCTGGAGAGCGCCGAACGCCCGAAATACTGGCGCTTCGTTGACCGCATCGAGACCAACAGCCAGGGCAAGCGTATCCTGTCCACGCTCAGCGCCCTGTTCGGCGCGCCGCAGGGGAGCCGCCCATGACCCCGACTGCTTCCAGTCCGCTGGACGTGCTTGATCTGGATATCCGGCGCACCGGCGAGACGACGGCGGAGATCGCCTTCACCCTCGTCCCCGAGCTGATCTATTTCGACGGCCATTTCCCCGGCCAGCCCATCCTGCCGGGCGTGTCACAGGCTCATCTGGCCGTGCTGCTGGCCGAGCGGGTATGGGGCGGCTGGCCGTCCAGCGCGACCATCTCGCGGCTGAAATTCCGCCGCGTGCTGGCGCCCGGCGACGTCGTGGTGCTGGAGCTGCGCCACTACCCGTCGACGGGCGGGCTGTCGTTTGTGTTCAAGCTGAACGGGTCGCCGGCCTCACAGGGCGACGTCGGCGATCTGGCCTGATGCCGGTCCGGGCTGAGGTCAGGCCCGCTTGAACACCAGCGAGGTGTTGATGCCGCCGAAGGCGAAGTTGTTGGACACGAAGTAGTCCCCGTCGATCACGCGTCCGCCCACGCCGACGTAGTCCAGTTCGGCGCAACGCGGGTCGTGCTCGTGGAAGTTGGCGATGGGCGAGATCCACCCCGTCCGCAGCATCTCCACGCCCAGCCAGGCCTCGATGCCGCCACAGGCCCCCAGCGAGTGACCGAAATGGCCCTTCAGGGTGTGGAAAGGCACGTCCTTGCCATAGACCGCCTGGGTGGCCTGGCTCTCGACCACGTCGCCCGCGACGGTCGCGGTGCCGTGCCCGCTGATGAAGGCGATGTCGCTGACGCCGATCCCGGCCATTTCCATGGCCTGACGCATGACCCGTTCCTGGGTCTCCCGCGCCGGGTGCGAGATGTGGGCGCCGTCGGCGTTGGTGGCGAAGCCCGTCACCTCGGCCAGAATGGTCGCGCCGCGCGCCAGCGCGTGCTCCCGCTCCTCAAGGATCAGGAAGCCCGCGCCTTCGCCTGTCACCATGCCGTCGCGGCTGGCTTCGAACGGGCGGCAGGCGGATTCCGGCGTATCGTTGCCGTTCGAGCTGGTGGCGTACAGGCGGTCGAAGACCATCGCCATGCTGGGACAGAACTCTTCGGTCCCGCCCACGATCATGATGTCCGCCTGATTGTGCAGGATGGTCTCATAACCGTAGCCCACGCCCTGCGAGCCCGAGGTGCAGGCCGAGGAGGTGGTGATCACCCGGCCGGTCAGGCCGAAGAAGACGCTGATGTTCACCGCGGCCGTGTGCGCCATCATGCGGATATAGCTGGTGGCGTTGAGCCCGCCCGCCTTGCCCGTTTCGAGGAAGTGCACGAAGTCCCGGATCGGGTCGGTCGAGCCGAACGATGAACCGCAGGCCACGCCCGTCCGGCCGGTCTTCAGCACCGGATCATCGGTGAGGCCGGCCTGGGCTAACGCGCGCTCGACCGAGTCGACCGCCATGATGCCGACCCGGCCCATCGAGCGGGACTTCTGGCGGTGATAGCGGCCTTCGTGGACGAACCAGGACGCCGGGGCGCCGACCTTGCAGGTCAGGTCCGTCAGGCGCTCCCAGTCGGCGATGCGGCGCGTGCCGGTCTCGCCTGCGCGCATGCGGCGCTCGATTTCAGCCCATTCGCCCCCCAGGGCGGTGACGCCGGCCATGCCGGTCACCACGACACGACGCGTCAAATCAACCCCCCGTTCACGCCCAGAACCTGACGGGTGATATAGCCCGCGTCCGGTGAAAACAGAAACCCGACGGCCGCCGCGACTTCGCGCACCGTGCCCATGCGCTGCATCGGAACGGCGTCCACGATCTCCTTGGGGATCTCGTCGCTCATGGCCGTTTCGACCAGGCCGGGGGCGACGCAGTTGACGGTGATCTTGCGTTTGGCCAGCTCGACCGCCAGCGCCTTGGCGGCGCCGATCAGCCCGGCCTTGGAGGCGCTGTAGTTCACCTGTCCGCGGTTGCCGATCACGCCGGAGACCGAGGCGATGGCCACGATCCGCCCGCCGTCCCGACGCCGGATCATCGGCATGATCAGCGGCTGCAGCACATTGTAGAAGCCGTCCAGATTGGTCCGCAGGACCACATCCCAGTCGGCTCCGTCGATGGCGGGGAAGGCGTTGTCGCGGGTCACCCCGGCGCTCAGCACCACGCCCCAGAAGCCGTCCTCCCCGATGCGGGCGACCAGGGCGTCACGCGTGGCGTCACGGTCCCGGACGTCGAAGCCCAGCACATCCGCCACGCCGCCCGCCTCAACGATGGCCTGAACCACGGCCTCGGCGCCGGCGCGGTCGCCGCCGTAGTGGACTGTGACGGGATGACCGGCGCGCGCCAGATGCAGGGCGACCTCGCGGCCGATGCCCTTGCTGGCGCCGGTGACCAGAACGGGTCGCTTCAGGTTGTCTTGTGTCATTGCTGTGATCGCAGGAAGGCCGACAGGTCGTCGGGGCGGTAGGCGTTGATGGTGGCGCTGGCCAGTTCTTCCCCGGCGTCGTCCAGAATCCGGCAGCGGAAGGCGGTCATGCCCTCGTCGCTGATCAGGGGCGTCACCTCGGTCACCAGCCGCTCGCCCTGGGTGAAGAAGGTGCGGGAGACAGCATATTTCCGACAACCCAGCAGCAGGCCGACGACGGGCGGCAAACCTTCGTCGCGTCGGTCCAGTCCGTCCGAGGCGCTGATCGTCTGCGCCATCAGCTCGAAGCCGACATAGGCGGGTACGCCGCGTCCGGGCTGAAAGAAGAGCTGGTCAGAACGGATCACCACCTCGCTGGTCACGACCTCGTCCTCCCGGCCGATGATCCGGTCGATCAGCAGCATGCCGGCACGGTGGACGATCAGCGCCTCAATGGGGGGGAACTCGGTCATGCGGCGGTCAGAACCAGCGCGACGTTGTTGCCGCCGAACGCATAGCTGGCGCTCAGGATCGCCTTCAGCGAGGCGGTTTCGCCCGCTTGCGCCAGCCGGATCACCGGCAGTTCGGGATCGCGTTCGCCGTCCCAGACATGCGGCGGCAATTGTCCCTGCTCCATCGCCAGCAGGCACAGGGCCGCCTGGATCGCCCCGGCGGCGCCGAGGGTGTGTCCGGTCAGGGCCTTGGTCGAGGCGGCGGGGGTGTCCAGTCCGAACACCCGCTCGACCACATGGGCCTCCATCTGGTCGTTCAGCGGCGTCGCCGTGCCGTGCAGGTGGATGAAGTCCACCGCGTTGCGTCCGGCGTCGCCCTTAAGGCCCGCCATGGTCAGGGCGGCGCGCATGGCCGCCTCCGCCCCACGGCCCGTGGGGTCCGGCGCCGACATATGGTGCCCGTCGACGCTGCCGGCCCATCCCGCCAGTCGGTAGGGGCCGGGCTCGCGGGTCAGCAGGAACAGGGCGCCGCCCTCGCCGAGGTTCAGCCCGTCCCGGTTCGCGCTCATCGGGGCGCAGACCACGCCCGACAGCGAGCCCAGAGCCGAAAAGCCGTTCAGGGTCAGGTCGCACAGCGAGTCCGCGCCGCCACAGATCACCACGTCGCACAGACCCGACTGGATCAGCCGCGCGGCCGAGGCCAACGCCCGTCCGCCCGAGGTGCAGGCGGTCGAGACCGAGAAATACGGGCCCTGAACACCGGCCAGTCTGGCGGTGAAGGCGGCGCTGTCGCCCAGTTGTTGTGGCCTGATCGAGAAGCCTTCGGGCCATTGGTCGGTCGCCAGCCTGGCTTTCAGGGCCTCGCCGGCTTCGCCGATGCCGGAGGTCGAGGTGCCGATCACCACGCCGATCCGGTCGGCGCCGTAGCGCGCCTTGGCCGCCTCGACGGCGTCCTTCAGGGGCGCAAAGCAGTGGGCCAGAATCTGGTTGGTGCGGGTCTCGTGCGCCGGGCCGTCCAGATCGAAGGGCAGCCGTCCGACCGGCACGACCCGGCCCGTGGTCAGGGTGGCTTCACCCGACAGTCGGACGGGCTCGGCGGCGAACAGGGCGGCGGCGACCGCCTCCCGGTCCGCACCGAGCGCACAGGCGACCGAATAGTCGGCGATATGGATCGGCGTCGCCATCAGTCCAGCGACCGGCTGGTGATGGTGACTTCGTAACCGAAGGCCAGATTGCGGGACACGCGACGGGCCGGATTGGCGGCGTCCGGCACGATCTCGGAGATCAGTTCATCACCGCGACGGACCTGACGCCCGCCGTCGGCGGTTTCGGTCAGGGTCACACCCTCGGGAAGGGCGGCGTTGATCGCCTCCGCGGGCCACAGGGCAATGAAGATGTCCGCCAGAATGTTCGCCACCGGAATACTGTCCGGAGCGATGGGCGAACGGGTCTCGCGCACACCTGCGGCGGTCCAGGTGATGGTCGACAGCCGCAAGCCGCCGCCCGCCATGGTGATGACGATCTCCACCTCGTCGGGGGACAGCGCCAGGATCGACTCAAAGGCCGCCTGACGGTCGCCATGCCGAATCTGTCCGGCCTGCATCAGCGTGCGGGTCTGCGGATAGGCCGGCGGGCTGGGCAGCGTCAGGACGATGTCCGGCGCGATCCGCGCCTGCAACTCGGCGCCCGCCGTCGCGTGTGAGGGCTCACGGGGCGCGGTCGCGCACCCCGTGACCGTCAGCAGCAGGACCGTCAGGCCCAGCGCTGACGCCAGCCTCAGGCGAGGCACCACTGCTCCACGGTCCGCATCGTCCGCTTGGGCGACTTGACGAAGATGTTGCTGCGATCCCAGGCATAGCCGGCCAGCACCGAGGTCAGCTGGCGGGTGATGTCGTTCATCTCCTTCGGCCGATTGAAGATGATCGTCTGCAGGGCGCCCGTGTACCAGGCGTCCACGCACTCCCGGAAGGTGTCGATGCCGACGTAGAGCTCCCTGGAGAACTCCTCCTGCCAGTCGATGGTCTCGCCCTTGAGTTGGCGGTCCACCAGACCGGCGGCGAGGGTCGCGGACTTGAAGGCGATGGTCACGCCCGACGAGAAGACCGGGTCCAGGAACTCGGCCGCATTGCCCAGCAGGGCGAAGCTCGGGCCGTGCAGGCTCTTCACATTGCAGGCATAGCCCACGATGGTCGCGGCGGGGCGATAGACCTCGGCGTCCTTCAGGATGTCCTGCTTGTGCGGAACCTTGGCGATCAGGTTCCACAGGCGTTCGTGATCGGTCGCGCCGGCGGCCTCGATGTCGTCCTGTGGTCCGACCACGCCGACCGACGAGATGCCGTTGGCCAGCGGGATCAGCCAGTACCAGATGACCGGGTTCTCGGGGTGGATGGTGACCAGGATCTTGTTCCGGTCGAAGTGCGGGGCGGTGATGTTGTCCTTCACCTGACCGAAGACCGCGCGACGGGTGGGGAAGTCCGACGGGGTTTCCAGATCGCACAGCTTGCTCAGCGTCCGCCCGAAGCCGCTGGCGTCCAGCACGAAGCGGGCCTCGATGCGGCGGGTCTCGCCGGCTTCGTCACGCACGGTCACCACCGCGCCGTCGTCATCGCTCTCGAAGGCGATGACTTCCTGACCGAAGCTGGCCGTCGCGCCCTGTTTGACCGCGCCCTTGGCCAGCAGGTCGTCGAACTCCGAACGCATGACCTGGAAGGTCGTGGACCGGCCTGGTGCGCTCTTGTCGGGGAAATAGATCGGGGTGGTCACGCCCGCGCGTTCAAAGACGACGCCGTCCTTGAACTGGAAGCCGTGGGCCTCGATGTCCTCCAGCAGACCGGCGTCGCCCAGGAACTCCAGCGACTGGGCCAGCAGGCTTTCGCCGATCGAGAAGCGCGGGAAATGGGTGCGCTCGATCATCTCGACCTTATGGCCCTTGCGGGCCAGAAGCGCTGCGGCGAGCGAGCCCGCAGGCCCGGCCCCGATGATCAAGACATCAGTCCTGCTTGTTTGCATGAGCCAACTTCCCCCTCACTTTGATCGGCACGAATGAACACAGGTACGCGGCAGTCACCCCGACGGCGACCGCGATCCCGAAACTGGCGACCGGGAAGGTCCCGCTCAGCCCCAGAAGCCCCATCGAAAGGATGGTGGTCAAGCCGGCAAGGAAGACCACGAGCTCCTTTGACTCCCCGTCGGTCTCTTTCGCCTCGAACAGGAAGACCGAATGGTCGATGCCCACGCCGATGACGACGAACAGCGCCGCGACCGAGAAGAAGGACACCGGCATGCCCAGCGCCGAGGGCAGGGCAACCGCCATCAGCACGCCGACGGTCGGCGCGGCCAGAATAGCGAGCGCGCGCCAGGTCCGGTACAGCACCAGAACCAGAACCGCGCAGGCGGCGAACGTCGCCAGCACCGCGCCCGCCGCCAGTCCGCGGAAGGTGGCGAAGGCCTGGGTGTAGCGCGCCGTCGGGTCGACCACGCGTGAGCCTTCACGGTCTTCCTTCGGCTGGTTCACGGCCGTCGGCCCCAGCGGCGCCACGAGATAGTGCAGTCCGCCGGCCGAGCCTTCCAGATTGGCGATCAGCGGCGGCAGGGCAGGGGCGGGAACGGTCGTGGCGAACGCATCAACCGTTGTCAGGCCCAGATCCTGCGCCCGGGCGGCGAGGCGGGGCTCGAACAGTTCCGTGCGCAGGCGCGCTTCGTTTTCGGCGCGCCGTGCGTTCGACGGGTCGAAGCGGCTGACCGCGAGCACATCGCGGGCCGCATCCGCCGGCCAGCCGGCCAGCCGGGCTTCCTCGCGACGTCGAGCCTCCTGTGCGTCGGCGCCGAAGGACAACAGGAACTGAGGCGAGGAGCTGAAGCCCACGGCTTCGCGCACCTTCGCCTCCTCGGCGGACAGCTGGGCCGATCGCGGCTGGAACTGGCGCACGTCGTCCAGCACGTTGAAGCGCACCACGCCCGCGCCGACGGCGCCCAGCACGATCAGCAGGCCGACGACCGAATAGGCGCGCTTCCAGCGGAAGGCGAGGAACGGGCGCTCCAGCCAGTTCCACCAGGCCGTCAGCTTTTCGGCGTTCTTCCTCGGCTTCGGATCGAGGTACGGCAGGAGGGTCATGGTGAACCACCAGGCCGTCAGGATGCCCGCCACCGAGAAGACCGCCACCTGATTGAAGACCTCGACGCCGAACAGGCCCAGCCCGGCGAAGCCCAGCGAGGTGCTCAGCGCACAGACGGCCAGCGGACGACGGATGACCTTCAGCCGTTCCTTACGGCTGGCCCAGCCTGTCTGCGGACCGGTGGCGAGGTAGTGCAGCGCATAGTCGGACGTGACCCCGATCAGGGCCGAGCCGAAGACGAAGACCAGCACATGAACGCTGGGGAAGAACAGGAAGGCGGCGCCCAGCGACCCCGCGGCGCCCGCGGTCGTCACGGCGAAGGTGCCCAGAATCGCGTGCGGCCGCCGGAAACAGGCCAGCAGCAGGGCGAGGATGACCACGCCGGAGATCCCGGTGATCAGGGCCATCTCGTTGCGGGTCTGCTTGGCCGCGTCCTCGGCGAAGAAGACGACCCCGGCGCGCGACGCCTCGACGCCCGGCCAGCGGCCCTGCCAGCCGGTGAAGGTCTCGGCGATCCGGTCCTGTACGTCGATGCGGTAGGCCGACGCGGTCAGCACGCCGGACACCAGAACCGAGTCCCCGATCTGTCCGCCCGAAGGCGGCGCAAGGCATTCGGCCAGTTGCAGGGTCAGAAGGAACGGGTCCTTCTCCAGCATGCCGCCCGAGACCGGGGCCAGGGGGGAATAGAGCAGAACCTGCGACCGCCGCTCGACCGCCGCCGCGTCGAAGCTCGCCGGGTCGGCGCTGCACGACAGCTGGTTGCGGTTGGCGAACATCCAGCGGCCCAGCGCCTCGCCCTGGGCGTGGTCCGGCGCGAAACCGGCGGCGACGAAGCTGCGCTCCAGATCGGCGGCGGCTTCCTGCGCGCGGGCCGGGTCTTCGGCCGATACCAGCACGGCGACCCGCTGCGAGGCCGTGGTTCCGGCGTCGGCGACGGCCGCCCGGATGACGGGTTCAAGCGCGGTGCGCGGCAGCAGGTTCTGGATGTCGACGTCGAAGGCGTTGGGCTGCTGCACGCGCAGGCCGATCGAAACGCAGGCGACGAGGCACCACAGCGCACAAAGAACCGCCGCCCCGATCCGGAACAAGTCTTATCTCCGGGCCGGGGTAAGCGCGATTTGCATACGGTCGCCGTTGGCCTGCAGCACCTCGACGGAGTTGACCCGTTCGCAGCCCGAGATGTCGATGGACGAAAGCTGACGGGCCAGCGCCGGGGCGCGCGGCGTCAGGCGCAGACGCCAGCTGCCGCCCGGTCCCGCCGGACGGCGGGTGATGTTGTAGTGACGGCGCATGGCCGCGATGTCGCCCGACAGCAGGTCCAGCAGGCCGGTCGACAGGAAGGCTTCACCGCCCTGGGCTCCCATGCGCTGGGCCGGCCCGTTCTCGACCGACTGGGTCACGCCGGACGGCGTGATGACGGTGCGGACGTCCAGCGGGTCGGTGACGTGCCAGTCGACGCGGTTGTCGGTGATCCGGGCCTGACCGCGCGACACCAGCGGCGCGCGCACGCCCGACAGGTTCCGGGTCTGGACGAAGTTCAGGGCGCCGCGCTCGGCGGGCAGGCGTTCGGGGTTGGCGCAGGCGGCCTGCGCCGGCGTGACCGTCAGCCAGCCGGCGACAAGAACGGCTCCAAGCGCGCCCGCAACACGGGCGGCGTAACCCAGAGCATTTCCTGCGTGTTGATGCGCAACGCGACCTGGGACGAACTGGCTCGCATCACCCTCTCTCCGGTTGCCTCGTTCTGAACCAGATAGGTGATCCGAAGTATGCTCTCCCATTCGACAATCCCTGCGGTGATCTTCACCGGCTGATTCAGCCGCATCGGCCGAATATATCGCATCCGTAAGTCAATGATCGGCCAAGCGAACCCGCTCTCGACCATCTCCTCATAGCTGTACCCAATCCGCTCCATCACGGCAACACGACCGAGTTCGAGGAACCGGGGGTAGTTGCCGTGCCAGACGATGTTCATCGGGTCGAGGTCGAAGAACTGCGGGACCGCGGACGCCGATGCGCTGACGATGGTTTTCACGCCTTCGTTCCCGCGTCCTCCGCCCAGTCGAGCGGGATGTCGCGCTCGGCGATCCGGGCGGTCAGGGCGACCAGTCGGCGGTCCAGCGGCGTGTCTTCCTCGATAAAGGGAACCGCCTCGACAAGAGCGGCCATGCCGGGGCCGATCATGTCCTCGGTGATCTCGCCGGACTTCAGACGCAGGCGCAGGGCCTGCCCGCAGGCGACCATGTGGGCGGCGGCGACCTGTTCGGTCAGCTCCAGCACCCGCAGGGCGTCGCGCGCGGCGATGGTGCCCATCGAGACCTTGTCCTGGTTGTGACACTCGGTGGAGCGCGAGAAGACGCTGGCGGGCATGGTGCCCTTCAGCGCCTCGGCGGTCCAGGCGGACACGCCGATCTGCAGCGCCTTCAGGCCGTGGTTGATCGCGGCGCGGGCGCCGGTCGCGCCCGACAGGTTGGGCGGCAGGCCGTTGTTGCTGCGTACATCGGCCAGCAGGGCGAACTGACGGTCCAGCAGGTCCGCCACGTTGGCCACGAGGTTCTTCAGGCTGTCCATCGCGAAGGCGATATGGCCGCCGTAGAAGTGGCCGCCGTGCAGAACGTCGCCAGTCTCGGGGTCGAACAGCGGGTTGTCGTTGGCGCTGTTGATCTCGATCTCGATCATCTGGCGGAACGGCTCGATCATGTCCTCCAGCACGCCGACGACGTGCGGCGCGCAGCGGATCGAATAGCGGTCCTGCAAACGGGTCGGCGCGTGAAGTTCCGCGAACGGCGCCAGGTCCTCGGCCACGCGCGCGGCGAACCGGCCCTGACCGCTGTGCGGCTTGGCCAGCGACAGGCGCGGATCGAAATGCTTCGGATTGCCCAGCAGGCCGATGGTCGCCATGGCGGTCAGGCGGGCCGACAGGCGCGCCAGTCCTTCGGCGCGATGCAGGGCCAGCGCGGCCAGACCGGTCATCACCGACGTCCCGTTCATCACCGCCAGCCCTTCCTTGGGCCGCAGGACGATGGGCTTCAGGCCGGTCTGGGCGAAGGCCTCCGACGCGGTCATCACCTGACCCTTGTACAGCACGTCCCGCTCGCCGATCAGCGAACCGGCGATATAGCTGAGCGGCGTCAGGTCGCCACTGGCGCCGACCGAACCTTCCGCCGGGATCAGCGGCAGGATGTCGTGGCGCAGCATGTCGGTCAGCAGAGTCGCCAGATCGGTCGAGATGCCCGACCAGCCGCGCAGCAGGGCGGCCAGACGCACCGCCATAACAGCGCGGGTCTCTTCCGGATTCAGGAAGCGGCCCATGCCGACGCCGTGGAAACGCGTCAGGTGCAGGGGCAGTGCGGCGACCAGTTCGGCGGGGATTTGCGTCGTGCAGCTGTCGCCGTAGCCGGTGGTCACGCCATAGATTTCACCATCCCGCGCCAGCAGGGTGTCGATGTGGTTCGACGAGCGGGCGACCCGCTCCAGCGCAGCCTCGCTCAGGCGCGCGTCCGCCTCGCGCCGGGAGAGGGACCAGACCTCGTGTACGGTCAAATCCCGGGCGCCAAATTCAACGATTTTAGTCACTTATGCGGTTCCCCGACGCATCCCCAACGTCAGGCCAATAAGCATAGAAATTGAACCATTGGTAGGGCGCCGCCAGCACCAGTTTTTGCAGTGCATCAACATAGCCACGCACCAGTTCCTGCAAGGCGGCTTGCCTCTGTCCCCGGGGGATGGCGACCCCGTCGTTCAACAGGGAAACCTGCGCCCGGTAACGACCGTTCAACTTATAGCAGAACATCGTATAGACAGGGCATTTGAGGGCTGTCGCCAGCACGAACGGGCCTTCGGGGAAGGCCGCCGGCGCGCCCAGAAAATCGGCCATGATCGCCCGCCCGGTGTCGGTCACGGGCATGCGGTCGGCCATGACCACCACCCACTCGCCGCGCTCGATGCAGCCCGAAAGCGCGGCCGCTGTGGCCACATTGAACGCCGAAACCTGCACCAACGAAATCTGACTTTGTGGCGCGTAGCGCTGGATCAGGGCGTTGTACCGCTTCGCGTGCGGGGAATGGATCAGGATGGTGATGCGGCGCTTCTGGTGTCGCGAGGCGATGGCCCTGACGATCTCGGTGGCGCCGACGTGGGCCGACAGCACCAGTGTCCCGCGTTTGTCGTTGCGCAGCTGCTCGAAACCGTCACCCTCGATCTCGTCCACCTGCAGTCGGTCGATGCGACCGATCCAGGCCTCCATCTTGTCGATGAGGGATTCGCCGAAGGCCAGGAAATGCCTGATGGCCTGCGGGTGCCCCGGACGATCCGTTCGCCCCTGCGCCTTCCAGACCCGACGCAGGTAATCCAGCGACGCCAGCCGCTGCCGCCGTCCCGCCAGATAGAAGTACAGAATCACCGGCGTCGCGACGATCCGGCAGCCTGTGCGGCCCAGGACGCGATAGATGAAGCCCATCAGGGCCGGGCCCCAGGCGGCGCCACGCTCTCTCATGTCGGCCCAATGCCGCCGGTCTTCCCCCGCAGTCGCCACAACCCCTCCTGATGACAGGGGGGTCTTATATCGACGGCCGCCCTCGACAGGCAATGTGACCGGACAATCCGCCGCTGGTTCCCGCCTTGACGGTCACGGTGTTCGACTTCAAAGCTCGGGCTCCGGGCTGGGGGGACTGGCCGCGCGAATACAGGGTGCCGGCATTCAGGACGACGTCTTCCCCGCGACCCCGTCGCCCCCTCTGACCCCGGCGTCCGTCCCGGTCGGGGACGATGGCTTCATCACGGTGTCCGACCTTTTCTACCGGCATCGCGGTGCGGATCGCGACGCCCTGTCCGACGTCTCGTTCACGGTGCGGCGGGGCGGCTGCTTCGGCCTGCTGGGGCCGAACGGCGCGGGCAAGAGCACGATGTTCGGCCTGCTGACCGGCCTGTTGGCTCCACAGAAGGGCGAGATCAGGATCGACGGCCTGTCGATCCGCCGCGATCTCAAGGCGGTGCGCCAGATCGGCGCCTTGGCGCCACAGAATCTGGCCTTCTATCCGGACCTCACGGCGCGCGAGAACCTGTCCTTCTTCGCCGGCGCCTGTCGCCTGTCCAGCGCCGTCTGGCGCGAGCGCTTCGCCGCGGCCGTCGAGACCTGTCAATTGCAGGACCTGCTGGATCGCCGCGCTGAAACCTTCTCGGGCGGGGAGAAGCGGCGGCTCAATCTGGCCATCGCCCTGCTGAACGCGCCGCGCGTGCTCTATCTCGATGAACCCACCGTCGGCATCGACGCGCGTTCGCGCCAGACCATCATTGAGGCCATCGCCGCGCTGAAGGCGGAGGGCGTGACCGTCATCTACACCTCTCACTACATGGAGGAGGTCGAGGCGCTGTGTGACCACCTCGCGATCATCGACCGCGGGCGGGTGCTGGCCATCGGCTCGAAGGCGGAGGTGCTGACCCGCTACGCCCACGGCGCGCTCGAAGTCCGGCTCCTGTCGCCGGTGTCGGCGCAGGGCAGGGCGATCCTGTCGGAGGGCGGCGTCGTCTGGGCTGATGATCTGACGCTGACCCTGCCGGTGTCCGACGCGGCCGGTCCCGCCGGGGCCTTCGCCCTGCTGGCCCGCGCTGAGGCGCAGGTCGCACAGGCCGCCTATGGCGTGGCCCGGCTCGAGAAGGCCTATCTGGCGATCCTCGATCAGGGAGCGGCGTCATGAAGCGCTCCGCCCTGATGGCGTCCTTCGTCAAGGAATTGCGGTTGCTGTCGCGGGATATCCACGGCCTCGCGCTGCTGTTCATCCTGCCCCTGACCTTCATCCTGATCATGTCTCTGGCGCTTCAGGACATGTTCGAGACGCGCGGCGGCGCGGGCGTCGCCGTGTTGTTCGTCAATCGGGACGGCCAGGAACAGTCACGGGACTTCATCGACCGGCTGAAGGCCAACGACGCCTTCGACCTGCGCGCCGTGTCGGTCCAGCCGGGACCGGAGGCCGCCAAGGCCCTGCTCCGGACCGAGGACGCGGCCTTCCTGCTGGACGTCGGGGCGGGCTACGAGACCCGCATCGCCGAGCTGTCGTCGGACGATCCGTCCCCGCTGGTCACTGTCACCACCGCCGCCGACACCAATCGCCAGATCGAGAAAATCTTCGTCGCCGCCGTGAACGAGGCCGTCGGCCGCCAGCGCTCCGAACGCATCCTCGAACGCGTCGGCTACCCCATGCCGGAGAACGAGAAGCGCGGGACCGGCGGGCGGGTCGCGGTCAACTACGCCTACGCCGATGCGGGCCATGACGCCGCGCCCAGTTCGGTCCAGCAGAGCGTCCCGGCATGGCTGGTGTTCGCCCTGTTCTTCGTCGCCGTGCCCTTCTCCAACAGCTTCATCCGTGAGCGTCAGGTCGGCGCCCAACGCCGGCTCCGGACGACCAACATCGGCCCGCTGGCCCAGTTCTTCGGCAAGCTGATCCCCTATTTCGGCATCAACCAGCTTCAGGTCGTCCTGATGCTCGCCGCGGGGGTCTGGCTGGTGCCGCTGCTGGGCGGTGATGCGCTCAGGATCAACGGCTCCCTCCCGGCCCTGATCGCCCTGTCGGCGGCGCTCAGTATCGCCGCGCTGGGCCTGGCCTTGCTGATCGCGGTCAGCGCCCGGACGACCGAGCAGGCGACCCTTCTGGCCGGTCTGGGCAGCATCGTTCTGGCCGCCATCGGTGGGGTGATGGTGCCCAAATTCGTCATGCCCGAGGTGATGCAGCGCATCGCCGAGCTGTCGCCCATGTCGTGGGGCGTCGACGGTTTCCTGGCTCTGCTGCTGAACGGCGGCGACGTCGTGGACATTCTGCCTGAACTCTTCAAACTGACCGCCTTCGGGGCGGTCGCCATGGTCCTGGCCCTGGTCCGTTTCCGCCTTCGAGAGTGAGCCCGATGACAAGCCCGATGGACCACAACGAACTGGTCGAGGCGCTGAAACGCCTCATCATCGAAGAGTGCGACAAGGATATCGACCCCGCCGACATGCCGGTCGATGAACCGCTGATGGGCGGATCACTGGATCTCGATTCGCTCGACGCACTCCAGGTCAGTCTGGCGATTCAAAAGCAGTACGGCGTGCGGATCGAGGGCGGGCCGGACGGACGCAAGGCCTTCGCCAGTATCAATGCGCTGGCTGACTTCATTATCGCCGCCAAGGCCGCGCCGCCCGCATGAGCCGGAGCTATTTCGTCGGGGCGGGGCTCCACACCTGCCTTGGACAGGACGTCGCCGCCAATGTCGCGGCCCTGTTCGCGCCACCCCCGGACGCCGCGTCCGTCCCGCTTGAGGCGGGCGGACTGCGCGCGGTCGTGCCCGCCCTGCTGCTCAAGGATCGACCGCTCGTCGATATCGAAAACCGGCTAGAATCGGTGTTGGAGGCCGTTTGCGCCGAGGCGATCGAGGCCGCCGGCCTCACCGCCGCGGAGCGCGCCGACACGATCCTTCTGCTCGGTTCGTCGTCGGTCGATATCTCGCGGTCCGAGGCGATCTATCAACGCGAACTGGCTGAAGGGCTGGACGCCCATCCGTTGACCCACAACAACAACCTCGGCCGTCTGGCCGAGCGGCTGCGTCGCCGTTTCGGTCTGGGCGGCCCGGACTACACCGTTTCGACCGCCTGCACGGCCAGCGCCAACGCCCTGATCTACGGCGACGCCCTGATCCGCAGCGGCCGGGCCGGACATGCGTTGGTGGTCAGTTCCGAGAGCCTGAACATCATCACGGCCATGGGCTTCCAGGGACTGAACCTGCTGTCGAAGACCGGCACGATGAAGCCGTTTGACAGCGCGCGCGGCGGACTGGTTCCCGGCGAGGGCTGCGGCGCGGTGGTGGTCAGCGGCGGCAAGCGGCGGGGGAACGGGGCGGGGGCCTTGGCGAGCTCGGGCTTCCACCTGCGCGGCGCCGCCAACCTTTGCGACATCTTCGGCATGTCCGCCGCCAACCCGGACGGCAGCACCGTGCTTGAGGTCATCCAGCGCGCCCTCGACTCGGCGGGCGTCGAGGCCGGACGCATCGCGGGCATCAAGACCCACGGCACCGCAAGCCTGCTGAATGACGAGGCCGAGGCCGCCGGCATGGCCCGCGCCTTCGGGACCGTGCCGCCGCTCTGCGCGCTCAAGCCCTTCATCGGCCACACCTTCGGCGCCTGCGGCCTGAATGAACTGATCCTGTTCTGCGCCCTGCTGGAGCAGGGGTATTTCCCGGCCGTCCCGGGCGTCTGCGCCGAGCCGGGCGAACTGGGGATCAGCCTGTTCCAGACCCCGCAGCCCATGGCGCCGGGCGTCTTCATGCTCAACTATTTCGGCTTCGGCGGAAACAACACCTCGCTCGTGATCGCGAACGTCGATGACTGAAGTCCTGATCCACGCCCTGGGCGACTATTACGCCCCCGTCGAAGACATCCCGCCGGACCTGCGCGCCCTGCTGACCGCCGAAACCGGCAAGCCGGTGCGTCGGATCGGCCGCTTCATCCAGTCGGCCCTGATCGGCGCCGCCCGCTGCGTCGGCGCGGAGACCCCGCCTGCCGAAACCGCCGTCTACATGGCTTCGCGCCGGGGCGATCTGGAGGTGACGCTGGAAGTGATGGAGCCGCTGTTCAAACACGGCGAACCGCCCAAGCCGCTCAGCTTCATCAACACGGTGTCGAACGCCGCCTGCTTCTACGTCGCGCGCCATTTCGGCCTGCATGGACGCAGCTGCTTCCTCAGCAACACCCACTTCAGCTTCGAGACGGCGCTTCAGCTGGCCCTGCTGGATATCGAGACGGGGCTGGTCAGCTCGGCGCTGGTCGGTTCGGTCGATATCGCCACGGGGCCGATGGAGGTGCACCGCCGCCGCCTGCGACTGGAGGACGGCACGCCGGTCGCCGAGGCCAGTCACTGGCTCTGGCTCCGCGCGGACGGACAGGGGCCGTCAGCCCTGCGTTCGGTCGACTTCTTCGCGGACCGCGCGGCCCTGTCCGACTGGCTGGCGAAACAGACGCTGGACCCGGCGCGCACCGTCTTCAACCGCGGCCAGTATCTGCCGTCGGATGAGGTCGCGGGCGTGATGCGTGAGGCGGGGCTGAGCCGCCTGACCGACGCCGCCGACGGCCGCGCCTGCTACGACAGCCAGAGCGTCGGCGCCCTGGGCGACTTCATCCGCGACGGCGACGCCGAGGTGCTGCTTCAGGTCAACGCCAACGACAGCGGCGGCTATGCGGCCATCCTGCTGGAGGTCCGGCGCGGTTAAACGTGCCGGAGGCTCTTCCAGACGGCCAGTTCCCTGTCGGCGATGCCGTTCAGGATGGCGTCCAGCTCGTGCACATCCATCTGCGCCCGCCCCCGGCACATCTTGCTGGCGCGCAGGGCGAACCGCCGCCACTCGTCGCCCGCCGCCGTCAGGTCCTTCGCTGCGTCGGCCAGCGCGGGCTGGCCCAGCAGGCGGCTCGCCTCCTGCAGGAAGGATGCATAGATGAAGCGGAACCCGGCCCCGCCGGTCCCGATCTCCTCCTGCATCCGCACGATGTGGCCCAGATAGAGCGGCAGGTAGGTGTCGCGGTTCGCATCGCGCGACAGCTTCACGATGTTCCGCCCCAGGAAGCGGATGCCCTTCACCCCGGCGATCGGCACCGGGGCCTGCATCGTTTTGGCGTTCCAGCGGATGGCCTTGGGGATTTCGGTCGCGTAGTCGACCTCGCCCGGTGTGCCGGTCGGGTAGTACATCAGCCCCTTCGGCTCCATGTCGCCCTTGGCGAAGCGGGCGCGCTGCATCGAGGCGCGATCACAGCGGACGGTGGTTTCGAACAGCGGATCGCTGACCAGATAGTCGTCCCCCTCGCGCCCGTAGACCACCAGATTGTGGGCGTTGAAGTGAAACCGCATCTGCTCCGGGAAATAGGGCAGCCAGTAGACGCAGGTTTGCAGCCCGACCGCCCGCCCGGCGTCCAGCGCGGCGTCCAGCGCCCGTTCGGCCTCGGCCGGGTCGCTGAACCGTGTGCGCTCCCAGCGCATGCCGACACGCTTCTCGACGCCCTTGATGATGTTCCCCGGCAACATGCGGTAGGCGATCAGCGGCATCCCGGCCAGCTTGATGATCGGCATGTAGGCGAAGGTCAGCGAGGCCGACAGACCAAAGGCCATCGGCTCGCTCATCGGCAGGCCGTGGTGGGTCAGCATGTTCGCGACCACGCCGCTTTCGCAATGCGCGGACTGACGGTGGTGGAAGTCGCTCATGGGCTCAGGCGTCCGGCGCGGCAGGGAGGCTCCGCAGGCCCTCGACGCTCATGCCGAGCACCTCTGCGTAACGGTTCAGGATCGTGTCCGGCAGGCGGGCGAACACGGCGGGCTTGAAGTGGCGCGAGGTCCGCCAGCGCCAGAAGCCGGTGGCCGAAGCGAAGCTGGCCCGGTCCATGCGGCGTCGGTACATATGGTACTCCAGCGGCGCGGTCAGGCCCGCCTTCGCCCGTTCCCATGCATCGTCCCGCTGCTGGTTCAGCACCTCGACGGCGGCCAGGGTGGCGTAGGATTCCACATCCCAGCCCAGCGACTGAACCTCGGTGTAATCGCCCTGTTCATCGACGGCGTAGAACAGCTTGCGCTGTCCCGCGTGGGTCAGGGATGGGTCTTGCGGGACCTCATCGGTCTTCATCGGTCAGCCCTGCACCACGGTCAGGTGCATGAAGCTGCCGGAGAACCGGCCGCTTTCCGGCACCCAGCACAGCAGGCGATGACCCGGCTTCAGCCGGCCGCTGGCCAGCAGTTCGTCGATCATTACATAGATCGAGGCCGAGCCGGTGTTGCCGCGCGTCGTCAGATTGGTGAACCAGCGCTCCTGCGGGATGTCGAAATCGACGTTCAGCATCGACTGGTACAGCCGGTCCCGGAAGAACTCCGACGAATAGTGGGGCAGGAAGAAATCCACATCCGAGGGCTTCAGGCCGCGCTTTGCGGCCATGCCGGGCAGGGGCTTCTCCAGCGTGTAGCGCAGGACGTTGTCGTTCAGCAGGCGCACGTCCTGCTTGACGGTCAGAACGGATTGGGCGGCCCGTTCCTCGGCCGTGAACTGGGCCCAGCCGGTGATGCTGCCGTCCTCGTTCTTGACCCCGCCCATGTACATGCAGGTGTCCATCTCGCCCGAGAAGGAGTGCAGGTCGATCCAGTCCACGCGCAGGTTCAGCGCGCCCGCTCGCGCCTCCGGCTCCAGCAGCAAGGCGCCCGCGGCGTCCGACAGCATCCAGCGCAGGAAATCCTTCTCGAAGGCGATCTCCGGGTTATCTTCCAGCGCATCCACCCGGGCGTCGATCTCGGGCGTGAAGTTGGCCGCCGACATCACGGCCGAGGCGGTTTCCGATCCCGTCGCCACCGCCGCGTCGGTGTCGCCCGCGGCGACCGACAGCCAGGCGTACTTCAGCGAAGCCATGCCGCTCATGCACACGCCTGCGGTCGAAACCGACTGAACGTCCTGCAAACCCAGTTCACCCTGCACCATGGAGGCGTGACCCGGCATGATCTGGTCGGGGTTGGAGGTGCCGCACGCCAGGCATTCGACAGCGTCCAGATCGGTATCCAGCAGGCGCACGGCCTCGGCCGCCAGCTGGGCGTTGGTGTGGGTCGGCTTCAGCGTCTCGGGGTCGATCGCATAGTGGCGGCTCTTGATGCCGTTCGAACGCAGGATGGTGCGGCGGGCGCGCGACGGACGCGGCCCGACCTGCCCCAGAATCCGCTCCATGTCGTCATTGCCCACCGGGGCGTTCGGCAGGAAGGCGGCGGTACGCGTAATGTAGACAGGGCGGGTCAAGAGGGGCTTTCCATCAGTTGCATGGATTCCCCGGAGGGAGCGGCGAAATAGGCCCGTTGCCGGGCGACATGGGCTTTCAGGAACGGCTTGAGCAGCGCCTTGATGATGGCCAGCAGCGGCACGACCGTCAGGATCAGGGTGATCAGGAACAGCACATAGATCACGATGACCAGCTGACGCAGGGCCGACGACGGCGTGCCGGTGGCGCGCAGAAGCTTGCCCCAGATCATGAAGCTGCGCTTGGCGGTCTTCTCGGATTCGATCAGGCCCTCACGCACCGTGACGGCGCCCAGACCGCCCAGCATCGGGCTGCTGTCCTCGCGCTTGCGCTTCGGCAGGGCGGCGGCGATGGCGCGGCCGAAGCGGGCGCAGCCGGCGACATCTTCCTTCGATACCCCGGCCTCGGGGATCAGCCCGTTCAGGAACGGGCCCTTCTTGCCGGTCAGCATCCACATCGGGGTCGAGACGAAGGTGAAGGCGCTGTGCGCGCTGTCGGTCAGTACGATGTTGTCGACCAGTCGCCCGCCCAGTTCGCTGATCAGTGTCTTCATCCGCTCCTGCGCCATCAGCCACATGTTGCGGCAACCGATCAGCGTCACGACGGGCTTCCCGGCCAGCAGCTTGCGCGCGCCCTCGGACTTCAGGAAAGCGATGGTCGGCAGGGACGGGGACAGGAACCAGACCTGATAGGCCAGGATCACCAGATCATAGTCGGCGTCCGGATCGACGCCGGGCGCCTCCGCCGGTTCGACGTCTTCATAGACAGTCTCTGGGAAGGTGTTGAAGAAGCGGAAGAAGGGCCAGGGGAAGGGCCAGGGCTTGTTCGGCTTGAGCTCGGAGACGGTGACCTCGATGTCCGCGTTCGCCCTCAGCGGCGCGATCGTCGCATCGACGATGTCGGCCAACTGTCCCGTCTGCGAATAATAGACGACCAGCACCTTGCGCATCGTGAGCATTCTCCCCCGAGAGTCACATAAAACCCTACAACCACTCCACCGGCGCCCGCGGACGGGTGCGGTTACGCTCGCGCGGGGCGAGCGTTTTCCACGTTATGCCAGTGCAAACTGACCTGTAGCGAGAATTTCGTCCCCGACAAAGGCACGAAAACTGACCTTGTCGTCACGAATTTCGGCCCACTCCACGCTCAGCTTTTCTCCGGGAGCCAGCATCCGCTGGAATTTGGCCTTCCGGATCCCGCGCAAGGGCCTGTCCGGCGACAGTTCACGCCAGTCGTCAGCCAGAAGATCGAGGATCATCACGCCCGGCACCAGCGGATTGCCCGGAAAGTGTCCCGGCAGGGCAGGGTGGTCGAGGGGGACGGACAGCGCCGGTTTCATCAATCGCTCACTGCTCGCCAACCACCGTGGTCAGGTTTATGGAACGGTCAAAGACTTGGCAAGCAAGGGGGGCTGCCTTGACCATGGCGACCACGGGGGCGTCTGACGCACCGATTCTGCAAGGCGCCGAACTGCATCGGCTGGTTCCCCACGACGGGGCCATGCGCCTGCTGGCGCGGGTGTTGAAGGTCGAGGGCGCGGCCATCCTGTGCGAGGCGAATTCGCATCTGTCCGACGACAATCCCCTGCGCTCGCACGACCGCCTGCCGATCACCGCCGGCATCGAGTATGCGGCGCAGGCCGCCGCCATCCACTCCTCTCTCACCGGCGACAAGGCCGAACCGGGGCGTGGCGGCAGCCTGGCGGTCCTGTCGAACATCAACTGGCATGTGGACCGTCTGGACGACATCAACGGCCCGTTGCGGGTCGGCGCCACCCAGATCGCGCGCACCGGCGCCGCCTTGCAGTACGAGTTCGCGCTGGAGACGGTCGGCGGCGCCGTGCTGATCGACGGCGTCCTGATGATCGCCCTCGCCTGACTTTCGGCCTGACCTCCCGGTTCCCATCCCCGCGACACGACGATACCCTTGCCGACAGAAGGGGCTTAAGACCCCTCGGCGCCCGGAGTTTCCCGCCCTTGCCATCCGCTACGACAATCTCGCTTGACGTCATGGGTGGCGATCAGGGGCCGCCGGCGATCATCGGCGGGGTCCACGAGTATCTGAAGGCCCACGATGGCCGGAACCTGCGCTTCCTGCTGCACGGGGACGAGACCGCCATCCGCGCCGAGATGGCCCGGCTGAAATTGTCGGGCGGGAACATGGACATCCGACATACCGACAAGGTCATCCCGATGGGCGAGAAGCCCGCCCAGGCCTTGCGCCGGGGCAAGGGAACCAGCCTTTGGAACGCCGTTGAGTCGATCCGCGCGGGCGAGGCCCACGCCGCCGTCTCCGCCGGAAACACCGGCGCCATGATGGCCATCTCCAAACTGATCCTGCGCATGGCCGTGCCCGCGCTGGAGCGCCCGGCCATCGTCGCCAATTGGCCGACCGCGCGCGGCATCAGCGTGGTGCTGGATGTCGGCGCGAACATCGACTGCGGCGCGCGTCAGCTGGTTGAGTTCGCCATCATGGGCGAGTCCTTCCACGCCGCCGTCCATGGCTCCACCCGCCCCACCATCGGCCTGCTGAACGTCGGGTCAGAGGACAACAAGGGCCATGACGAGGTGCGCGAGGCCCACCGCATCCTGCGCGAATGGGGGCAGGGTCTCGACTATCGCGGCTTCGTCGAGGGCGACGACATCGCCAAGGGAACGGTCGACATCATCGTCACCGACGGCTTCACCGGCAATATCGCGCTCAAGACCACCGAGGGCACGATCCGCTTCCTGCTGACCCTGCTCAAGGAATCGCTGACCTCCACCACCCTGGGCAAGGTCGGCGCCCTCATGGTGAAGCCCGCCCTGCGGACCATGGTCCACCGCATCGACCCGGGCCGCTACAACGGCGCGCCTTTGCTGGGCCTGAACGGTCTGGTGGTGAAAAGCCACGGCAGCACCAACGCCGCCGGTTTCGCCTCGGCTATCCGGGTGGCGGTCGATCTCGCGCGCAGCGACTATCTGGCCAAGGTCGCCGCCGGTCTGGAGCGACTGGGCGACATCATGGAAGCCACGCCGGAAGCCACGCCGGAAGAGGCGCCGGTCAGTCAGCCCGTCGGCGCCTGATCGTTTCTCAACACCGGCGCCGCCGCCAGGATCGCCTGACTGCGATTGTTGACCTGCAGCTTCTTCAGGATGGCCGAGACGTGCTGTTTCACCGTGCCCTCCGTCAGATTCATGTCACCCGCGATCTGCTTGTTCAGCTTGCCGTCCACCAGTGCCCGCATGATCCGCAGCTGGGCCGCTGACAGGGTCGAGATGCGACGGTGGAAATCGACCGCCCTCGGGTCCGGCTCGACATTTTCGGGGAACAGGGTCTCGCCCCGCAGGATCGCGCCCACCGCGTTCACCAGCGTCTCCACCGGTTCCGACTTGGACAAATAGGAGTCGACCCCGAACGCCCGCGCCATTGACAGCGAATGATGGTCCGTCCGCGCCGAGACAATGGCGATCTTTCCGTCCGGCAGGATCTGCTGAAGCCGTAGCAGGGCGCTGAAGCCCTCGGCATCGGGCAGCATCAGGTCCAGCATCACCAGCTTCACCCTGGGCCCATGCAGGCGGACATAGGCGTCCGCCTCGGTCGCCGAGGTCACGCGGCCCACGTCCAGATGGGGATAGGCGGCCTTGATCGACAGCTCAAAGGCCTGTCCCACCAAGGGGTGGTCATCGACGATCAGAACGATCCAGCGCACAGCTGATCCTCCGATATCAACCTTGGCTATACGCCAATTCGCACGGTCAGATTGCGAGTGTGAGTCCTAACAGCAGGTTTGCCTACCCGAAAACTGACCATTTTTGCGGGAGCGGGATTCTCGTCTCAACCTATAACTTTGGTTCGATTTGCACCATTTCAGCGGGGCGGGTTGTGGACCTGCACGCCGATCAGGATGATTTGGACGCCAACGCAGACGAGGCCCCTCGTCGTTGGAGATCGAAAATGATCAAGTCGCTTGCCGCCGCCGCCGCCCTTCTGACTGTCGCTATCGCCGCCCCGGCCATGGCCCAGTCGGCGTCCACCACGGGGACGGGCTCCATCACCGTCATCCGCCCGCTGACCATCACCAAGAACGCCGACCTGAAGTTCGGCACGGTGGTGCGTCCCTCGACCGGATCGGGCACCGTGACCGTCAGCGCCGCCGGCGCGCGTTCGGTGGCCGGCGGCGTCGTCGGCCTGAACTCGGGCGACACACCGCAGGCCGCCCAGTTCACCGTCGACGGCGAAGGCGGCCAGTCGATTTCGGTCACCATCCCCGCGACCTTCTCGATCGCCAACGGCACGGACACCCTCACCGTCACCACCTCGAACAACCTGACCGGTTCGGCCGCCGCCCAGACCCTCAGCAACGCCCTGGGTTCGGCCGGTTCGCTGAGCTTCCGCGTCGGCGGCAGCGTCCCGGTCGCCTCCACCTCGCCGACCGGAGTCTACACCGGCGCCTTCACCGTTTCGGCGGCCTATAACTGATCGGCGATCCGGTGTTTCCGCTGCGGGAAGTCCGGTCGGCCTGTCCCGTCGTTAACGCATCGGTTGTTCGCGAGAACTACCTTCGCGCTCAGGATGGACTGAAGAAGGTCGTCGTGATGTCGATGCGTCTTGTTCTTTCGGCCGCGTTTCTGCTGCTGATCGCGGGCCCCGCCGGGGCCCAGGTCGGCGCGGATCTGAACATCTCGCCCAAGCGGGTGGTGTTCGAACCGGGCGAGCGCAGCGCCACCGTCTATATCTTCAATCAGGGTGATCAGGCCGCGACCTATTCGGTCGAGCTGGTCGACCGGGTCATGCTCGCTGACGGCCAGATCGTGGCCGCCGCGGACCAGCCCGGGGCCACGCTCGATTCCGCCGCCGACCTTGTTCAGTACACGCCGCGCCGGATCACGCTCCAGCCGCGCGAAAGTCAGGCGATCCGTGTCCGCGCCCGTCCGGGCGCCGGGGGCGAGCATCGCACGCACCTGACCGTCACGGCCCTGCCGTCCGAGACCGCCGGCTTCACCGTCGAACAGGCGGTCCAGCCCGGCGCGGACGAGGTTGCGGTGCAGGTCATCGCCCTGTTCAGCGTCAGCATCCCGGTCATCGTCCGTGACGGCCCCGCCGACGCCCGCGCCGCTGTCGAGAACCTGTCGGTCCTGCGGGCCGAGAACGGGGCGCAGGTCCTGTCCCTCGACCTCGTCCGACTGGGCGACAGCTCGGTCTACGGGGATGTGGAAATCCATCTGGGCGCCGGCCCCGACGCGCCTCTGGCGACCGCAGTGCGGGGCGTGGCCGTCTATCCCGAGATCGGCCGCCGCACGGTGGTGACGCCGTTGCAGACAGCGCTGGCCCCCGGTCAGACCGTAACCGTGGTCTATCGCGACGACGACGCCCGTCCCGGTGAAATCCTGGCGACGGCGACCCTCGTCGCGCCGTGAGGCTGGCCGTGCGCGCCGGTCTCGCGGCCCTATCGCTGGCGGCCGTGCCCGCCGAAGCGGTGGGGCAGGAGCTGGCGCGCAACCTGTTGATCGCCGCCGATCCCCAGCCTTTCAGCCCGGACGACCTGCTGTGGATGGAGGTCCGCTCGGGCGATGTGAAACTGACCGACAGCCTGAACGTCTACGCCTCCCGCTCCGGCGTCTATGTGCCACTGGGCGAACTGTCGCGGGTGCTGGACCTCGCCGTCGGCGTCTTCCCGGCCCAGCGTCGCGCCGAAGGCTGGGTGATCTCCCCGGATCGTCGGCTGGTCGTGGACCTCGCCTCGGGTGAAGCGCGCATCGACGGCCGCACCGTCCGCTTCGCCGCCGAACAGGCGGCCATCTACAACGACGACCTCTACGTCCGCATCGACCTGCTACAACAGCTTCTGCCGCTGCGGCTCAGCCCCGACACGGCCGCGCAGGTCATGGACCTGACTCCGACCGAGGCCTTGCCGTTCCAGCAACGGGCGGATCGCGAGCGGCGACAGGCCGCCCTGGGCGGAGCACCGGACGAGCCGGAACCCGTCCGTATCGACACCCCCTATACGGTCTTCACGCCGCCATCGTTCGACGTGAATCTGGGCGGACTTCTCGGCCGGGACGGCGTCGATCAGGCCGGGCGCTATGACGTGCGCGCCGCCTCCGACCTGCTGTGGGCCGGGTTCGAGGGCTACCTCGGCTCGAATGAAGACGGGGAGGTGAACGATGTCCGCGTCGTCCTGACCCGCAAGGATCCGGACGGCCGCGCGCTGGGGCCATTGGGCGGCACGCGGGCGGGGCTGGGCGACGTCTTCACCCCGTCCATGCCCATCGGCGCGGCGGGCTTCGCCGGGCGGGGCCTGTTCTACACCTCGGCTCCGCTGGAGAACCTCGACCTCGCCACCCCCCTGAACCTGCGCGGCGAACTGGCGCTGGGCGAGGAGGTCGAGCTTTACATCAACGAGGTGCTCCAGGCCGCGCAGACCTCGCCGGTTCAGGGACGCTACGAGTTCCTCGACGTGCCGCTGGCCTTCGGGCTGAACACCATCCGTCTGGTCTTCTACGGCTCGCAGGGACAGCGGCGGGAGGTCGTCCGCCGGATCAATTTCGGCGCCGGTCAGGTAGAACACGGGCGTCTGGTCTTTCGCTTCGGCGCGGTCGAGCAGGGGCTGACCGTGTTCAACGTCGGCCAGCGGACGGTCAGTCCGTCCACCGGCGAAGCGCGTCTGGCGGTCATGGCCGACTACGGCCTGACCCCCGGCCTGACGATCAGCGCGGGTCTGGCGCGGTTCACGCCTGACGGCGCAGAGGCCCGGTCGCTGGCCGCCGTCGGCCTGCGGGGTTCACTGGGGCCGGTCGCGGCCCAGATCGACATCGCCTTCGATAGCGCTGGCGGCAGCGGCGGCACGGTCGGCTTCGCCGCCCGCCCGTTCGGCGTCTCGGTCATCGCCCGCCATTCCGGGTATCAGGGCGGCTTCATCGACGAGACCCGCCAGCTCGGCGTGGTCGATCTGGCCCCCCTGAGCAGCGCCACCGACCTGCGACTCGATGGTCAGGTGAAGGGCCCGCGTGGTCTCGCGGCGCCGGTGTCGTTCAACCTGCGCCGGCTGCGCCGCATGGACGGCATCGTGCTGACCGACGCGGAGCTACGCGCCTCGGCCCCGCTGGGCCGCCTCTACGCCTCCAGCAGCGTCGCCTGGCAGGACGACACCAGCAATGGCGCCGGACCGCGTTGGCTGGGCTCGACCGATGTGGCGACGCTTCTGTCGTCCCGGCTGCAACTGCGTGGCGGTCTGTCCTATGAACTGTCTCCTGATCCGCGCGTCGAAACCGCCTACGCAACCCTCGACTGGCAGGTCACCGAGCGGAACGCCCTGCGTCTGGGCGTCGTCCGCACGCTGGGTCCGTCCCCGGAAACCAGTTTGCAGGCGTCGAACCTGTGGCGGGCTGACCGCTTCGACCTGGCCTTCAACGCCTCCTACGAAACGGAATCCAAGGAATGGCGGGTCGGGGTCCAGATGGGCTTCGGCTTCGGCTACGACCCGTTCGCGCGCGGCTATCGCGTGACCGGTCCCGGCGCGGCGACCGGCGGCGCCGTGGCCGTCAACGCCTGGATCGATGAGAATGCGGATGGCCGCCGCCAGCCGGACGAGCCGGGGGTTCCCGGGCTGATCGTCGATACCCCCGTGGGCCCGGTCGATACGGACGCGAACGGGCATGCGGTCGCGGTCGGGCTGGGCGACGGCGCTTCGGCCCGGATCCGCCTGAATGCCGAGGGGGTGGATGATCCCTTCCTGATGGCCGGGCCGCCCGTGATGGCTTTCACCCCGCGTCCGGGCCGGACGGCGGTGATCGACTATCCGATGCGTCGCAGCGGCGAGCTGGAGCTGTCCGCCCGCCTGCGCCGCGCCGATGGCTCGCTGCGCCCGCTGGCGGCCCTGAACGTCGAGCTGGTCTCCGCCGACGGCCGCACCGTCATCGCGGGTCGCAGCGACCACGCCGGTATTCTGTTCTTCGAGGCCGTCGCGCCCGGCGACTGGACCGTGCGGCTGGAAGAGGCCCAGTCCCGCCAGTTGAACCTGAAGCAGGTCGAACCCGTTCAGGTCACGATCCCCGCCATCGGCGGTTTCGTCCGTGGCGGCGCCGTCATCATCGAAACTGCGGGGGAGGCCAATCCATGAAGCGTCTGATCGCGGCGGTCAGCGCCGCCCTTATGGTCCTCGTCGCCGGCTCCGCCCACGCCGACCCGACCGTCACCCGCTCGCCCGCAACCGCGCCGGTGCTCGGCACGACCATCCGAGGGGCCAGCGCCACCACCTTCTCGATCACCACGGCAGGCGCGGTCAGCCGCACCTCGGGCGATGCCATCCGTCTGTCCAGCAGTTCGGTGACGACGCCCACCATCACCATCAACTGCGGCCTCCTGAACCTGAGCGGTCTGTGCGCCCTGCGCCATATCCGGGTGACGATCACCCCGGTGGCGACCAGTCCGGCCCGGATCACCCGCTTTCGGGTCGGTTCGATGACGGGCGGCGTCTATCGCGCCGGTTCGGCGCCCGCGGAGGCCTCGACGCTGGTGTTCGACCTCAATCCGCTGGGTCTGTTCACCACCGCGACCTTCAAACTGGGCATGGATGTCCAGCTCGCGGCCGGCGCCGCCGGCGGCGTCCAGACCTTCGACTATATGATCACCGTGCAGTTCACGACATGAAACGCCTCGCCCTCCCGCTCCTGACCGTGCTGATCGCGGGCCTGCCTGTCGCCGCCGTCGCCCAGTCGCAGAACGGGTCGGGGACTCTGACGGTCCAGCGCGGCCTCAGCATCGCAACCGTCAGCCCCATGCGCTTGCAACCGAACGAGACCAACGTCGCCCTGTCCGTCAGCGGGACCAACCTCGTCGACGCCCCGGCCATGATCCAGATCAGCGGCGATCCGGGTCGCATCTACCGCATCCGCCTGCCGCAGGACGACGGGGATCAGGACGTGGCGGTCATCGAGGATCTGAAAATCTGGAGCGCGACCTCCGGCGACATCTCCGAAACCCGCGTGGCTCGCCTCGACCTTCAGGGGCATGACCTGTTGCGGGTGTCCGGGCGTTTGCGCGTCCGGCTGGACGGCGCGACCGAGCCCATGGCCGCCCTGCCGTTGAGCATCGACTACGAATAGGCGTTCATATCGCGTCGGATGGACGCGATCAGCGCCTCGATCTGGGCGGAGGAGGGGGTGCCGCCGTCCGCGAACTTCTGATCCACCGCCTTGGCCTGCCCGCCGATCTCGTTGAAGCCGAAAATGCCCGCCGCTCCCGCCAGCCCGTGGGCCAGCGCTTCGATCCGGGCGCGGTCACCGGCCTTCAATGCGGCGGACAGGGCGTCCGCGTCCGCCAGCGCCCGCTCGCGGAACCGTTGCCTGATCGCATCCAGCGTGTCACCGCTCATGCAGGGCGTCCCATCAGGATGTCGCGGACCTGCCCGGCCAGCGTCATGGGGTCGAACGGCTTGGTGATCACGCCCACGGCGCCCAGCTCCAGATAACGGTCGCGTTCACCGCTCTGCACGCGCGCGGTCATGAAGATCACCGGAGTTTGTTCCAGTCCGGGCAACACCCGCAGCCGGGCCAGGGTTCCCGGCCCGTCCAGACGCGGCATCATCACGTCCAGCAGGATCACGTCGGGCCGCAGGCCGCCTTCCAGCAGCTCCAGCGCCACCTCTCCGGACTCCGCCGTCGTCAGCTCGATCTGCGGGTCCAGTTCCAGCGAGAAGGCCGCGACTTCCCGGATGTCGGGCTCGTCGTCCACATGCAGGATCGCCAGTGCGCTCATCAGCGGCCTCCCTTGCCCGTCAGACGGCGGACCGTCCGCACCAGTCCCGCCAGCGACGTGCGGGACTTCACCAGAACCGCCTCGACCCGGTGGCCGAGGGCGGCGTCCATTTCCTGCGCCGAATAGACGATCACCGGGACGGACTGGCCCTCGCCGTCGTCCAGATCGGCCAGCAACTCCAGCCCGGACCCGTCCGGCAGGCCCAGATCCAGAATGACCAGATCTGGCGTGCGCGCCTTCAGCGCCTCGCGGGCGGCCGACAGCGACGGGGCCCCCGTCACCTCCGCCGCGCCGGACAGGGCCGATGCCGTCACCGCCAGAATGTCGGGGTCGTCGTCGACGTGCAGCACCACCGGCCGCTGCTTCTTCAGCCGCTCCAGAATACCGGCGACCGCGCCGCGCAGCCGGGTCTGGTCAAACGGCTTCTCCAGCCAGTCGATGACCTCCAGCGACCGTCCCCGCGCCCGCCCGCGCGCCACGTCGGCCGACACCACGACCACCGGAATGTCCCGTGTCCTTGCGTCGGATCGCAGCGTGCGAATCAGGCCCACCCCGTCGGCGTCCGGCAGGTGCAGATCGACCAGAACGGCGGCATAGGCGTCGGTGCGGACGGCGTTCAGGGCCTCGCGCGCCGTCGCGGCGATGTCGGCGCTGAACCCGTCCTGCGCCAGCATGGTCTTCAGCACCCGGGCGGCGTCGGCGTCGTCCTCGACGATCAGCAGATGCGGTCCCGCGCCGCCGCCCGTCTCGGCGTCGTCCAGTTCCAGCGGCAGATCCAGATGGAAGGTCGCGCCTTCGCCCGGGGCGGACTCGAACCACAGCCGCCCGCCGTGCCGTTCCGCGATCTCGCGCGCGATGGCCAGCCCCAGTCCCGTCCCGCCCTTGGCGCGGGTGTCGGAAGAATCCGCCTGTGCGAATTTCGAGAAGATGCGGGCCCGGAACTCGTCGGGGATGCCCGGGCCGTTGTCCCGCACGCTCAGCCGGGCGATCCGGGTTTCCGGCTGGACGGAGACCTCGACCTCGCTTCCCGCCGGCGAGAACTTCACTGCGTTGGACAGCAGGTTCACCACCACCTGTATCAGCCGGTCGGCGTCGCCCCGAACCGGCGCGGTCTCTCCATGCTCCAGCCGCACCACCACGCTCAGGTCGTCGGCCAGTCCATGCACATTCTCGATCGAACGCACGGCGATGTCGCGCAGGTCCAGCGGCGCCATCTCCAGCGTCATCTGGCCGGACTCCAGCTTCTCGACATCCAGAATGTCGTTGATCAACCGCACCAGCCGCTGGCTGTTGGAGTGGGCGATGCTGATCAGCCGCGCGGCCTTGTCCGGAATCTCTCCCGCCGCCCCGCCCGCCAGCAGGCCCAGCGATCCGGCGATGGAGGTCAGGGGCGTCCGCAGTTCGTGGCTGACGGTCGAGACGAACTGCTGCTTCATCTCCTCGACCCGGCGCCGCTCCGAGATGTCGCGCACCACGGCTACCATGTGCACGCCTGTCTGCAGGGGCATCAGGCTCAGGGCGACGTCCACCGGGAAGGTCCCGCCGTCCCGCTGTCGCGCGGTCAGTTCGCGCACGACCCCGTTCGCCAGTTCGCCGTCGGTGAAGCCCAGCCGGCTAAGGAAGCTCTTGGACCCGTCACCGCTCTCCTTCAGGTCCAGCAGCACCGAGATGTCGCGCCGCACCAGCTCCGGCCCGGACCAGCCGAACATCCGCGTGGCGGCGTCATTCATCGTCTCGATGCTGCCGCTGGGGTTCAGGGTCAGGATGGAATCGATGGCGCTGTCGAAAATGGCCGTCTGCCGCGCCGCCGTGGTGCGCACCTCGTCCAGCAGGCGGCGGCGGGTGCTGATGTAGCGCCAGACCAGAAAGGCCGTGCCGATCACCGTCCCCAGCAACAGGGCGAACAGACCCGCGACCAGCCGCTCCGTCGCCGCGCCCTGCGCCGTCGCCTGCCCGATCAGCCCGTCCAGGGACCTGGCCTCTGTCTGCACCATCCGGTCGACCACGACGCGGATGTCATCCATCGCCGCCTTGCCCGCGCCCTCGGCCACATAGGCCAGGGCGGCGTCCCGGCCCTGCTGCTGGCGGGTCCGTATGCCGGTGCTCAGGGTGTTCTGCTTGCGACCGACGAGGGTTTGCAGCGTGCGGATATCCGCCTGCTGGGCCGGCTGGGTCGCATACAATCGCTCCAGCCGCCGCATCTGGGCGGTCAGCCGCTTCTCGGCCTCATCATAGGGCTGCAGGAACCGTTCATCGCCGGTGATGATATAGCCGCGCTGCCCCGTCTCCGCGTCCTGAAGCAGGGAGAAGACGCTCAGGATCTGCGTGCGCGTCTCATGTGACCGCTCGACCTCGGCCCGGACGGCGTCCTCGCGCCGGAACTCGCGCGTCAACTCCAGTCCGATGCCCGCCAGGGCCGCCACGACGATGACCCCCACCGCCGCGATCAGCAGCGTGGGGCTCAGACGGGAAACCGGAACCGGTTGTCGCATGAACTCCGTCCCAACGTTCGGCGAAGACTCTCCGGGGCGGGAGAGTGCGCACCTTACGGATTACTTCAACCCCCGCGTGAGAGATTTGCATCCTGCGCGCTTGGTCGGGCGTCAGGGACGGACAGCGTGATACAGCGCCTCCTGCGGGGTCGTGGTCCAGACCAGATCGCGGTGCGCGGCCAACCAGTCCAGCGGTTCGGCGTGGCCACCAGCGCCGATGCCTTGGCGAAGGACGGCGCGTTCGCGCGGACCTCCGTGGCGCCTTGATCGGTCGCGGGGCGGAGCCGTCCGAGATGGCCGGAGGCCATCGCTTCCCTGGCCTCGGATCACGCTTCCTCGATCCGCGGCTCTACGTTGACGCGCAAAACGCCTTCGGAGCTTTTTTGCGTAAGCCCTGCCGCGCCAACATCCGTGTTGATCGGGACATGGGGGAATAGACCCTGATCGATCTCAGCATCGAGGCTGACGTCCGGATGCGTCGAAGGGTGTTGGGCATGAGGCGGGGTATCAGCTCACTGTGCCCCGAAAGTCGCAGAAATTGAGATACTTGATCCGGCGCGTGGCGGACAGAGAGGGATTCGAACCCTCGGTACGCTTTCACGTACACACGCTTTCCAAGCGTGCGCGATCGACCACTCCGCCACCTGTCCGTTTCCACGACGTCGCCCGAAGGCCTGCGCGCAGCGCCGGACGGTCCATCCGGCGAGGGGCGCTGATTAGAACAGTCAGCCCCCCTCGGCAAGCGCCTGTTTAGGCCCCATATGGTCAGCGAACGATTTGTCCGGAGTTCTCCCATGCTCTCGCAGAAAACCACCCTGCCGACCGCCGACACCGCCCTGCCGGGCCGCGCCGAGCCCTTGCACACCGATGAAGTCCATTTCGTCACCGGCCGCCCGCTGAAAGGCCCCTACCCGGAAGGGTTCGAGACCGCCATTTTCGGCATGGGCTGTTTCTGGGGCGTCGAGCGGATCTTCTGGCAGCTGCCGGGCGTCTGGGTGACCTCGGTCGGCTATACCGGCGGCCTGACGCCCAATCCGACTTATGAAGAGACCTGCACCGGTCGGACCGGCCACGCCGAGGTGGTCAAGGTTGTCTTCAACCCGAAGGAGATCAGCTACGGCGAGCTGCTGAAGGCCTTCTGGGAAAACCATGACCCGACCCAGGGCATGCGTCAGGGCAATGACATCGGCACCACCTACCGCTCGGCCATCTATTATCTGAACGATGCGCAGAAGGCCGAGGCCGAGGCCTCGCGCGACGCCTATCAGTCCGCACTCGACAAGGCGGGCCGGGGTCAGATCACCACAGAGATCACCGAGGCCGGGCCCTACTACTTCGCCGAGGACTACCATCAGGGCTATCTGGCCAAGAACCCGGCCGGCTACTGCGGTATCGGCGGAACCGGCGTGGTCTGCCCGATCGGCATCGGCGTTTCGGCCTGATCATGGACCGGGCAGGGATAGGCAGGGTCTGTCTGGCCCTGCCCGGAGCCACGCTGGACCATCCGTTCGGCGACGACCACGACGCCTACAAGGTCGGCGGCAAGATGTTCGTCATGGTGGGGGAACAGGGCGGTGTCTCCTTCAAGGTCTCCGACATCGCTTATGAGGTGCTGACCGGGGAGGGCCGGGCGCGTCCGGCCCCCTACATGGCCCGAGCCAAATGGGTGAACCTGCCCGACCCCTCCGCCTGGCCCGACGATGAACTGGCCGAGCATTTCGCCATCGCCCACTCGATCATCGCGGCCAAACTGACCCGCAAGCTGAGGGCCGAGCTGGGGCTGGGCTGAGGCTCCAAAAACACCGGTTTTTGGAATTTGTCTGAATCGGCAAGCGATGGTCTCCTGACGCCCTCGGGGGAGACACATCATGATCGCCAGACACCTGATCCTGCTCGGCGCCTGTGCGGTCGCGCTCGGTTCCTGCCGGCAGCCTGAGGCCAGGATCAGCGCGGCGACCGATCAGCCGCACGTCGCAGCCGCCGGCGATATCGAGGCGGGGCGCTATCTGGTGCTGACCGGCGGCTGCAACGACTGCCACACCCCCGGCTATCCACAGCGGGGCGGCCGTATTCCTGAAAGCGAATGGCTCAAGGGCTCCGGGAGCGGCTTCTACGGCCCTTGGGGCACCACCTATCCGCATAACCTGCGCCGCACCGTGGCCGCGATGAGCGAGGACGACTGGGTCGAGATGCTGAACACCCGCGAGGCCCTGCCGCCCATGCCCTGGCCCAGCGTCCGCGCCATGGCCGAGGCCGACAAGCGGGCGGTCTATCGCTACATCAAATCCCTGCCGCTCGAAGGCGACCCTGCGCCGACGGCATTGCCGCCTGGTCAGGTCCCGACCACGCCCTATGAGAACATGATGCCCCACGGGCCGGGGGCGTAGGGCCTACACATTCCGTTCGGATGCGCGGTTCTATTGGGCGGGCCGCGCCTTCTCCTCCGCGATCCAGCGGTCCATCCGCTCGTCCAGCAGGGCCATCGGCAGGGGGCCGTCGACCAGCAGGGCGTCGTGGAAGCGGCGCACGTTGAAGCGGTCGCCCAGATCGGTCTCGGCCCGCGTGCGGATGGCGCGCAGGCGAATTTCACCGACCTTGTAGGCCGTCGCCTGACCCGGCCAGCCGATGTAGCGCTGCAGCTCGGTCTCGATGTTGTGCGGGGCCAGCGCCGAGTTGTCGCGGAAGCAGGCGCGGGCCTGTTCAATGTCCCAGCCCAGCCAGTGAATGCCGGTGTCCGCCACCAGACGGCAGGCGCGCCACATCTCGTAGCTCAGTCGCCCGAACCGTTCGTAGGGCGTGCGATAGAAGCCCATCTCCTCGCCCAGAAACTCGGCGTACAGGCCCCAGCCCTCGACGAAGGCAGTCACATCCACCCCGCGCCGGAAGTATGGCCCGGCCTCGGCTTCCTGTTGCAGGGCGATCTGCAGATGGTGGCCGGGCACGGCCTCATGCAGGGTCAGGGCGGGCAGTTCGTACAGCGGGCGCTGATCCAGCCGGCTGGTGTTGACCATGTAGCCGCCGGCGATCCCGTTCTCCATCGAACCGGGGAAGTAGCGGCCGGTGGTGTAGTTGGCCTCGATCTCCGCCGGCACCGGGCGCACCCCGTACGGGGTGCGCGGCAGGGTTCCGAACAGGGCGGGCAGGCCGTCGTCCGACCGCTTGGCCATCTCCGACGCCTTCTCCAGAAGTTGCTCGCGGCTGGTGGCGTAGAACTGTGGATCGGTGCGCAGGAAGGTCAGGAAGCTCGCGAAATCGCCGGTCCAGCCCGCCGCCCGCATCTCCGTGTCCATCCGCGCCCGGATGCGCGCCACCTCCTGCAGACCCAGCTGGTGCACCTCGTCCGGGGTCATGTCGGTGGTCGTGTAGCCCCGCACCAGGAAGGCGTAGAGGTCGCGCCCGCCGGGGCGGTGCGCCAGCCCCAGCGTCTCGGGCGCGCGGGGCAGATAGTCCTGCCGCAGGAACCGCACCCACTCGCGCCGCTCGGGCATGATGCGGTCGGCCACCACGGCGCGGGCGCGCGCGGTCAGGGCCGCCTGCTGCGCCGCCGGGATCGAGCCGGGCAGGGCGGCGAAGGGCTTGAGCAGCGGATCGGTTTCCGGCGTCAGCGCCGCCTCCGGCTCCATCAGGCTCAGGGCGTTCTCGACGATGGAGCGGGGCTGCACCAGACCGGTCTCAAGCCCTCGCTGCGCCGCCGCCCGCTGGTCGCTGTAGAAGCGGGGCAGGGCCTCCAGCCGGGCGATGTACAGTTCGGCGTCCTGCGCGTTCGTGATCCGCGTCACCGCCGCCAGATAGCCCGCCGTCTGTCCCGGCCCGCCTTCGGAGTTGAAGGCCTCGATACGTCCCGTATCCAGCGGAATCCGGTCTCGCGCGCGCTGCAGCACATAGGTCAGGAAGGCGTGGTTCAGCCGATCGTCCGGCGTCAGCGTCGCCGGGTCCAGCGCCGCCAGCCGGTCGGCGAATCCCTTCAGCACCGGCTCCTGCGCCACCTCGAAGGCGCGTGAGGCGTCGGGCAGTCGCCCCTGCGCCGCACGGTCGCCCTCCATCCCCGCGGTGATCGGATCGATGGACCGCAGGTAGGCTTCGTAATCCGACAGGATAGCCGCCAGCCTTGCGTTCTCCGCCTGCCGGACGGCGGCGGGCGGCGGGGTCTGCGCGACGGCGGGCGCGGCGCAGACGGCCAGCAGGGCCGCCGCAGAGGCGGCGAGGATGATGGTCTTCATTGGGGCTCCCTCCCGGATGCGGGCGGGACTGCACCGGAGCCGGGCGTCGCCGTCAACCGCAGAAGGCGAAGAACCGTTCGACCCGGTCGCTCGATCCCGGATGCGGCGCATAGGCGTGGCGGTCCTCGCCCTGCCAGACCGCCAGCCAGCCGACCCGGCGGAAGCGCTGGAACACCGGATCGCCCGCCTTGGCCTCGGCGGTCAGGAACAGGCCGTCATTCAGCTCGGACGGCTCGGCCTCGGCAGGATAGCGTTCGGTGTCGCCGCCGGATTCCAGGTGGATTTCGTGCGCCGCGCCTTCCGGGGCGACCGCGCTCAGCGCCAGCCGGCCCGAGTTCTTGCGGCAGTCCAGCCCGATCCTCAGGTCGTCGCTCTCCTCCAGCCCATAGGCCAGACGCGCCTCCTGACCGTCCTGATGCAGGAACCAGTCATAATGGGCGACCGGGGCGGGGGCGGCGCTCGACGCCGCCGACAGCCCCATCGGCTGGTTGGTGGTGTTGCACGCCGCCACAGCCAGCGTCAGGCCGGACAGGGCAAGCAGGGCAGGGGCGCGCATGGGAGTCTCCGGATCAGCCGGAGCAAAGTTCCGCGAAGCGACGCAGCTTGGCAAGATGGGCGGCGGGAACCTCGACCGTTCGGCGCTGTTCGCCGACGGCAACGGCCAGCCGTCCTCCGGCGCCGAAGGCCGTGAACACAGGGTGGTCCGTGCGCAGGGCCAGCTTCAGCCCGCCGCCGCGCGCGCCTTGCGCCTCGGCCACGGCGGCGGCGTCGCCCGCCGTCACCCGCGCCATGCCGGCGCCGGTTTCGCCGCCGTACAGCGTCAACCGGGCCACGCTGCTGCCCGGCTCGCATTCCAGCGTGGTGCGCAGATTGGCGGTGTCAGGCACCTCATTGGCCAGAACCACGGGCTGATCGTCGCTGTACAGGGTCCAGGTCCAGGCGGCTTCGGCAGGAGCGGCGGCGTTTTGCGGCCACAAGGCCAGAGCCGCGACGGCGGCCAGGATCGGGATCATGGGTTCAGCCCCCGCTGATGCTTCTGGCCACAAGACGTGGTCAGACGTGGTCGGTTCCGCAATAGGCGAAGAAGCGATCAATCAGCGCACGCTCCGACCGCGTGGCCGTCAGCTGGAACCGCCCGGCGTCTCCCTCGACCGTCAGGCGACCGGTGCGGGCCATGGCCTGCATCGTCGGGTCGCGCAGTGAGACGCCTATGTCCTCTTCCAGATCGCCGCTCAGCGGATCAATCGCCGCCTCGGTCATGGAGGCGCGCATCAGGCGCGGCGTGGCGGGCACGGCGTCGCCATAGACCGCCAGCTGTTGCTGACCCGGCTCGCAGGTCATCATCAGGGCGACCTGATCGGAGTTGGCGACGCCGTAGGCCAGCTTGGCCATCGCGCCCTCCTGGCTCAGATGCCAGCCCATCCCCGGCTCTCCCCGCTCCACGTCGGTCGCGCTGGACTGCGCGGCGAACGCGATCAGCCCAAGGGCGGCGACGGCGGGAATTGCGAACTTCAGCATGGACGGACACTCACCTCTCAAGGGGGCAAACGTTGATGTCCGTTAAGAGTTCACGGCTCAGCTGAACGGCGGCTGACGAAAACCGGGCTGTGGCGCAAAGGGCGCGGTGGTTGCCCGGGTGGCAGCCTCAGGCGGGTAGGATGTGAGCCCGGGCGGCGATTGGTGATTGGTGATTGGTGGTTCAATCAGTCCCGGCGCGCAGATGACTTGGAACCAGCCGTTCAACCGCTACTCACCACTCACCAATCACTTCCCGACCGCCGTCAGGGCCGGTTGGCCGCCCCTTGTTATTGCGCGATCAGAACGGCGAGAACCGCTCCACCACCGACTGCACCGCCGGGGCGCTTTGCACGCGCGAGATGTCGCCACGGCCGCCATAGCTGATGCGGGCTTCAGCGATCTGGGTGTGGTTGATGGTGTTGGCCGAGGAAATGTCCTCCGGACGCACGATCCCGGCGACGGTCAGTTCGCGGACCTCGCGGTTGGTGCGCACTTCTTGCCGACCCTGGATGATCAGGTTGCCGTTGGACAGCACGTCGGTGACGACGGCGGCGATGGTCAGGCTGACCTTTTCGGCCCGGTTCACCGAGCCGGAGCCGTTGGAGTTCGATTCCCCTTCCAGCCCGATCATGTTCGCCGCGTCGAAACCGCCCGGGAACAGGCGGCCCAGACTGCTTTCCATGCCGAAGAAGTTGCTCAGCCCCGCCGAGGCGTCGTTGCTGCGGGCGCGCTGGGTCGAGTTGTTGGTCTGCGCGCGGTCGTCGATGTCGATGTTGATCGTCAGGATGTCGCCCACGTGCCGCGCGCGCTGGTCGCCGAAGAAGGTGCGGGCGCCGGTCCGCCACAGGCTGTTGGCGCTGGCGGCGCGGTCGGCGCGGATCGCGGCCTGCTGTTCCGGGCTGGGCAGATAGGCCTGTGAAGTCGGGACCAGGGCGGCGGGATAGCCGATCGGCGCCAGTTCGGGGCCCATGACGGCCTCCACGGCGGTCGAACAGGCCCCCAGAGACAGGGCGGCGGCGGCGACGGTCAGGGTCTTGGCGTAACGCATGGAACTTCCCTTTATCGGGCGGCGAACTGTTGGGCGCGAGTGGCCTGGGCGGCGGGACCGGCGATGGCCTGTCCCGGGCCGACGGCCACGGTGTCGATGACGCGGTTGGATTGCAGGTTGCGGACGGCCAGCGGCTGTCCGGCGGCGGCGTTGCCTTCGGCCCGGCCCGTGATGGTCAGGCGCACCCCGCCGGTCTCGTACAGCACCTCGACCATGTCGTTGCGGCTGATCACGCGCTGGCCGGGGGCCGTGCGCGCGGGGGCGGGGGCCGCGCCGGCGAAGGCGGCGGTGGCGACGGGGGCGGGAGTGGCGGCTCCGCCCGGCGCGGCGCCGGCGTCACGCACCACGACCCGGCGCAGCCCGGTCGGATTTGCCCACTCCAGCCCGGCCTGACGGGCCATGCTCTGCAACTGGGCGGCTTCAAACACGATGGAGGGGCCGACCCGGCGGCCCACGACGACGCCCGCCGCGCCGTCGGCGCCGTCGAAGATGTCGCCCAGCGTCACCTGTCCGTCGCCGTCCACCGGATTGGCCTTCAGCGTCACCGGTCCGGCGAGGGCGGGGCCCGCGAACGCCAGCGGCAGGCTGAACGTCAGGGCGCCGACGGCGGCCAGGATCAGGGCCTTCACGACTTCACCTGCGCGCTGACCGACAGCATCTGATCGGCGGTGGTGATGACCTTGGAGTTCATCTCATAGGCCCGCTGGGCGATGATCAGGGCCGAGATTTCCGACACCGCATCGACGTTCGAGGCTTCGGTGAACTTGTGCAGGATGTCGCCGTAGCCGATCTCGCCGGGCGCGCCGACATTGGCCGGGCCGGACGCCGCCGTCTCCAGCAGCAGATTGTCACCGATGGCTTCCAGACCCGCCTCGTTGAAGAAGGAGGCCAGTTCGATCTGGCCGACCACCTGCGGGGTGGTGTTGCCGTCGGTGAAGACCTGCACCTGACCGGACTTCGAAATCTGCACATCAACCGCATCCTGCGGGATGTTGATGTTCGGCTGCACCGCATAGCCGTCGTCGGTGACCAGCTGACCTTCGCCGTTGATCGCGAAATTGCCCGCGCGGGTGTAGGCGGTCTCGCCCGAGGGCATCAGCACCTGGAAATAGCCGCGACCGTCGATGGCCATGTCGTACATGCCGCCGGTCTGGGTGGGGGTGCCCTGATCGGTCACGCGATACACGGCCCCGGCCTTCACGCCCGCGCCGATCTGGATGCCCGTCGGCACCACGGTCCCCTGCGTGGACGACTGCGCGCCCATCCGCTCGAGGTTCTGGTACAGCAGGTCCTGGAACTCGGCCCGTTGGCGCTTGTAGCCGACGGTGTTCATGTTCGCGATGTTGTTCGAGATGACCTCGACGTTCAGCTGCTGGGCGGCCATGCCCGAAGCCGCGGTTCTGAGCGCACGCATGTCCCGGTCCTCCCTTAGGACGCCCGACCAAGGCGCTCGACGGCGCGCTTGGACAGGTCGGTGGTGTTCTCGATCATCCGGCTGACGCTCTCGTAGGCGCGCTGGATCTCGATCAGATTGGTGATCTCGAGGATCGGATTGACGTTCGAGCCTTCCAGCATCCCCTGACGAACGCTGGCGTCGGTCGCCTCGGTGCTCACGGCGTTGGAGGCGTTGCGGTACAGGCCGTCGCCGCTCTTCTCGAGCGCCCCCAGGGTGTCGAAGCGCACGACCGACAGGCGGCCGACGACTTCCTCGTCCTGGGTGATGGTGCCGTCGGCGCCGACCGAGATTTCGCCGCGTGTCGGGTCCAGAACGATCTCGCCGCCGTCGCCCATGACCGCCGCGCCCTGCTTGGTGGTCAGGCGTCCGGTCGGGTCCAGGGTGAAGGCCCCGTCGCGGGTGTAGGCCAGCCCGGCGCCGTCCTGCACGGTGAAGAAGGCGCCTTCGCCCTCGATGCCGAAATCCAGCGGGCGGCCGGTCTGGGCCAGCGAGCCCTGGCTGAAGTCCCGGCCCACGCCATTGTCCAGCACGAAGCTGACGCCGGGGCGGACGAAGGCGTTGCGGGCGCGCTCGCCCACCTCCTCGCCGACCAGCAGCTGTTCGACCTTGAAGCCGTTGGTGTCAGCGTTGGCGATGTTGTTCGCGACGATGTCCAGCTCGCGGCGAAGCGTCATCTGGCGTGACAATCCAACGTAGGCGGCGTTTTCCACGGGCGGCTCCTTTCGCCCAAACGCCTCGCAACGGTCGTGCCAACAGGGTTAATCCAGTGGTGGCGGGCATTTCAGCCGCAAAGCCGGTTTTGGCGCCCGGCAGGATTTGCCGATTGTAAACGGCTCGTTAACCAAACCCGGCTGAATTGGGAGCCTGAGATTCTCGGGGCGCGGGGCGCATGCTGAAACTGGGCAAGAAGAAGGACGCGGATGCCAATCTGCCGGCCGTCACCGACGGTGAGGCCGGGGATGGCGAAGGCGCGCCCGCCAAGAAGAAGCTGCCCCTGTTGTTCATCATCATTCCGGCCGCCGTGCTGGTTCTGGGTGGCGGCGGGGCCGCGGCCTTTGTGATGATGCAGCCCAAATCCGCGCCCGCCGAAGATCACGGCGGCGGCGACCACGGCGCTGAAAAGAAGGAAGAGGGCGGCCACGGCAAGAAGGCCGGGAAAAAGGAAGGCGGCGGTCACGGCGGCGGCGCCGAGGGCGAGGCTGATCCCTCGCTGGGCACGATCGCCGAAGGCCCCGACGGCGTCACCTTCTACACCCTGCCGGACCTGCTGGTGAACATCCAGTCGGCCAACGGCCGCCCGTCCTATCTGAAGCTCAAGCTGACGCTCGAGATGCAGGACCCCGAGCTGGCCACCCATCTGCAGGGCGAGATGCCGCGGATGCAGGACATGTTCCAGGGCTTCCTGCGCGAGCTGCGCCCGGAAGATCTCGCCGGCTCCTCCGGCACCTTCCAGCTGCGCGCCGAGATCCTGCGCCGCGTCAACCTGATCGCCGCGCCCGGCAAGGTCGACGCCGTGCTGATCGAAGAAATGCTGGTTCAGTAGCCGATGACTGACGCCGCCTTCGCCGACGACATCGATCCGTTCGCCGAGCCGCTGGCCGACGACCGGCCCATCGCGACCGAACGCGTCCTCAATCAGGATGAGATCGATAGCCTGCTGGGCTTCGACCTCGGCGACGACGACGGCTCCGAGCGCTCGGGCATCCGGGCCATCATCAACTCGGCGCTGGTCTCCTACGAGCGTCTGCCGATGCTCGAGATCGTCTTCGACCGTCTCGTGCGGTTGATGACGACCTCCCTGCGGAACTTCACCTCCGACAACGTCGAGGTCAGCCTCGACAACATCTCCTCGATCCGTTTCGGCGACTATCTGAACTCCATCCCCCTGCCGGCCATCCTCGCGGTCTTCCGCGCCGAGGAGCTGGACAACTACGGGATGCTGACGGTCGATTCGAACCTGATCTACTCGATCGTCGACGTCCTGCTGGGCGGTCGCCGGGGCACCGCCGCCCTGCGTATCGAGGGCCGTCCCTACACCACCATCGAGCGCGTTCTGGTCCAGCGGATGGTCGAGGTCGTGCTGGCCGACGCCCGCGCCGCCTTCGAGCCCCTGACCCCTGTCCACTTCAATCTGGACCGGCTGGAGACCAACCCGCGCTTCGCCGCCATCGCCCGCCCGGCCAACGCCGCCATTCTGGTGAAGCTGCGCATCGACATGGAAGACCGCGGCGGCCGCATCGAGCTGCTGCTCCCCTACGCCACGCTCGAACCCATCCGGAAGATGCTGCTGCAGCAGTTCATGGGTGAGAAGTTCGGCCGCGACAATATCTGGGAAGGCCACCTGGCCACCGAGCTCTGGACCACGGAAACCGAGGTCCGCGCCGTGCTGGACGAGCAGCAGCTGCCCCTGTCCAAGGTGCTCGACTTCAAGGTCGGCGACACCCTGATGCTGAACGTGAACCCTGAATCGCCCATCTCGGTGCGCGCCGGGTCCATTCCGCTGACCGTCGGCCGCATGGGTCGCAAGGGCCAGCATATCGCCGTGCGTATCGAGGCCCCGGTGAACGTCGAGGCCGCCTCCAGTCTGGTGAAGGGAAAGCGCTGATGACCGGCATGATTCTGGATGGCGTCCTGATGCTGCTGCTGGTCGCGGCGCTCGGCTACGGCGTGCGGCTGGAGCGCAAGCTGACCGCCCTGCGCGCGGGCCAGCTGGCCTTTGCCTCGGCCGTCAGCGACCTGAACACCGCCGCGGGTCGCGCCGAGGCCGCGCTGGCCTCCCTGCGCGCCTCGGGACAGGAGACCGATCTCCTCCACGACCGCATTATCAAGGCGCGTGAGGTCAAGGCCCAGCTGGAGACCCTGATCGCCCGAGGTGGCGAATACGCGCCGGCCCGCGCCGCCGCCGCGACTGCTGCTCCGCGTCCCGTGGCTCCTGCCCCGGTCGCCGCCGCTCCGGTGGACGAGGACGACGCCCGCGCCGCCCGCATGCAGGCGCTGGCCGAGCGTATTCAGGGCATGGCCGCTCCAGCCCGTCCCTCGGCCGCCGCCGGCAACGTCCACGCCATCCTCGGCGCCCTGACCAAACACGGCGCCGCTAACCAGTCTGCGAAGCAAAGCCTCAACCAGGCGCGTCGCAATCTGGACGACGATCTGTTCGCCGCCTGACCTTCCCCTTGAGGATCTGAGTACCGCCCATGGCCAGGATTCCCCGCCTTCTGCCCCTGATCGCCGTCGCCATCGGCGGCGTCGTGCTGGTGCGCGCCGTCGGCGTCGCGCCGGGCCTGTTCGAAGGCGCCAAGGCCTGGGCCGAGGAAGCCGTGCCCGCCGCCGCCGGCGCTCCGCCCAACGCGCCCGCCGCCGTCTGCGCCCTGACGCCCGAGCAACTGGCCCAGCAGGCGGGCATCTCCCCGGCCGAGCTGCGGATCATCCAGTCGCTGTCGGCCCGTCGCGCCGAGCTGGACGCCCGCGACACCGACATGGCCTCCATGCTGCCCCTGCTGACCGCCGCCGAGCAGAAGCTGGACGCCCGCGTCCAGGCCCTCGAGCAGGTCAAGCGAGAGGTCGCCGCCATGCTGGGGCAGGTGGAAGGCAAGGAAAAGGAAGAGATCGACCGTCTGGTCGCCGTCTATTCGGCCATGCGTCCGCGCGAGGCCGCCCGCGTCTTCGCCACGCTGGATGATGATGTCCGCCTGCCCGTCGCCGCCGCCATGCGCCCGCGCACCCTGGCCGCCGTCATGGCCCAGATGGAGCCGGACGCCGCCCGCTCGCTGACCGAGAAGCTGGCCCGCCGCTTCGCCGCCCAGCAGGAACTGGCCGCCCGCGCCTCGCGCGCCGCCCAGGCTGAGCCCGAACCGGCCGCCGCCGCCGCGCCGACGCCCCAGCCTGCCGCTGCCGCGCCCTCCGCCCAGCCGCCTGCGCCGCGCCCGGCCGCCCAGCGGACGCCCGCCCGTCGTCCCGCGCCGCGCCCGGCTGCCCGTCCGGCGGCCTCGCCCCCCGAACCGACCGGCGAACGCCCCTATCAGCCCGCCGCCGCGGCCCCGAACCAGCCCCGCCAGTCGGTGCAGTAGGCCGACCCGTCGAAGAGACGACAAGAGGGCCGCTCCCTTCGCGGGGAGCGGCCCTTCTGACTCCTATTCGATGTCCTCATTCAGCAGGCCGACCTTGTCGAAGCCGCTGGCCTTCAGCCCGTTCATCACCGCCATGAAGCGGTCGTAGCGGACCTCCGGCTGGGCGCGGATGAAGACGCGTTCCGCATGGCAGGCCTCGCCCTGTCCGGTAGCGGCGCAGACGTCGGCGGACAGCCGGTCCATGCTGGTCTCGCGGTCGGCCAGGAACAGTCGCCCGTCCTCCTGCACACTGACGTAGACGGGCTCCTTCGGCTTCACGCCCGCCGGCGGCGCTTCCGCCGGCGGCAGGTCCAGCTTCAGCGACACCGTCGCTACGGGCGCGGCGACCATGAAGATGATCAGCAGCACCAGCATGATGTCGACGAACGGCGTGACGTTGATGTCCGCGTTCTGCTCGACCGCGGCTCCCCCCGGTTCGCCGGGACCTGAAACTCTCGCACCCATGGCCAATCCTCCCTGTCAGCCGGCGCGGCATTGCGCCGGTAAGGCGAAGCTGGCGAGGGTCAGGCGGCGGTTTCAGGGCGGGAAGGGGGCATGAAAAAGGGCCGCCTCCCGAAGGAGACGGCCCTGATCCGTCTGAATGGGCGAAAAGCCTATTCGATGTCTTCGTTCAGCAGGCCGACCTTGAAGAAACCGTTGGCCTGCAGGGTGTTCATGACTTCCATGAACTGGTTGTAGGTCACTTCGGCCTGGGCGCGGACGAACACGCGCTCTTCGCGGCAGTTCGGGGCGGCCAGGGCGGCGCAGACGTCGTTGGTCAGGGTCTCGATCGTGGTCGGGCGTTCCGCGATGTACAGGTCGCCGCCTTCCTGGATCGAGATATAGACCGGGTCCTTCGGCGGGGTGCCCGGGGGCGGCGGAACCGCCGGCGGCAGGTCGAGGCGGATCGAAACGGTGGCCATCGGGGCCGCGACCATGAAGATGATCAGCAGCACCAGCATGATGTCGACGAACGGCGTGACGTTGATCTCGGAGTTCTGATCGATCGTGCCGGCCTTGCTGCCCGGACCGGAAAGTTTGGCGCCCATGAGTGGGTGTCTCCATCAGGCCCGGCGCGTCGTGCGGCGAGCGTCACTGAAAGCTTCGGTTCGTCTCTTGGCGTCCCGGAACCGGCTTGTAAAGCGGCTTCGACGTCACGGAGGTTCCGAAGCGTCGCATCACGCCCCGAATACGCCTGTCAGGCGAACCGATTCAGCCCTTTGCGAGCTTGAGGAACCGGTCCTTCAGCGCCGCATCGGTCTTGAAGGCCCCAGTGAAACGCGTCGTGATGGTCGAAACGTGGCGATGGTGGACGCCGCGGGTCGTCATGCACTGGTGTTCGGCGTCGATCAGAATCGCCACGCCCTGCGGGGCCAGGCTTGATTCGATGGCGTCGGCGATCTGGTTGGTCAGCACTTCCTGCGTCTGCAGGCGGCGCGAATAGATTTCGACGACACGGGCCAGCTTCGAGATGCCGACCACCTTCTCGTTCGGGATGTAGGCGACATAGGCCTTGCCCAGGAACGGGGCCATGTGGTGCTCACAGTGGCTTTCCACCTCGATGTCGCGCAGCAGGACCATGTCCTCATAGCCCTGCACGTCCTCGAAGACGCGGCCCAGCTCCTTGGCCGGATCGGCGTCATAGCCGTCGAACCACTCGCCATAGGCGTCCACCACGCGCTTGGGCGTATCGATCAGCCCGGGACGATCCGGGTTGTCGCCGGCCCACGCCAGCAGGGTCCGGACGGCCTTCAGGGCCTCTTCGCGCGACGGGCGCTGAACTTCATCGTTGTCGCTGCTCAGGACGGGGGTGACGGTCATTCTTCTCAACTCAGGCGACGAAGTAGCGCCGGAACGAAGGTCCCGGATGGACGCGCGCCGCTCTCCCTTTATAGACCGGACATGCTGTTCGCACGCGCGGCAGCACGGCTATATGGGGCGGACGGTCCGTCCCGCAAGAAAACTCAAGGCCATCGCCTCACTATGCCGCTGACAATCCACGACACCCTGCACCGCGAAAAGCGCGTGTTCACGCCGCGAGACGAGAACCGGGTGACGCTCTACGTCTGTGGCCCGACGGTCTATGACTTCGCCCACATCGGCAATGCGCGCCCGCCCGTGGTGTTCGACGTGCTGGTCCGCCTGCTGCGCCGCACCTATGGCGCGGACAAGGTGATCTACGCCCGCAACGTCACGGATGTGGACGACAAGATCAACGCCAAGGCCTTCGCGGAAGGCGTGCCGATCAGCGAGATCACCGCCCGCTACGAGGCGGCCTATCTGGAGGACATGGGGCGTCTGAACGTCTCGCCGCCGGATATCGCCCCGCACGTCACCGACCACATGGACGCCATCGTCGCCCAGATTCAGGCGATCATCGACCACGGCTGCGCCTATGCCGCCGAAGGTCACGTCCTGTTCGACGTCTCTTCGTATGAGACCTACGGCAAGCTGTCGGGTCGCAATCTGGACGACATGATCGCCGGCGCCCGCGTCGAGGTGGCCCCCTACAAGAAGAACCCGCACGACTTCGTCCTGTGGAAGCCCTCAAAAGAGAACGAGCCGTCCTGGCCCTCCCCGTGGGGCGACGGCCGTCCCGGCTGGCACATCGAGTGCTCTGCCATGATCGAGGCCAACCTGGGCCTGCCTATCGATATCCACGGCGGCGGCATCGATCTGGTCTTCCCGCACCATGAGAACGAGATCGCCCAAGGCGTCTGCGCCCACGGCCACGCCCACGGCGCGGACTCGCACGCCGAATACAGCCGCTACTGGATGCACAACGGCTTCCTGACGCTGGACGGCGAGAAGATGTCCAAGTCGCTGGGCAACATCCTGCTGCCCCATGCCCTGCTGGAGCGCCTGCCGGGCGAGGTCATCCGTTGGGCCCTGCTCTCGGCCCACTACCGCCAGCCGCTGGACTGGAACGAGGGCTTGCTGGAACAGAGCCGCAAGTCGCTGGACCGCCTCTACGGCGCCCTGCACCGCGCCGCGGCCGTCGAGGCCGGGCCTGATGACCTGCCCGCGGACTTCCTCAAGGCCATCGAGGACGACCTGAACACGCCGGGCGCCTTCGCCGCCCTGTTCGCCCTGTCCAGCGAGATCGAGCGCGGCATGACCGCCGGGGACCACGCCGCCGTCGCGGTCGCCAAGGGCCAACTTCTGGCCTGCGCCGCCGTTCTGGGGGTCCTTCAGAACGATCCGGCGGGTTGGCTGGAAGGCGACGTCTCCGACGACCTGCGCACCGAGGTCGAGGCCCTGCTGGAACAACGCGCCGCCGCCCGCACCGCCAAGGACTGGCCCGAGGCCGACCGCATCCGCGACCGCCTCAACGCGCTGAACGTGGTGGTCATGGACGGGCCCACCGGCGCGACTTGGCGGGTGAAGGGCTGACGTAAATCACCTCTCCATTCGCCTCTTCAAGCGAATGGAGAGGACAGATCGGCGCGTCAGCGTCGATCAGGAGAGGGCGGCTCCGTCAGCGCCGGAGGAATCTCAAGCACCGGTTTCGGCGGCCAATACCTGACCTCCTGCGTCGCCCCCTCCTGATCGCTGCGCGATCTGTCCTCTCCATCGCCTTGAAGCGGGCGATGGAGAGGTGATCTGGTTCAAGTAATCCGCTTCACGCTCACCGGGTCGCTGGCGGGGAAGGTCTCCTCGATCCCCTCATCCACCAGCGCCTCCTGCCGGCCCTCGGCGTCGTGCTGCTTGTCCGCAAGTTGATCCGGTTTGCCGTGCAGAGGTTTGGCGCGCTTGGCGTGCGGGGTGTTGGTATCGCAGTCTTCCTGCGTCGGGGTCGGATGTCCGGATTGAGCCGTCATCGTCTCTCTCCTCAGTCTTTGGGGTGATCGTCTTCGCCGTCCGGGCCATAGCCCAGCTCGGTGATGTCATCGTCTGACAGGCGCTTGGCCTCCCAGTGGGCGGCGCTGGCCTGCGCGCCTCGCGCGTTCCGCATCAGGCCGGAATAGACCAGCTCCACCTCGTCGGCGCCGCTCTGGCCGCCACTCTCTCCGTCGATCTCGGTCAGCCGCTCGCCGTCCACGCCCAGCAGGGCGTCAGCCTCGGCCTCGATGCCGGAGGCGCCGAGGCTGTCCTCGACCTCATCCAGATCGTCCTCGTCGAACGGCGCGTCGTCGGAGTCGCCGTCCGCCTGCGTGACGTCCAGCACCGGGTCCGCCTCGTCCAGCAGGAAATCGCCGTCGCCGTCGTCATCCAGATGGGTCTCGTCAAAGATTTCTGACTGTTCCTGGTCGTCCCTGTAGTCGTCGAGTTCGGGCATGTTCGCCTCCCTGTTTCTCAGGGAGACAACGGCCCCGTTCAGGCGGCGTTCCACCCGTCCGCGACGACCCGATCCAGCGCCGCCCGCATCCGGTCGATCACCTCCGGCCAGCCGTTGACGGCCTTGCGCACGAAGATTTTCGTCTCGGGATAGAAGACGTAGTGGTCGGTGGTCATCAGGTGCCAGTCGTCCGGCGCGGCCACCATCCATGTCCGCGCGCCCGTGGCGGCGGCGATATTGGTTCCCGCGATGCCCGGCCCCAGCACCACGTCGCAGGCCAGCGACAGGGCCGCCACATCCTCCAGATCGTCCTTCAGATTGATCGGCGGCGTCCAGATATAGACCCCCGCCGCCTCGGCGGCTTCGAGGTCGGCGGACACGTCGCCGCACTGCAGATTGACCATCACACAGCCCGGCGCCCGCAGGATCGGCTCCCACAGCTGGAAACCGGCGGCGAAGAAGGCGGCCCGCGCCCCGGTCATCACCAGACTCTTCCAGTGCAGCCCGACCTTCAGCCCCTCGGGCAGCTTGGCCAGTTCGCCCTTCCAGTATTCGACCTTCCCGGGGGAGGGGACGATGTAGGGGCGCGGTCCGGGGAAGCTGTCCAGCGTCCGGCGATACACGGCCATCAGGCTGGCGATCGGAACCCAGTAATCCAGCTTGCCCTCGGCCTCGGCGATCTCTTCGGCGAAGGGGACATAGCGGGTCAGGCGGCCTTCCAGCCGCACCGCCTTGTGTCCGCCCACCACCGCTTGCGGGAAGGCGCGCTGGAACAGGCCGACCATCCGCTGCTCGACCGCCAGATAGACCTGACCGTCCGGCCCGACCGCGTCGATCAGGTCCTGCACGCAGTTGGAGAAGACCAGTTCGTCCGCGATGCCCTGCTCGCCGACGATCAGGATGCGCTTGCCCTTCGGGTCCTGCGTCTTCGGTTCCCAGCGCGGGGCGTCCACGGCCACCTGCATCGCATCGGGCAGGTTCGGGTCCAGACGCACCTCATAGGCCTCGAACGCCTCGGGGATGCGGGCCTCGCCCATCATCATCAGGGCGCGGGCCATGTTCATCATGGCGACCTCATAGCCGGTCTCGGCGCCCGGCATGGCGGCTTCCATATCCTCGATGGCGCCCTTCACATCGCCCAGCGGGCGGCGGACGTTGGCCCGGTTGTAGCGCGCCTTGGCGAAGGCCGGGTCCAGCCGCAGGGCCTCCTCGAAGAAGGTCAGGGCCTCGTCCAGCCGCCCCTCGTCGTTCAGCACCGTGCCCAGCGTGTTCCACAGCACCGCGTTGTCGCTTTCGATCTGCAGCATGGGCCGCAGCAGTTCGACCGCATCGGAATACCGGTTCTGGTCGCGCAGCACGCAGGCCAGGTTGTTGATCGCCTCGACATGCCCCGGATTGGCCGTCAGGAATTTCACCAGCAGCTTTTCGGAGATGTCCAGATAGCCCAGACGCTGCGCCAGTCGGCCCAGATCGTGGGCGATGTCGATCTCGTCGGGCAGCAGCTTCAGCGCCGCCTCATAGGCGTGGATCGCCGGGCCGAACTGGTTCAGCTTCTCCTGACAGATGGCCAGCACATGCCAGCCGACGCCCAGGGTCTCGTCCTGCTCCAGCGCCGCCAGCGCCTTCTGGGTGGCCTTGTCGAAGTCGCCCATGCGAATCGCCGCCACTGACAGCTTCAGCAGTTCGACCGCCTTGCGCTGGGCCTTGATCGATTTGGCTCCGGCCAGCGACCGCGACAGCTTGCGGATCGCGTCGGGGGAGGCGGCGTCCCCGGCCAGTCCCTGCGCGCCCGGAGCCGGGGCGTGGGCGGCGGTGTCGTCGATCATCTGGGCGGCGGACATGGGCGGACTCGGGCGATGGACTGCGATTCAGGGAACGCGGTGCGATTTAGGGGATATGACGCCCTCGCCTCACAAGAGATGGTTAACCACGTCTGTTTAGCCTGCGTTGGTTCCCGGCTTTCTAGAACCGTATGCCGGGCCCGAGGGGAAAGACGCCCAATATGCCGTTGAAG